>CAYXJG010000275.1:0-7461 GCA_964465285.1 uncultured bacterium
GGTAACGACAGCCTGGATGGTCGAGAAGGTGATGATACGCTCGAAGGAGGAGAGGGGAGCGATCGCCTTTCGGGTGGTACAGGCAATGATACCCTCAACGGCGGCAAGGGGGATGACAGTCTTGGCGGGGATGCAGGTAGCGACACCCTGGATGGTGAGGCTGGCAATGACACTCTGGTCGGTGGCCTGGGTCACGACACCTTAAGCGGAGGCGCTGGCGATGACGACCTGGATGGTGGGATAGGTAACGATACGTTGAGTGGTGGCGCTGGTAATGATCTGCTTGAGGGCGAATCAGGTAATGATAGCCTCAATGGCGGTGCAGGGAATGATATTGCCTACGGTGCCCAAGGGGATGATGAGATATTCGGGGAAGCGGGGAATGACTATCTTGAGGGAGGTGTCGGCAACGACATGCTCTCAGGTGGCGATGGTGACGACATTCTTGATGGCTACAAGGGAGGCGATACCCTAGACGGTGGCGCTGGCAATGACATCCTGAACAGTGGCGAGGGTAATGATGTCCTCAATGGCGGTGCTGGCAATGATGTTTTAGATGGCGGCAGTGGCAGCGATCGCCTAAATGGAGGCGCTGGCAACGATAGAGCAACAGGTGGCGGTGGCAACGACATCGTTGAAATTGAAGCAGGTAGTGGCACCATTACCATCACTGACTTCACAGCCATTGGCGAAGGCACAGAACCTTCAGATGAGATCCTGCAAGAGATGGATCGGCTCCAGTTCTCAGGTGAGGGATTAACAGCTGAAGCTATGCAGCTGAAGCAAATTGGGGATGACCTGGAGATTACCTTTGAAGGCGTTGCCAATACCCGCGTTCTCTTAGAAGGGGCGTCCTTAGAAACCCTTGACAATCTGCCCAAGTCATCAGGAATGAAGGTTGGAGGGTTAGGTAATATCTTATTCGATGGCCAGTCAAAGATCCATGATGACTTTGATGTGGTGAATGCCGATATGGAAACAGGTAACCTGTTCAACCGCAATACGGTGACGTTTCTGAATGACCTGGATAACACCGTTCAGGGCTTCAACAACTCTGATGATGTTGTAAATGGTCAGGGCGGTAATGACACTCTTCATGGTCTCAGCGGTGATGATGTACTTCGAGGGGGCGAGGATAATGACACCCTCATTGGAGGTCTGGGTAATGATACCCTGGTTGGTGATGCAGGGGCAGATATGTTCCAACTGAATGCTCCGGGTGAGGGGGTGGATGTTATTCAGGACTTTGATGGGGCGGAGGGCGATCGCCTTTTAATCTCCCGCTCTGAATTTGAGAGCGAAGGTGAACTGAGGATTGAGAACATCATTTATAATCAATCGACAGGCATCCTCACCTATGAATCAGATGGGATGGGGGATCTTGAACCTACTCAAATCGCTGAACTTTCATCAAAGCCTGCATTTAGTGCATCTGATATCTTAATTGTGGCTTGAACAATTCTCAAAATGCATGGATGCCGCTATGCACCCTAGCCTAAATTATTCATGACCCCGTCTACAAAATGGCTGGATCGCCTATTTTGAAAGGACTCTAGCGATGCGATGCCGCTGTCCATTCCTGACTTCGCAGATGTGTATCGCCCACCTCTTATTGCGGCCTATCGCCAACGGTTTCCTGTCACGACTTGGCAAGTTTCACGCAAAAATAGGGGTTTGGGGCGCGCTCGCGCGCCCCAAACCCCTATTTTTGCGTTGTGAATTTGAGAACTTTGCCAAGTTGTGTTCCCGTCCAGGCCATGGAGGGGCGGTTGAGTTCATGTTTGATGTGTATTATGCTTCCATGCACGTTAAGAGGGTGCTTTAAAGGTCCTGCTTTAACGAATTTTGACGACTAAAATCGCCACTACAAGCCCAGAAATCAAGCCCAGAAATATGGACAAATGCTTCTAATTTCTGGGGTTCGTAGTGATGGTTTTAGCCATCTTCCCCTTTTCAAACACCCTCTAAAGCAGATTGAGCCGTTACACCAATTCTTGAAAGTAGAATTACAGATAGATAACCTGCAACCTATGCTAACTATAGGTTTGCCAATCCAAAATCGAAAATCCAAAATCGAGAATTGGTACTACTCCTGCTGTTAATTCATGGAGGAATCTGTTGTCTCAGCCTATTCGTCATGTCCAGCCTAAACTCACGTTTGTGCCCCCTCGCTTCAACCCCTGGGTGCTGCGACTCGTCCATGCCCTAGTTCCCGTCCTGTTGCGCGTTCGGACTCGGCCCTGGCTCACAGCAGGCATTCGCCGCGTTGATGTAGAACGGGGAGACGCTCTAGCAGAGATGTTTCAGAAATTTCAAGAGGGCAATATCCGATTGATGATTGCCTTTCGCCATGTCGAAGTGGATGATCCAGTGTGTGGCCTATACCTGCTATCGCGGCTCCTACCCCGCATAGCACGGCAGCAGAGAATCCCCCTTACTCTTCCCCTGCATACCCATTTCGTTTACGAACGTGGCATGCCTCTCTGGGCAGGGCGGTGGCTCAATTGGCTCTTTGCCGAGATAGGCGGCATTCCCATTCGGAGGGGGCGAAAGCCTGACTGGACAGGGTTACGGACTGCCCGTCGCATACTGGCAGAGGGGACCATGCCGCTGGCGATCGCCCCAGAGGGAGCCACCAATGGCCACAGCGAACGCGTTGGCCCCTGCGAGCCTGGGGGCGCGCAGCTTGGCTTTTGGGGGGTAGAAGATATGCTGAAGGCGGGCCGATCGGAAGCCGTGTTCATTGTTCCTGTCGGCATTCAGTACCGCTATGTCACCTCACCGTGGCATAACCTGGAACGGCTGCTCTCTGAGCTGGAGCGCGACTGCGGCATTCCACCCTTGTCCATTGAGGCATCGACCGACGCCCCGATGGAGCGTTACTATCCCCAGTTGCTTCGCCTGGGCGAGCATCTATTGACGCTGATGGAATCATTTTATCGGCGGTTCTATCACCGTCCCCTTGCAGTTTCTAGCGAACCATCAGGTGATATTACGACACGCCTTTATCGCTTACTCGATACGGCCCTGGGCGTTGCTGAGGAGTACTTTGGCGTCAAGGCTGCAGGGACGTTTGTGGATCGATGTCGCCGCCTGGAGGAAGCAGGGTGGACATACATTTACCGAGATGACCTCCAAAGCCGGGAGGATTTGCCGCCCATTGAGCGGGGGTTGGCTGACTGGGTCGCCCAGGAAGCCAGCCTGCGAATGCTGCACATGCGCCTGGCGGAAAGTTTCGTCGCAGTGACGGCACCCTATGTAACGGATCATCCTTCCGCAGAGCGGTTTTCAGAAACAGCATTGCTGATGTTTGACATGGTGGCTCGGCTACGGGGAGATAAATTACCAAAACGCCCACGGCTGGGCGATCGCCGAGTACAGATGACTGTAGGCGACCCCATCTCCGTCACCGATCGCTGGGCAGCCTACAAGGGCGATCGCCGTCAGGCCATTATTGATTTGACGGTTGATATTCAGACCGCCTTAGACGCTACCATCACTTGAGACTAAATCCGCTGGGCCTTCGCTCAATGAACGCTAAAACGGCACATCATCCATGTTCAGGGGGCGCTTGGGAGACGAGTGAGGCATCGCATCAAATTCCGTGGGCGATCGCCCTGGCAACTCATTTGTTCCACGGCCTGGGTCTGGGCTATTGGGTTGAGATGCGGTTCCATGCTGCTCATGCTCATCGGGTGAGCCATTGCTCGATCTTTTCTGAGGCGCACCGACACCCGCATTGGCATCGCCGGGGGGAGAAGCAGGCAACACCTCCAGTTCGTCGTCTAGATTCACAATGGCACCATTAAACATCTGAGCCAGGCTTTTAGCCGCTTTTGTAACCTCGTCCTCGGCGTGCCATGATCCCGACGGTGTGGTAAGAGTCGAAGACGCATCCAAGGGGGCGACAGTGGGGGTGTGGGCGACAGCGTCACTTGATGAGGCCGCCGGAGAAAGTTGAGCTGCTTGGCAAGAGGCGGATGATGAATCCGAGTCTAGAGACGATCCAGGAGATGCCATTGTCTGAGGAAGCGCACTCTCGGAAGACGTCACTGGAGGTTTCGGGTCATGAGCAAAAGGCGGCTCAGCATTTTTTGAGAGTTCCTCAGGCAAAAAAGGTGCGGTAGGCTGCTCCGATGCGGTTGGAGGAGAGGGAGACTGTGGCGAACCAGAGGGGGCAGCAGAACTAGAACTATCTGCCAGTGAGCCAACCTCCAGAGAGACCACGATTTTCGTGCCCTTAATCTTTTGGAACGCCTCTTCGATATCAGACTGTTTTGATTGGGCCATGCCCATCAGGTTTTTGGTTTTGATGCCAACTCGCGCAATTCTGCCGTCAAACCCTAGCAAACATCCATACTGCTGGAGCAATGCCTGCGTGCCCAGGCGCGTAATATTCGCAAGTACAGTATTCCATAACTGGTTTAGATTCTCTTGGTGAAATGCCGCATAGCCTGGACTGTCTGCCAGGGGAGTCGCTGGCTGGCTAGGCCGTGCTGGAGACACCGGCTCCGGGGAGGGGGTGTCAGGGGTATGGCGCTCTTCGGCAGGGATGGAGGGGGCTGAAGAGGATGCGTCCGCTGCTGGCGCGCCCGCCGCTGGTGACGCTCCCGACGAAAGAGAAGCGGAGCGCGGTTCAGCGTGAGAGTCACAGGGTTGTTCCGGCTGCTCCTGGCGGGGGGAGGGCGATGGGGCGTTTGGAGTGGACTCTGGCAGGGAGGACGGTGTTGGCATCGGTGCTGTCGGAGCAGGGCGCGCCGAGGGGGGCAGCGTTGGGCTGGGGGCAGGATGGCCTGGAGTCGTTCTTGCCGCAGATCCAGCACCGTGCCCAGCAATGTCTTGGTTCTGTAAGGTAGAAGGCAGTAGCCCCATGAGGGTAATTTCCAGCCAGAGCCAGGGCTGGGTCGTATTTTTCACCTGCACTTCGCTCTCTCGCAGGTGTTGCTGGCCGTGCAGAATAGTCTGAAGGCTGATGGATTGGGCAAACCTGCATAGCTCATTCCAGGTTGGCTGGGTCAGCGTAACCAGATCTCGGCGATCGCCCGCTGTCTTAGCAATTAATAAATCTCGGTAGAAACTCGCCAGGTTTTGCAGCACAATCAGCGGTTCCCGCCCCCGGTTCATTAAGTGCCGTGCCTGGTCGAGTACCGCCGTGCCATCATCCTGGGCGATCGCCCGCACGAGTGTGAGCAAGTCCCGCTCGGGCACGGCTCCCACCAGATCCCATACGCGCTCCACAGTGATTTGCCCGTCGAGCAGACTGAGCTGATCCAATAAACTTTCAGCGTCCCGCAGTCCCCCCTGGGCAATCTGCGCCACTAGCTCCACCGCGTCGGAGCTCACATCAATGGCTTCCTTCTGGGCAATCGCCGTCAGGTGATCCACCATTGGAGCGAGGGGAATGCGGCGATAGTCAAACCGCTGGCACCGGGAAATGATAGTAGGCAAAACCCGCTGGGGGTCAGTGGTAGCCAAGACAAACACCACCTGTGCCGGTGGTTCTTCCAGGGTCTTGAGCAAGGCATTGAATGCTGCCGTGCTCAGCATATGAACTTCGTCAATAATGTACACCTTGTAGCGGCACTGCACGGGTGCAAACTGTGCCCGCTCAATGAGTTCTCGAATGTTATCTACTCCGGTATTGCTGGCCGCATCAATTTCAATCACATCGAGGGCTGCCCCTTTGGCAATCATCTGACAAATCTCGCAGGTGCCACAGGGCTTATCCGTTGGCACATCGCTCTGGAAGCAGTTGAGGGATTTTGCCAAAATTCTCGCGCTGGAGGTTTTGCCTGTTCCCCGTGGCCCGGTGAAGAGGTAAGCAGGAGCGATACGCTGCTGCCGCAGCGCATTACTCAGGGTCGTGGCGATCGCCTCTTGCCCAACGAGCTGGGCGAAGGTTTGGGGACGATATTTATGATGGAGCGGTTCATACGACATGGGCGTGGAAGCTAGCAAGGAAGATCAGCGGTGGTTAGTACAGCAGGTGTCTTCCGATCCTAGAGGATCTTGCCCAAGCGTGTAGGCGATCGCCCAAAAAGTTATCCTCAACAAATTGCACGGCTCTAGAATTCTCTATTCCCTATCACTGCGTAAGCCCTGAAGATATGGGTGCCGACCCTCTATGCTGAGATTCTGGACGGGCTAGAACCCTGAAGGAGACAGGGCGATCGCCACAATCGCCAACACGATTCCTACCCCATATAAAAAGGTAACCACATCAATTTCTGACCAGCCTGAAAGCTCTAGATGGTGGTGAAAGGGAGCCATTTTAAGGAGTCGTTTGCCTATGCCATTTTCATCCTTGGTGGCCTTGTAGTAAGCAACCTGAGCAATGACTGATAAGGTCTCAACCAAAAATACACCGCTTAAGATAAGCAACCCGAAGAGATGGTTGCTGACCAAGGCAACCCCCGCCATTGCACCGCCAAGGGCGAGAGACCCCGTATCGCCCATGAATACAGATGCGGGATTGCGGTTGTGAGCAAGAAACCCCAGGCATCCCCCCGCAAGAGAGGCACAAAAGGCAGTCAAGGAGGGCGATTCTTGCAAATTCAAAATGCCCAGTCCCAAAAAGGCAATCGCCCCGGTTCCAGCGGCCAGCCCATCTAACCCGTCTGTCAGGTTAGTCGCATTACTCTGGGCCACAGGCGTGAATACAGCCAGGGGCCAAAACAAAACTCCCAGAGGCAGTATCCAGCCAAATGGAAACTGAATTGACGTTATCGTTTCAGGGGCAAGGAAAAACAACCATCCACAGAACAGACAGGATACCCCCACTTGCAGCGCCAGTTTCATTTGGGGAGAGATGCCTTTGTTGGACCTGCGACGAATGACTTGCCAATCATCGAGCCAGCCAATGCCTCCATAGGCCAGAGTCAACGCCGCAACTCCTAAAACCTCGGATGAGCCTGATGAGAAAGAGGAATAGGCGATCGCCACAAGGACTGCGATGGGAATGAAAAACAGGCCGCCCATGGTGGGCGTTCCTGCTTTTGCCTGGTGCGCAGATGGCCCTTCCTCGCGGATAAATTGCCCGGTCTTGAGCGATCGCAGAAACGGCACAGCCCAGATGCCAGCCAAGGCGACCCCCAATGCAGAGAGGACAATCGGGATAAAAAGGGCAGCAATAGAAAACGAATGCCGGACAAGGCTTTCGATTGCAAGGCTACTGACTAAAACAGCGAGGCTCAGTCCCCAAACGAGCGATCGCCCTGAAATAAATGGGCTGACCTTTGATTCAGCTTTGGCACCCACGGGACACTTACTCCGATCGACGAGGGGTTCAATGCATCATATTCCATGACAAACTATACACGACATTAAGGTGATGCGCTAAAAAGATCCCCAGCAATTCTCAGTATGGAATTCAATGGGGCAAAAAGGTCGCCTAAGGCGACCTTTTTGCCCCTTAAACATAGACAAGTGAGCGCCTATAGGGCGCGAAGTTTCCCAAAATGA
>CAYXJG010000276.1:0-7458 GCA_964465285.1 uncultured bacterium
GGTTTGGCGCGCGCTGAGCGCGCGCCAAACCCCTATCTTTGTGTGAAACTTGCCAGGTCGTGTTTAGTATTACGAGCTCTTGCGTTGCCATCATGATTGATTAACGCTTGGTCTTGAATCTGAACAGCGATAGCTCAGGACTTAAGCTTGGAATCTAAAGAAGCCTTCATTTTAATAGGTTTTCAGTAATCCCGACAAATTTTATCAGGTATGTTTGACGAGGATTTTTTTACTATGCTACGGTTCAACAATACTTAGGAACGAGACTTAAATAATTTGATCTTATTTAATCTTCGTTCCCTAAACAGCAGTTTGTGTATTGGCCCATTGATTTTGCCAATCACTGCGACAGAATTTGAGATTCCAGTCTTGAGATTCAGAATTTATTGCCGTCAACCTTAGTGCTGAGAATACTGTCATGACCCAGGCTATCGACCGTACCCTTGAAACCACCGACCTTTCCCTGACATCGACCTCCACTTTCACCAAGCTGCGCTGTAAAGAGTGCGGCGAGGAATATGAAGCTAAAGCATTGCATGTGTGCGAAGACGTTTGCTTTGGCCCCCTGGAAGTGGTGTACGACTACGACAAAATTCGTCAGCAGGTGAGCCGCCAAACCATTGAGGCTGGCCCCAATTCCATCTGGCGATACAAGCCATTTCTACCTGTTGCCACCGAAACCCCCATTGATGTCGGCACGGGTATGACGCCCCTCCTCAAAACTCATCGGTTGGCTCGTCGCCTGGGTCTAAAAGAGCTATACATCAAGAATGATGCAGTGAATATGCCTACCCTCAGCTTCAAGGATCGGGTCGTGTCTGTGGCGCTAACCCGCGCCCGTGAACTGGGCTTCTCCACCGTGTCTTGTGCTAGTACTGGGAACTTGGCAAACTCCACAGCGGCGATCGCCGCCCACGCAGGTCTAGACTGCTGCGTGTTTATCCCTTCTGATCTGGAGGCAGGCAAGGTTCTCGGCACGCTCATCTACGCACCGACGGTGATGGCGGTGCATGGCAACTATGACCAGGTCAACCGCCTCTGCTCTGAAGTGGCAAACACCCACGGCTGGGGCTTTGTGAACATCAACCTGCGTCCCTACTATTCTGAAGGCTCCAAGACCCTTGGTTTTGAGGTGGCGGAGCAACTGGGTTGGAAGCTCCCTGACCACATCGTTGCGCCCCTTGCCTCTGGTTCTCTCTTTGGAAAAATCTATAAGGGGTTCAATGAATTTGTGAACGTGGGCCTGGTGGATGAAAAACCCGTTCGCTTCAGTGGTGCCCAGGCAGAGGGCTGTTCTCCCATTTCCCAAGCATTCAAAGAGGGTCGTGACTTCATCACTCCAGTGAAGCCCAGCACCATCGCCAAGTCCATTGCCATCGGCAACCCTGCCGACGGTATCTATGCTCTGGAGATTGCTCGCAAAACTAACGGCAATATCGAAGACGTGACGGACTCTGAAATCATTGAGGGCATGAAGCTTCTGGCTGAAACGGAAGGCATCTTCACCGAAACCGCTGGCGGTACTACGATTGCCGTACTCAAGAAGCTGGTGGAAGCAGGCAAGATTGACCCCGATGAAACCACCGTTGCTTACATTACGGGAAACGGACTGAAGACCCAGGAAGCGGTTCAGGGCTACATTGGTGAACCGTTGACCATCGAGCCCAAGCTTGACAGCTTTGAGCGTGCCCTAGAACGTGCAAATACTCTGGGTCGCCTGGAATGGCAGCAAACCCTGGTTTAATTCAAAATCTTCGTAGGGGCGCACAGCCGTGCGTTCCGACACCATCCATGTTCCTCCAACACGGTCAGGGCGCACAGCCGTGCGCCTTTATCCATGATCCTCTACGATAATGTTCTGATTTTTGTTGTGATATCGCCATGGCTGTAAAAGTACTGATTCCTACTCCCCTGCAAAAATTCACTAAAAACCAAGCCACCCTGGAATGTGACGGGGGCACTATTAACGAACTGATGGATTCCCTGGAGCAAAGCTGTCCCGGCATCAAAGCTCGCCTCTGCGATGATCAGGGCAATCTCCGGCGCTTTGTTAACTTCTATGTGAACAGTGAAGACATTCGATTCCTGGACGGCGCAAATACCCCTCTCAGCGATGGCGATGAGGTGAGTATCGTGCCCGCTGTTGCTGGCGGTTAAAGGGGTTTCACCAACTGAGCACCCAATCCTAAACTCGCCAGAGCTTTTGAGAACCAAAACCTCCTGGCAGGGCTTTCAGATAGGTTCTAAACGTCATTGTTAAAATACTCGACTTGGCAAGTTTCCCACAGAGATAGGGGTTTGGCGCGCGCTCTGCGCGCCAAACCCCTATCTCTGTGTTGTGAATTTGAGAACTTTGCCAAGTCATGTAAGATATATTGCCACAGGCTACATTTTTTATTTTTGAATTGGGGAAGTCCTGCACTGCGCGCAGGATTTCCCCAATTCAAAGCCTGGTTTTGTGACCTGGCAAGGTATACACCTAAACGATGTCTAACCTGGAGTTTTTCGATGAAAAAGGCTCCGGGTTTTGTTGTAGTTAAGAATTTGCCGTGTTTCCAGCTTTTCTTCCGCCTACTGTTCAGAATCTCACCGAAGAGACCTCTGTTGCCCTGGCTCAGCAGATTCAGCAACGGGCGATCGCCACTCCCTTACTCGACTCCCCCATCCAAACGGCCTATGTCCGTCAGGGCACACAGCATCCCCCTATACTGCTGATTCACGGCTTTGATAGTTCCGTAATGGAATATCGCCGCCTGATACCGCTGCTGGCTTCCCACCGGGAAACCTGGGCCATTGACCTGCTTACCTTCGGCTTCACCGATCGCCCCGTTGGACTTCGGTTCAGCGCTGCCGAAATCAAGCAGCACCTTCATCACAGTTGGAAAACGCTCATCAATACCCCTGCGGTTCTCGTCGGTGCATCAATGGGGGGTGCCGCCGCCATTGACTTTGCCCTCACCTATCCTGATGCAGTCGAGAAGCTAATTTTGCTGGACAGTGCAGGCGGAGCAAAGGGGCCGAACATGGGCATGTTCCTGGTACCGCCGCTGGGATTTTTGGCAGCAGAATTTCTGCGAAACCCACGAGTGCGGCGCAGCATCAGCCGTTCTGCCTATTTTGACAAGCGCTTTGCCACGGAGGATGCCGCCTGCTGTGCGGCTCTTCACCTGGAGCATCCCCTATGGAATCCGGCCATGGTCGCCTTCACCCGCAGTGGTGGCTACAACACCCTTCAGTGGAAGCAAATCGCTCAGGTGAAGCAGCCGACTCTGGTAATTTGGGGGCGCAATGATCAGATCATTGGTACAAAGGACGCTCCCGTGTTTGAGCGAACCATTCCCCGCTGCAAGCTGGTTTGGATCGAGAATTGCGGCCATGTGCCCCATCTAGAAAAGCCCCAGGAAACCGCTGACCATATCCTGGCATTTATCAATGCGTCTTATGATAAGTAGGTCATCACAATAGAATGCGGTTTTGAGCTTATCCCGAATTGACGTTAAGTCTATGGCCTGGCAAGGCATACGTCTTAGATACATGACCTGGCAGAGTTCTCAAATTCACAACGCAAAAATAGGGGTTTGGGGCGCGCTCCGCGCGCCCCAAACCCCTATTTTTGCGTGAAACTTGCTAAGTCGTGTTAGATATCGAGAATGCTGAGGTGGCGCAGCGACCCGCACCGCCCCAACACCAGCTTTAGCGGGAGCGGAAAAGGTGAGTGTGCTCTGGGTTATAGAGGCGCGATCGCCACTCTCCCTGACCCTGGACAGAGCCCTTTTCCAGACTAAGATGCTGATCGTTCCCATCGTTGACCACAGACACGACCTCTTCTGACGGATATGCCGTTGTGAGGGCAGGGCTGATCAAATACATTGTGGTGCGAATCAGGTTTTCTTGGCGGGTTACTGTCACCATGCGATCCAGGGAAGTGAGCCAGATCTTTTCATCGGGCCACCCGAGGCGAAAACACACAGCCACGGGAGTCGAGGGTGGGTAGTGCAGCAGTAGCTTGGCTTCAGACTCTTCTACGTGGCGGGCGCTGAGGTAGAGGCAGAGGCTAGCTTGATGGGCCGCAAGGGACGCCAGCTCTTCCGCTGGAGGAACCGTCGTGCGACCGCTGATGCGCGTCAGGATAATGGTCTGCACTAGTTCTGGAATAGTCAGCTCGACGTTGAGCCGCGCCGCTGCCAGTTGAAAGGCACTGATTCCTGGGATGATTTCAAAGGGAACCTCAGCAGCGGCGAGGGCGTTCATTTGTTCAGAGACTGCACCATAGAGGCTGGGATCACCAGAATGAAGTCTGACGACAGACTTGCCTTGGCGAACGCGATCGACCATGAGTGGCAGGATGTCTTCGAGGGTCTTGTTTGCTGTGGGAATGCGCTCAGCATTGGGATGGGCGATCGCCAGCATCTGTTTGGGCACCAGAGAATCAGCAAAAAGAATCACATCAGCGTGAGCAATCGTACGATGGGCTTTCACTGTTAGCAATTCTGGGTCGCCTGGCCCCGCCCCCACGATATAGACTTTCGCATCCAAGCGAGGTTTAGCGTCGGAGGGGGATATAGATGAACGGTCTGTCGATTGAATAGCTTGATTCATGTATCCTATGCCAGCTTATAGACTGAAGTTTGACCTGGGGACTCCTGCGCTGAGGATCACGGAGCGAAATTTAAATAGAACCCAATCTTACTAGAACAGCAGGCAAGACTGCATTTTCCTGCCAAAGCGGGGTTCAAGTGACTTGATTCTTATTCCCAAACTCCAGGATTTCCCATGTTAAAACTGATTGATGACCTGTGCCAGTATATCGGATGCAAGCCAGAAATTTTCATTATGGAAATTGAGTGGCAAGGTCGCCTGCGGCAACCTTTTTGCCCCCTGAATTCGTACAAGTGAGTGCCTGTATGGCGCGAAGTTTCCCAAAATGAAGTTTCCCAAAATGAGAAGTGCTGCTTATGGCGGTGTGCAAGTTGATTCAGCACATGTGCTGTGCTTGCTGTGCTTGCAAAGCGCCATAAGCAGCTAGTCTCGGAAGGCAGAAGTCAGAAGGATGAAGGCAGAATGGGGATTCTTTATGTGCCAGGAGTTCTGCCTATCAAAAACAGTGGGGCTATTTACGCCATCGAGTGCTAGTTGTTCACCAAGCAGAGCGCCGCCACTCAGTACACTGTACTTAATGCGCTTGCACAGCGCTATACGAAGGAAAGAGGGCTTTGGTTTCGGAGTATATAACCGAGGATTGGGTATTAGACGCTGCGATCGCCCGATGGAGTGCTGAGATCGGGACGATTCTTAGGTTTGGTGTAGGCGTAATAGAAACCTAGGGGAATCGCCACCAGGTATAGCAGAATACCCAGACAAAATACGATTCCAGCAATTTCATCATCATAGGGAAGAAGGCGCAGCTTGAGCAGTAGGAAGTGCCAATCGTGCATCACGGCTTCTCCGCCTAGCAGCGGAATCGCACGCTCCTGGGCGTCTTTAATATAAAACGACACATCCAGAATGCTCTGCCCCGTCCACCAGAGGGCGATCGCCAAGGCAAATCGTTGGCGGGTGAGGAAGAAGTATCCTGCAATTACACCTGGTACCAACACCTGCATGAGGGAACCGCCCAATAGTCCTAGAAATTCCCCAAAAATACCGAATATCGGATGGCCTGCTTCGTGAATGATGAGGTTGATGTTATGTAAGTACATCATCATGGGATCGCGGGCTGCAATGAACCCTTCCGGGGTGTAGTGCCGGGAGCCAAAGATGCTATGCAGGGTGAGGATGATCGCTAACCCTGTGGCAAACGGGTTAAAGCGCTTGAACTTCTCGACTAGCATCCAACCCAGATCATTGTTTCGCCGGGGGTGAGCGTTCATCCGGGCAGCCCGTTGGGCGTCCTGCTGGGCTGCCATCCGTGCCTGTGCCTGCCGGGCGATCGCCGTCGGGGTCATGTGTGTCACCGATGATTCCTCTGGGTATTTCTCCGGACCCCTGGCGTCGGGGGCGTCTAATACAGGAGCCGCATTGTCCCTAAGGCTGGGGATATCATCGTCCCAATGGGGTATGGGCTGTGGAGATGCGACTGAGCTTGCGCGTTCCACCTGCGCTGCGTCAGAATTCTCCAGTGTCCTGCTCAATGGGCTGCCAGCAGATGTCTGTGCTCTCGTGGAGGCGGAAGCTTTCACATCAAACCCATCGCACCAAAGAAATTGAGTCGTATCGGGCTGCCGCGCATAAATCTCGACTGACTTGAAAGCAGTGACATGGAGTTGGGCAATGCCACGATGAATAAACTCCACCAGATGATGGCGTTCGGGAAACCGATGGGCTTCCAGCAAAATTTGCAGACAGGTGGGCGTGCGGTGGGTTTTGATGCGAATGCCCCGTGTGTAGAGGGACAGATGCAAAAGTTGGGCGATCGCCTCTGCATCGCCTTGCTGTGCCCGTTGGATGAGTTCAGTTTTCGACATCGGCAATGATGGTGATGGTATCTAACTGCGCTTTATTTAGAATTCCCAACCGGGCGATCGCACCCATCGTTTAGGGGTGATTTTAAGCCCATGTTCTTTGTAAACTCATAGGCTAAACTCGATACGGAGTGTAAGCAGCAGCACAATGGCGCAGCGCTCCGCGCTGACATCACCCCACTTCTTGGAGGGAAGCTACGCCCAGCGAGGCTTTGCCAGAGAATGTCCTGTCCTGACCGATATGCGAATTGCCCTATGACCCAGGCTCACGACCCAATACTCACCGATATTATTCTGAACCATTCCCGCAAGACCCTGGATTCTTGTCGGTTGCCCTGGAATCCCCAACCCGGCTCCTATCTTGACCTCCACGGTAGAACCTACACTGTCCTTGAGCGCCGCCATCAGTATCAATACAAAGCGGGACGCTATCGACTCCAGAAAGTTGCTCTGTTCGTCCAGGTTACTCATCGCCCCACAGAAACCAGTATGGTAAACAGGCAACAAGTCATCGGCAATGCCAGTTGTGCCTACAATGCCCGATCTGCTTTGATTCGATGCGCCGTTCATCCCAACGGCCCCTGCCAAGGCTGCCTGTCTTACACGCCAAGAAGATCCTGATCATAAGGGACTTGCAAGAAAATAAAGTACCCGGAAAAGAGCAGCGGGCGCAGCCCGCTGCTCTTTTCTTTCGATATCTTTTTTAGCCGCAGATTCCTAATCGCCTAAGGATCAAGGATAAATAACGTCAATTCGGGATAAGCTCAAAACTGCATTCTGGAGGCGGACGCACTGCGCCCGCTTCTAAGAACTGCTTCATATGACTTGACAAGTTTCACACAAGAATAAGGGTTTGGGGAGCGCTAAGCGCTCCCCAAACCCCTATCTTTGCGTGAAACTTGCCCAGTTATGAATGACGTGAATTTTGCCTTCCACAGCCGAACATTTGGCAACTACACGGTCTTTCATTGCAGAGCTAAGCACGATAATGTCAGAC
>CAYXJG010000277.1:0-7451 GCA_964465285.1 uncultured bacterium
GGTTTGGGGCGCGCGGAGCGCGCCCCAAACCCTTATTCTTGCGTGAAACTTGCCACGTCGTAGGTACTAACGATTTTGGATTTTGGAGCAAGGTGTGGCTTCTGCCTTCTGGCCTTTATAGCCATAGACACCCTAGCTTAGGACAGAGATATTTTTGTCGGGGCGCATCGCGCCCCGACAAAAACGTCCTGATGAATGTGGGACAGCTATCTCACAGCGGTCCGTTGACTTTGGCGTTGAGGCCATAGACTTCCCGGCTTCCCACAAAGGGCACCACGGTTACCTCTCGCTCATCCCCTGGCTCGAACCTGACAGCGGTTCCGGCGGGAATGTCTAGGCGCATGCCCCGCACCTGCTCCCGGTCAAAGACTAGAGCTTCGTTTACCTCATAGAAATGAAAGTGGGAACCCACCTGGATCGGGCGATCGCCCGTATTAGCGACGGCAATCGTTAGTGTAGCCCGTCCTGCGTTCAGTTCAATATCGCCCTCAAGGGGCATCAATTCACCAGGAATCATCGGTGTCCTCCTCTCGCTGTTTTAATAAGTGCCAGATTCGCCCAGTGCTCTGTCATTTCTTGAGATTAGGGTAAATCCTGGAAGGATTTACCCTAATTTTTAATTTTGACGCTGCACTAGGTCGCACATCAAAACTGTAGCCTATGGCAAAATCACGAATGCTCACGACTTGGCAAGTTTCACACAAAGATAGGGGTTTGGCGCGCGCGGAGCGCGCCCCAAACCCCTATCTTTGTATTGTGAATTTGAGACCTTTGCCAAGTCGTGCATGCTCTTCATCATGTCGATTTTGAATGACGGACTCGCGCCTGTTTGTAGGTAGCGGCGAGCATCGCCCGCCGCAGTGGTCTTGGTTTATCGAGGAATAAAGATCAGGCGGTTGTACCATTCGCCGCCATCATTGTCGCTAGCGACCCAGTAGCCGCTCTCTGTTACAGCCAGACTCTCGACCTTATCGGCAAGCCAGTTGTGGGACTCGACTAGATCCGCAACCAGGGTTTTCTCCACAGTATCTCCTGGGGCGATGCCGTCCAGGGAGATGCGATAAATGCGCTTGATGCGGACGTTAGCCGCTCCATTTTCGCCGCCCTGATTGTCCCGCTCTATAACGAGCAAGCTGCCATCAGTATCTAAGGCGATTTCGCTCAGGCCAACCCAGCTATCCTCTACATTATCGCCGTCAAGAGGATACATATAATACGACCAGCTTTCAGCTTCAACGTCATATTCGCCAATGCGCACCATGCCTTCCGGATCACCCTCAAACTCCCGCTGGATTGCAACATAAACTGTGCTGCCGTCAGCACTGGTCGTTACACCTTCAAAGCCAAAGCGAGAAATCGTGGCTGCATCTGCATCAGGTAATGTAATTTCTTGAACCACCTCCCCCGCCTCATTAACGTAGATGAGCAAGTTTGGGCGTTCTCGACCTTCCCGGTTGTCTCCTTCGCTCACGAGCCAAAAGCCCCCATTAAGATGGTGAGCAATGCCCTCCAGGTCATAGGTGGCAGGCTCTCCGTCCTGAGTGATAGGCTGCGCCGTTAACACCGTTGCTCGGTCGGAGAGAATATTAACCCTGTAAATACGGGAGGGGGACAGGGCGTTGTCAGGCACTGCGTAGAGTACGTTGGGATTCTCTGCATCGGCAACCATGCCGCTTAACGCGCCAAAGGGTACGGTTATGGAGCTACCAGACACCAGAGGTTCTGTCTCGCTGTAGCCGCTTTCAAAAAAGAGAGACCCCCGAAAGATGTCAATCGTTCCGTCATCTTCGTTGGATGTCAACAGCAAATTGCGGTCAGGAATCGCCAGGATGCCTTCTGGTGCCCGTCCCGTTGGCAGGAAATTGATGAAGCGGGGGTTTTCAATGTCGCTGATGTCGTAGGCCAGCAGGAAACTGCCCCGCTCTGATGCAATGAAGGCAAAAGGGCGATCGCCAAATGCTGCGGCTGTGCCGCCCTCTAGCTCCACCCCCCGGTTTTCTGAACGTCCTTCGGGATACTGCCCGTGCAGCACAGCAATTTCTTCAACGCTGCTGCCGCTGTCGTAAACTACATTGCCTTCCAGATCGAAGATTGTCCAGCTTCGTCCCCCAGACCAGATGCCGTTCTCAAACCGCTCCAAATCAGTGTCGCCCTCATTGAGGGTGATGAAATGTTCTCCATCAGGCGTAAAAGCGATGGTGTCAGGTTCCCGTCGGCCTTCGAAGGGTTGTACGAGCTGAATATCTCCATCTTCAGTGAGATCAGCCCGCTCGCTGACCGAGGTGCCCGCTGAAAAGAGACCTACGATCGATTCTGTATTGATGTCGATCAGAGCGATCGCATTATTTTCTTGAAGCGTGATCGCTGCCAGGTCTCCGTCGGGGCTAATGGCGACAAACTCAGGCTGCGGATCAGTGGGATAGTTCACTCCTTCAACATCCGTTAAATCTAGGGCGATGGTGCTCACGGTTGAGTCTGCTGGACTATTGTAGTCAATAGAGACAATGTTGATGGAACCGGGGCGATCGCCCGGTAAACTCTCCCCATCTTCCTCATCCTCGATGGCAACCACCACCTTTTTTCCATCGGGGGTGATGGCAACACTATCAGGGCCAATGCCTAAAAGCTGCACTTCCGCAACCCGCTCACGGGACGCCACATCGATAAACACCACAGATCCAGGGTCTTGGTCGGAAATTTCATCTGTATCCAAGACGGCAGCGATCACATATTGACCATTGGGCGTTATGACCACCGAGGTGGGTTCCCCCAAATCAGATACATCAACGGTGCCGACCTCGACAGGATTCTCACTATCAGAGATATCAATCATGCCGATGATCTGATCGTCGGCGTTAGTGTATGCCAGTAGAGTCCCATCTGGACTAGCACTAACGATTTCTGCTACAGAACCATCAATGACATAGCGCGTGACGGGGACAAAGCTACGAACCTGGGCATCTGCCACTTTTCCAAGTCCCAAAAGCAAGGCTGCCGAAATAAATGATGTCGATACAACACAACGAGACAGTGAATTAACCATACCTTTTTGTGACACTCCTCAACACACTCAACCGACTCAGGTTCTCTTAGGCTGGGTGGAGCATTAAGCTAGATTGATCTCTCGCATCCCTGGAGCGGCTGCCAAGCATTGTCAACCGTTCGCCATTCTGCCACGCCACATCGGAATGGATACACGACTTGGCAAAGTTCTCAAATTCACAACGCAAGAATAAGGGTTTGGGGCGCGCGGAGCGCACCCCAAACTCTTATTCTTGCGTGAAACTTGCCAAGTCGGAATGGATAGGGATTCGATCGCATCTATCACTTCCACAGGCTACAACTTCAATTTTTGAATTGGGGACATCCTGCGCTGCGCCCAGGAAGTCATCAATTCAAAGACTAAGTCTATAACCTGGCAAGATATAACTGAGTTGGGACAGTAGGACGCTGCCTCGCTGCCTCGACACACTTCAGTTCAAATTACTTAATGTTTCTCCCCAAAGCTGAAAACCAGAATCGATGGGAGTATAAATCAAAGGTGACGGGTTAAGGTTTAAGAAAAGGTTAAGGGAGCGCTGATAGATTAGGAAAAAATTAAACAACTTGAACCAAATTTTTCTAGAGCGGCGCGGCAATGTCGCGCCGCTCCAGAAAAATTGGATTTTATTTAATCTTTGTTCCTTAGGGGTCTGCGGCTAAAAAAGATACCGGAAGAAAAGAGCAGCGGGCGCAGCCCGCTGCTCTTTTCCGGGTACTTTATTTTCTTGCAAGTCCCTGATCAAGCATGAGGTGAGGAAACATGGACGGCTCCCAGGACAATCACGGATCGCATTCTTAAAACGTTTAAGAAGGGTCAAGCCCCATTCACAATAACTCAATATTCCACTGGGAAAAGATGATGCGTCTTACGGATATAGGGCATGGTCGCTGGGAGCTATAGTTTAGATGCCATAAGTAAATTGGCATACTGTGAGGTTTACCCGTCATGAGCGATCGCCTTAACCAACCAGCTCTCTCCCTCTACGAACTCTATGCCAACTTTGTTGAGCACCATGAAGAAGCCCACGACTTAATCTACTACGCCATCCGTCAGCTTCTCAAGCATCATCATCCCGCTACCCTGTTGATGGTGATTCAAGGCGCGATGCAGGACGAACTTGGCGCTGAGCAGTCTCCAGTCAACCAGCAGCGACTGGCACCCTACGCTATTCTCTTTGCAGAAATGATAGAGCGCCTCTACATCGAAGAGCAGTTTTACCCATAGCAGTACCCTTCTTCTTACATTCTCGCGCTCGTTCTCACGATTTGAACAGGGGAGTCGCAGAGACTCCAGTGAAATTACGTAACCCGCTCTCTTGGTTACGCTGCCATGATGGAGCGGTACGAGCCTATTCGAAGTCTCCGTCAGAAATTTTGGAGTCTACAAACTCTTGAAGAACATTCGGATAGGAACTAATCACGTGAAGATTCACCATGCGAGACAGTATCGAACGCCTTAAGGACAACCTCAGCCGCACCATCGTTGGAAAAGACAATGCGATTCGACTCGTTTTAACGGCTCTCTTCTCTGGAGGACATGTCTTGCTGGAAGACGTGCCTGGAGTGGGAAAAACATTGCTGGCAAAGTCCCTGGCTCGTTCGATTGATGGTGAGTTTAAGCGGGTGCAATGTACGCCCGACCTATTGCCATCGGACGTAACCGGAACAAATATTTGGAATCCCCAGACGGGTGAATTTGAGTTTCTCACTGGCCCGGTATTTGCCAGCATTGTGCTAGCCGATGAGATTAACCGGGCGACCCCCCGCACCCAGTCTGCGCTACTGGAAGTCATGGAGGAAAAGCAGGTCACCATTGATGGCATATCCAGAGCTGTCCCCGATCCATTTTTTGTCATCGCCACTCAAAATCCGGTTGAATATCAGGGCACGTTCATGCTGCCCGAGGCGCAAATGGATCGCTTTGCCCTGTCTCTAAGCCTGGGCTATCCCTCCGAAGCAGAGGAACTGCAAATGCTCCAACGGTTACAGAACCGCATGAATCCGGATGAACTGCGTCCGTGTATTTCCCTAGACGAAGTGCGCCTCTTGCGCAAAGAGTGCAGCGACGTTCGGGTTGAAGCGCCCTTGCAGCAGTACATTACCAATCTCGTGAGGGCAACACGCCAAGACGAAGCCGTAACGCTGGGTGTCAGTCCCCGAGGAACAGTGGCGCTTTATCGAAGCGCCCAAGCTCTTGCATTTCTTGAAGGCAGAGACTACGCAATCCCTGACGATGTCAAGTTTTTAGCTCCTTATGTGCTCTCTCACCGCCTCATTCCAGCCGGGGGACAGCGAGGCATCGACATCATTGATCGCCTGCGCGCCTCTGTAGCGATTCCGTGATTTTTCGATGGTCAAACCAAGTTTTTTTGTCGAAGCTAGGGCTGTGGGTTGCAGTCTTGCAGGCATCAACGCTTGGTGTTGCTGTCTGCCAGAGTGCAAACTTCAGGAGACTGAGCTGTGCACGTTAGCGATGGAGGGACTTCCCCATCGCTAACTCACACAGGTGCAGCATCGGGGTACAGCATCGGGGTGCGACATATGAATATGCTATCTAGGGCTAGAAACGCTTGTTTACACGACTTGGCAAAGTTCTCAGATTCACAACGCAAGCATAGAGGTTTGGAGCGCGCCTCAAACCTCTATGCTTGCGTGAAACTTGCCAAGTCATGTTGTTTAGAGAACGTTCTTGGCAGGAACGATTTTGCTGGAACGGGTAGGGGCAGGGGTTACCTTAAAAGTCAGCAGCGGGTGAAAGCAGATGGGTGGCGATCGCCCACATCGGGTTTCACTATCCTTGAAGTGATCACCGTGGTTGCAATGATTGGAATTTTGTCAGTATTAGCCGCTCCCGGTTGGTTAAGCTTTCAGACGAATCGCCGTCTGGCTGCGGCACAGGATGAGATGTATCAGGCTCTCCGGTTGGCCCAGCATGAAGCGAAACACCGTCGAGTAAAGTGGCAGGTCAGTTTTCAGAACGTTGACGGACAAGGGCAGTGGGCGATTCACTCCGTGAATACGCCACCTGTTGATGCAGTGTGGAACATCTTTCCCGATGGTGTGGAAATTGATGATGATGAGACGACTGCTCGGGAAGATGACGGGTTCTATGAAGTCCAGTTCAATTCCCACGGCCACGTTAACGGCCAGTTGGGACGAGTAACGGTGAAAGCCAGTAACGGCAGCCGACTGCGGCGGTGCGTGTTTGTTTCAACTCTCTTGGGTGCGATGCGCAAAGCGCGAGAAAATCGAACGCCTCAAAGTGGACGTTATTGCTACTAAAGACGGCCAAAAAATAAGGCTCACACCAAATCCCCAGTCTTCCCGTCGGGAAAACGCCAGTTCCCACATTGAATTTGGTTTAAACGCTGGAAATAAAGTGGTAGGGCGGTAGGGCTTCGCTGAGATTCAACTCCCATGCCTGATATCGATCGCGCCACTGCTGAACCTGGCTGAGTAGCGTTGCCTCCTCCTGGCGATCGCAGAGTAGACTGATTTTCGTGACATCAGAGTCTTGAGTATCGGACACCTGACTGCGATAGATCTGCGTCACCTTCTGAAGCAAATCGTCCAGCTCCTCCTGTTGGGACTGTTGGTAGGCAGACTGGGCCTGATATCGGCGCTTTTTCTCTAGCAGGTACGCTTTTCCGCGAGATTCCGTCGGCATCTCTTTGTCTTCTTGCTCAATGGGAATCGCTTTGATCATATACTCTGCTTTGCCCGTCAGATCGTCCAGGATTTCGCGATAGTCGGGGGCGTGGCTTTGGAGGTGCTCAAGCAGGCGATCGCCATCAACAAAGCATGTGCCAAACCGCAGGGGGAGAATCACCGTTTGCTCAAAAATAGCTCGAAGCACGCGGTCATGGGCCAGAATCGCCTGCATCAGGCTGTTGTCATCATGCTGCAGGGCGTCGATGGAAATGCCGGACTCGGTAACTGCGGCGAGATCTCCAGAGCAGGTCACCTCAACCGATGTATTGATTCCCAGGGGCAGCGTAAGTGGGGTACTAGGGCAGCGTAAAAACGCGAAGGCATAGACCGTCATAGCGATGAGTAGCCCAAATTCTGATGAAAGACAACACACCCACACCTTACCTCATAACAGCGGCTTCCACCGCTTGACCGAGTGCATCTCAGTTTTGCATACGACTTGGTAGAGGTCTTAAAACCTTTATTCCTTTGTGAACTTTGCCACCGCAGTTTACTTGCGGAGCGGGTGTGCAACTCTCTATCGAAACGAATATCTTAAGCCTAGACTTACAAGATTGGGATGCACTCTCTTGACTCGCATCGCCGCGTGGACGACCAGCGAAACGTTTTGTATTACGACTTGGCAAGTTTCACGCAAGAATAGGGGTTTGGGGCGCGCTCCGCGCGCCCCAAACCCCTATCTTTGTGTTGTGAATTTG
>CAYXJG010000278.1:0-7436 GCA_964465285.1 uncultured bacterium
GCGCCGCCACTCAACACATTTGGGTGTGCTTAACCAATTTGCACACCGCTATAAGTGAATGCCGCTGCCCAAAACAGAAGGAAGTTAAACGTACTTGTAATTTTTCTAACGCTTTCCTGATGGGACATCTGTGCTTGAGTGTATTGCCGATGTTCATCGATATTTAGTAAGCAAGCCGCTGGAAATAGTAAATCTTCTGTTTACTGCCTGAGGCGATGCGATAAACTATGAAGTAATGTTATGAAGCAAATCGCTTGTAATTTGCTTGGCTGAAAAGTATGAATTTATACTTTTCGTCACTTGCCGCCCGTTTCACAGGTAGGATTCTGTTTTCAATGGTGTTTCCCTCTTCTGTTGCCGTGCGTGAATTGCCACTTTTTCCGTTGCCCGAGGTTGTTCTTTTTCCTGGAAGACCCCTTCCGTTACACGTCTTTGAGTTTCGCTATCGAATTATGATGAACACCATCCTTCAGAGCGATCGCCGCTTTGGAGTATTAATGGTTGACCCCAAGGAGGGAAAAGTTGCTTCTGTTGGCTGTTGTGCCGAACTCATTCATTATCATCGCCTTCCAGACGACCGTATGGACATTATGACGGTTGGGCAGCAGCGCTTCCGCATTCTCGAATTTGTGCGAGAAAAACCCTACTATGTCGGTCTTGTGGAGTGGATTAAAGACGAACAAACCGATCAAGATTTGACAGGACTCTCTACGGAAGTCAGCCAGCTCCTCCAAGACGTTGTCCATCTCTCATCAAAGCTCACCGGGCAGACTATCGAGTTGCCTGAGGATATTCCTGGTATACCCACCGACCTCTCATACTGGATTGCTCACAATCTGTATGGCGTTGCCTCTGAGCAGCAGGCGCTTCTTGAAATGCAAAACACTGAAAAGCGTCTAGAACGTGAAGCTGAGATTTTGACAACTACGCGCAACCACCTTGCAGCGCGCACCGCGCTAAAAGATGCTCTGCCGTAGAATTTCCATCGTAAGTATCAAGGGCTTTTTCAGAAACTACACCACGAGAGTCTACAACTTTAACGTTTGAAACGGGGAGCCCTACACGTCGCGTAGGGCTCCCCGTTTCAAACATTAACTTATTAACACGCGTAACGAGCCGCTTCGCCCAGTAGAGATGTCATTACCAAAGGGATACCATCTTCACACTTGGCCTGCGAGATGGGTTAGCTGTTTCTCATTAATCAGGTACATCGCCTGAGCATCAGAATCTATCTTGATCCATCCTTTACTTTCCAGCTTCTCAATGATTTTAGTCGTGTCATCTAAATTAATGTCAGTGACATCAGCTAAATCTTTTAAGGGGATGTTAAAAATCTCAGTGCCATGCTCAGAGGGCTGGCCATAGTTTTCGCCAATGTAAACCAGCGTATGAGCTAATTTGATAGCCGGAGGCTGATGGCGCAACTGGAAACGCATGTTAGTTTGACGTAGCCGCCTCACCATCAGCTGCAACATGCGATGATGAAGCTGAGAATCTTTAAACAAGGTTTGAATAAACCGTTGAGCCGACACGCTCAACAGTTTTACCGGAGACATAGCAATCACATCGGTTGAGCGAGGCGATTCGTCCAAGATTGCCATTTCACCAAAAAAGTCGCCCTTCCCTAAAATAGCGAGAGTCACAACTTCATCGCCGGAATGCCGACGGACTTTTACCCAACCAGACTCAATAAAATAAACCGCATTTCCCCAAGCGTCTTCCATCAACACGGCTCTATCAGATGGATAGTCGTGCTTAACAGCAATAGAAAGTAGCCAGTCAATAGTTTCTGGGCTCGCCGCACTGAAAAGTGGGAAAAGCTCACTAAATGCCTCAATCTGCATGAAGGTTCGCGGTAAACTCATTAATTTTAAACAACATCAAGAACTAGGTTGCCGAGCAATATCAACATTTGAACCGCATGAATAATTACCATCAGCGTAGGATTCCTTCTGTTCTAAACTATGTTACCCAGAAAAACCTCGCGATCGGCAAATTCTTAAGGTTAATCACGATATGCTACACATCGGGGCCAGATCTTGAAAATAGACATTTTACAGCAATGTGCAAGTAGGCTAAGCACACCCAATAATTCTTTACGGTGATGCAACGCTCCGCTCCACCAAAAGCTGCGCTTAGTGCGCTTACACACCGACCTATTGTTCTCAGTAGCTGATAGCCTGACAAGAAGGGCTTCTGAAAATGAAAAAGCGGGTTTCCCCCAGAAACATGGGGGAAACCCGCTAATTTGGGAACGCGCAGAGAGACTACTTTTGAACAACTAGCTTGACATTGGCGTTCTGAAGACCAGGACGCTTAACTTCAGCTAGAGTCTTGTTAACAGCGTACTTCTGATTGATGGAGTTGATCAGCTCGGTCTGGTTGTGCTTCTTCGCAACACCCCAGAGGTCAGCGATCAGGTCATAGGAACCATCTGCGTTCAGAGACCAGCCCAGATCGTATTCACCTTCAAGAATGGCAACGATATCGGAACGAACGCGCTGTCCGTTGTATCCACGAACGTCGGCATTGGTCTTAACGGTAATGCCCAAGTCGCTGAGAGACTGAGTCAAAATCGCAGCATCAGTGATCTTGGTACGGAGAGTGCTAAAGTGAGACATTAGGAATTTCCTCCTGTAGAGAAACTGAGAGAAACGACAACGTTGTTTTGATATGTAGAACAGCTACTAAGCTTGCAAAGCAAGGTGTAGCCTATGTAACTGCTAACTAAAGCGAACCCTAGTTAGCCCTTCTTCCTGCTTGGGAGGCAGGAAAGAAAGCCTGTTAGAACTCCAGTCGGCGGTACTCTTGCTCTTGTTCTTTTTCCTCTGCGACTGAAGTAGATGCTGGGCGCGCGCGCTGCTTAGCCCAATCTCGCAATGCTGTAACTTGCTCAACCATAGTTTGAGACAACGGCAAGGTTGATTTAATGGCGGCAATAATGTCGAGCTGTGTAAACTCTCGATCTTGGGCAAATGCTTCATACATGGCAGCAATAACAGCCTGCTCTATTTCTGCCCCAGAAAATCGACAAATGGCTCGCTGCTCACCAATATAAGTCTCGACCTCAGACATATTAGCTAATTGGTCCAAGTCGAACCGCGATATGTCTTGACGACGCTTAGATAAATGTATGCGAAATATGTCCTTACGCTCGGCAGCGTTTGGCAGATCAACAAAAAATATCTCGTCGAACCGACCCTTTCTCAGAAATTCGCCCGGCAGCCGCTCAACCCGATTTGCAGTTGCCATCACAAACACGGGAGACGACTTTTCTTGCATCCAGGTTAGGAAGGAACCAAAAATCCGGCTAGACGTTCCCCCATCAGAATCAGATGACCCAGCACCGCCTGCGAACGCTTTGTCGATTTCATCAATGAACAAGATAGCTGGAGAAATAGACTCGGCAGTTTTCAAAGCATTGCGCAGATTTGCTTCAGACCGACCCACCGTGGAGCCATCGTAGACTCGACCAATATCCAACCGAAGCAGTGGCAATCCCCACAAGCGAGACGTGGTCTTAGCAATGAGCGATTTACCACATCCCGGAACTCCGAGAATTAACATTCCCTTAGGTTGGGGCAAACCGTACTCACGAGCGCGTTCGCTGAATGCATTTGATCGCTGCTGAAGCCAATGCTTAAGCTCAGTCAAACCGCCAACGGAGTCAATAGTCTCATCTTCCTCAATATACTCTAAGATCCCGTTCCGGCGGATGAGCTGCTTCTTTTCGGAAAGAACGACCTCTACTTCATCATCAGTTAACTTCCCAGTGGTAACATATGCCTTGCGGTAGACTTTTTCAGCCTCATCCTTTGTCAATCCAAGAGCCGCCTTTAGAAGCTTTTCCCTGGCTTCAGTAGAAATGCGGCGCGTTTTAACTTGCTCAAGCTGCTTAGTCAGCACCTGGTTCAACTCAGTCATGTCAGGTAAGTCAAAGTCGAGAACAACGACTTCCTTCTCAAGCTCGACGGGAACTTGCTGAATTGGGGACATTAAAATAATTGTCTTTTGGGTTCCCTTGAAGCTGGCGATCGCATCCCTCAACCACCGGGTTACTCCTGGAGAATCCATGAAAGGATGAAGGTCTTTAAATATAAAGATGCCTGGATCCCGCTGACGTACAACCCACTCAATCGCAGCTTCCGGGGACACGGTGTTGTGACTGTGCTGGGCAGGAGCACCCCCACGGGTCGCATCGTGCTCAACAATACCGTGGGTTACTGTCCATACAAAAATCTTGCGCTGTAGCTTCAGTTGGGCGATCGCCCCGATAGACCTCTCCTCCTCAGACGTCACTAAATAGATCAGTGGATATTGAGCTTGAATTAAAACGCTTAGCTCTTCTTTCATGATCGCAAACCTAAGAAAGACGGGACTATAGATGGACGCTACCCCTGAACGCAGAAAACTGACCCAGTTGCAGGACTCGTATCAACATAGAGCATATCAGCATGGAACAAGATGCTCGCGACCGTGGCGCTCATGGCCAGCTTCGATAACGGCTTTGTCGATATCGCTAGGTAAGCCCAGGTCACTATCCTCTTGAATAACACCAGGCTGATCATTTAGCTGAACAACTTCACCCTCTTGAAGCAAAAAATCAGATTCGCATTCAGGACAGGAGTAAACGCGATGAGAATTGCCCTGGGCAGACTCCACCTCACCAATAACGTGGGGGTTCGACAAATAAAAAATAATTGCACGCTCTGCAATTGCTGACATTGGCTCAGACTCAACCGCTGCTTTAATCTTTAGCTTGCGGTGCAAATCGGATGGGATGTAAAGAGTGACTTTGTTTTTACCGCTCATATATCGCTACATATAGGTGATACCCGGGTATGGTTGTCAGGATAGTGTCCTGCACCAAACACTGTCAAGACATCATGCTGCTATGACGTCAATGTTGTCATAGTTCTTAACAAATGCAGCGTCACAAGCTTTGCAGGTTGAAACCTGTGGGTGTAGGCGTGGAGAGCGATACACCTTATATCTCCATGCTGAACGGGTATGCAAAGCGCTGTAAATCAAAGAGCGGCAGTTATCCTAACGGGATTAGAGCGACTGCTGCCATATGTTAATCGTGCCGTCCCAACTGCCGCTGATGAGAGGAAGTGAGGCTGTTTTGATATCCAGCCGAGATGGAAAAACCACTGTCCAGACCCAACCCGCATGGCCCGATAGCGTAGCGTAGGATGCAGTTGAGTTTAGGTTCCACAGTCTGATGGTTTTGTCACTGCTCCCTGAAGCAAAGTCCTGCCCGTTAGGGTGAAACGCAACACTGTTGACAGCACCTCCATGACCTCGGAGAGTCTGAAGCAGTTGCCCAGAGTCTGGGTTCCACAGGCGAATAGTTTGGTCTGCACTGCAGCTCAGGAGGCGATCGCCCACTGCGTTGATGACAAGACCTGACACTTCAGAAGTATGTCCCAGCAGAACCCCTTCACATTTCCCAGTGGCAACATTCCAGCACCGAATTGTGCGATCGCGGCTACCGCTAAACAGCCGTTTTCCGTCGGGATGAGCTGCCAGAGCAAGCACCCAATGGGCATGGCCTTTGAGGGTACGGAGAATCGTGCGCCGTTTTAGATCCCATAAATGAATAACCTTGTCCTGGCCTGCGGTGGCCAAAATATTGTCTAGGGGTAAGAATGTGACGGCCCGAATCCAGTCCGAATGCCCCGTCAAGGTTTGCTGATGAGCTCCTGTTTGAGAATGCCAGAGGCGGATTGTCTTATCATTGCTGACGCTCACCACTAGCCGCTGATCAGGACTGATAGTAACCCCTCGCACCCAGGTAGAGTGCCCAGTTAGGGTATGCAGTAGTTGACCTCGGGTGACAGACCAGAGCTTCACCGTTTTGTCGCCGCTGCCGCTGGCCAGCAACCGACCATCGGAGCTGAGCGCGACAGAGCGAACCCATGCTTGGTGCCCTCGCAAGGTATGAGCACAGCGCCATGTCGAGGGAGGGGAATGGGTAGCAGACGGTGCTGATGGAGACGCATACTCTCCTAGCTGGCGTAGGGTCGATTTTGGCGGTGGCACAAAGGTTGGGCGGCCGCTAACTCCAGACAGACTTTGCGTCACCACATCCAGCACTTCGTTGGCAGACTTATAGCGGAGCCGCAATTCCCGCTGTAAAAGTTGATTTAAAACCTGGCTTAGTTCTCCACTCACATCCCCTTTAACGTAGGGTTCCCATTCCCAGGTCTGCTTGCTGGCATTAAAAAGAGTAGAAAGAGGCTCGTGGGTCAGGAGGTGAATGCAGGTGACACCTAAACTGTAGAGATCGCTGGAGAAGGTCGCTCGACCGATAGCCTGTTCTGGAGGGCCGTACCCTTGGGCTCCAATCAGTGTACCGACTTGCAGAAGGTTAGTGGCGGTAGCAAACTTAGCCGTCCCAAAGTCCACTAGCACAAGAGAGCCTGAGCCTGTGGTGCTCATGTCTCTGCCCTGACTGTCCTGGGCGCTACTTTGGAGAGAGGCGTATATCAGGTTCTGAGCCTTGATGTCCCGGTGAATAATTTGGTGGATATGGACAAATTGCAGGATAGGTAATGTGTCGTGTAGAACTACTTGAATTTGGGCTTCTGAAAATGCTCCCTGGCTTTGCAGTTGGGTCTCTAGGCTAATGCCATCTACAAATTCTTGAATGAGGTATCGGTGCTCGTCGTGTTCAAAAAAGGCCCACAGGGCAGGAATGCGCGGATGCTGGCCTAGTTTCTCTAGACGTTCTGCTTCTTGGCGAAACTGAGTTGAGTCATCCGGATCATGCTTTTGTCCCCGAGCCCTGACTAATTGCTTAATGATGCATTTAGGCTTTGAAGGGCGATGTTCGTCAACTGCAACGAAGGTTTTGCCATGAGTGCCTTGCCCAATGAGTTGGGTAGCTCGGTAGCGATCGCACAGCAGCAACGGCGCACCGCAGTTAGAGCAGAATTTCGCGCGGGACGGATCGGGGGTGCGCTGATCAACGGGGTCAGGGCAGTTGGGATTCAGGCAATAGCTCATAGCTGCATGAGGGAGAAGACGGGCAGTGCTATAGGGGAGCAGCCCATCTAGTGTGGCATATTCCTCTGGTGGATAGAGTAAGAGAAAATCCTGAGCTAGACCTATCGATTTAATACAGCGCTTTGCAGGCGCAGCGCCGCCCCTCACATGTGCTGTACTTCATGCGCCTGCAAAGCGCTGTATTTTCAGGAATCAAACAGGAATCAAACAGGAATCAAATAGGATTCCTATAGATGATTTGCCTCAAGCAAGAGCGATTGAAAGTGTTGCCAAGACTACTTAAAAAAACTCTCACCTTCTTGAATGCACACGACTTGGCAAGTTTCACGAAAAAGTAGGAGTTTGGGGCGCGCTCAGCGCGCCCCAAACTCCTACTTTTTCGTTGTGAATTTGAGGACTTTGCCAAGTCGTGCATGCAATCCATG
>CAYXJG010000279.1:0-7424 GCA_964465285.1 uncultured bacterium
GCGCCAAACCCCTATCTTTGTGTTGTGAATTTGAGAACTTTGCCAAGTCGTGTGTATGACCAATGTGGCGCTACAGGGAAAAGTTTTCCTCAAACGTCGTTCGGGTCATGGGCTGGTCAATAATTAGGCCCTCGCCGCCCAATACTTCAAGGGGCTCACCCTCAATGGAGAGCCACACGGACGCTGTAGGTTCCAGGCTAGATGCTGTATAGATAACCTGTGCCAATCGGCTTGTCATGGATGCGCTACCGCCGCCCATCTCAAAGTCCGACGAGAGATTGACGTGAATACCATCTGATTCGACGGTGAGATCTAGCAATTCAGTATTGGAGGGAATTTCGGAAAATGCCTCGGATTTAACACTGCCAGAGAGTAGGGTTTCAAAGGCGGTCGTCAAGGCTTCACCGGGTTCTGCGGACGTATCGACCCGGACTTCGCTGGGTACCAACTCAAAGCGATCGCCCGCCACATCAATTAAATAGACCTGAACTGCCGACTCAGCAGCGGGCACCGAGGGATTGTTTTGGGATGGTTCCGTTGAAGCTGTGGTGTCTGGCGACGTAATCGGTTCCTCGGTCGTCGTTGCAGGGTTTTCTGGCTGTCCACCCCGTGAATTCCACGTCCACCATGCTGTTCCTGCACCCGCAGCTAAGACCACCGCTGCAAATGCAGCAATGACGCTAACGGGAAACCGTCGTGATGATGGTTGATTATCGCCAAGGTGCTGATCGAGGGGCTGTTGATCGTGCATGGTTTTCCTTCCTTCTCAGGTCTGGGTGATTCAGACATCACCCCGTTCAATACAAATCTATATGTCCACAGGCTACAACTTTAATTTTTGAATTGTGGAAATCCTGCGCTGCGCGCAGGATTTCCACAATTCAAAGACTAAGTTCATGATCTAGCAAGGTATGTCATCTTCTTTATCCTAGTCGGTTATGGCTTCTCTGATTGCCAGACTAGGTCACTCCCGTGATCGTCTGCGACTGAGTGGCTTCAAGGCTTAGGCTTGCAGGCAAGATGTTTGAATTCAGTCGTGACGTTTGCAGAACCTGATCTCAGTCATCGTCGAGAATACTTGATGACGGGTCAATTCGGGTAAATGCAACCAGTTTGAGGTGATTCTCCTCTATCTCTAATTCTAAGAGTCGAAGGGTAATTCCCTGGGGTTCCAGGTTACGAAGCGTAAACTCCTGGTTTACTCCTTCAACCAGAGGCATGAGTAAGTCGGGCGGAAATTCTTCTCCGTTAGCAATAAATTGGAAATCTTGAATCTGCACTTGATGACCGCTTTGCAGCATCAGTCTAAATCCCAGTACGATGTCCAGTTCTTCGCCTGTGTTTTGCTCTCGAATCAGGGTTTGGAACCGCAGACGGTTAGGTTCCACCACCTGGAGGGAGGCGGTGACGACATCAGAGCGGTTCAGTCCCCCAATGGTATCTTCCCCGACCAGATTGAGGCTGAGGTCGCGGAGGTTTTCGGTGATGAGGGGCGATCGCAATGCCTGGTTAATGTCCTCCACTGTCAGCACCAGCCGCACCACTCCCTGAAACGGTTCATCGAGCGTCATATCTCCCCGACGCAGATCCGAGAAGTCCACGTCGATGAGATCGGTGTCGATGTCCAGGGCGGCGATGCGAACACTCTCCAGGGGATACAGGCCCCGTCCGGCGATGCGAACCCGATCCACCCGTCCCGCCAGGAGTTGATGGCTGGGGGTAGCATCAATGCGAACGGCGATCGCCTCAGCATCATCCAACTGATCCCGGATGGCGTCTTCCGCCACGGCATCAGTCACGATTCCCACCGGGGAGAACAGCCCCATGATGGCAGACAGAATGACAGTGATGATTTCCATAGAGAAACAGCACCTTAACACACACGATCCAAAATTTTGCCCTGTACTGATTCCATCACCGTATCGCGAATATAAGTGCTGGCATTGAGAATTTCGATACCAATGAGTTCCCCCGCCTCATTGAGTTCAGCCGTAATGTTGGGACTGATTTCAATACTCCCGGCTTCACGCTCTTCGGAGATGAGCAGATGAAGAATATCTTCGTCTTTCAAGTAGGTCATCTGTGGAGTAGGCAATGGAGTATTAGACATCTGTTACAAATCGTCCAGTTTTTACGCGAAAACAAAGCTGTTGCCGAGTCGTAGCATGAATCGTAATTGGGGTGATCGCAGTTTCATTTTGCTCATAGGGAATCAGGACGAGTTGTCCGTTATGTTTGCCCACTGCAATCACCCTATCTGTTTCCACATCATAATAGCGCTCACTAGAAAACCGTAGAATGTCCTCAATTATCCTCAGATCAAAGCCCCTTCGTGTTGCCCGATATTGAAGATACGCTACCCAAACACCTGTTTTTTCGTGAAACTTGCCAAGTCGTGATTTGTGCCACTGCACTAGAAATATTCAGGCCAACGATAGCGCGATAAAGGGACGAGGACCGCAGGGCATGAAGGTACGCTTACCCATCTACCCTGTTACGCTTCCAACGCCTCATCAACCCAGTGCTTAATCGTCGAAACCACATCCTCCAGGGGCATGTCCTGAGCCTCGTGGGTGGCGCGTTTCACGACCTCGACTTTGCCGTTTTTGAGCGATCGCCCGGTCACCACTCGAAACGGAATGCCCACTAGATCGGCATCTTTGAACTTGACGCCGGCCCGTTCATTGCGGTCGTCTAACAACGTTTCCACGCCTGCGGCACTCAGATCAGTGTAGAGCTGTTCTGCTGCGGTCACCTGGGCGTCGTCCCCTGTGTTGGGGATGATGACGATGGCATGGTAGGGGGCGATCGCCACGGGCCAAATGATGCCGTCTTTGTCGTAGGACTGTTCCACTGCAGCTTGGGCCAAGCGAGACACGCCGATGCCGTAGCAGCCCATGACCAGGGGCTTTTCGTCCCCTTGCTCGGTGGTATACGTGGCGTTCATGGCGATAGAATATTTGGTGCCCAGCTTGAAGATGTGCCCGATTTCGATGCCCCGTGCAGTTTGTAAAGTTTGGCTGGGGTCGTGGGTAGAGCGATCGCCTACCATCGCCGTTCGCACGTCTACCACCCGCTTGGGTAGGGTGAATTCGTTGCCCCAGTTTGCCCCGACCACGTGATAGCCCGATTCGTTGGAGCCTGTGACGAAGTTCGTCAGATCGACCGCCGTCTGGTCTACCAGTCGCAGAAAAATATCTGCCAGGGTTTCGCTACCCTGGATGTAGTCGTCGGATAGGTCGGGGGCAATATAGCCCAGGGGGAGGGGCTTTGTAGCCCACTTTGCCTGGGCTTCTGCATCGGGAACCTCTAAGGCGAGCACGGCACTGCCGCCATAGTCGGGAGCGACTTTTGTCAACTCATTGTACAGCTTGGTTTCGTTCACATCCTGGTCGCCCCGGATACTGACCAGCACCAGCACCGCCATACCGCTGTCGTACACCACCTGATAGAGCACGTTTTTGACGATTTGGGTCGGTGAGCAGTCGAGAAATTCTGAAAGGGTAGCAATGGTCCGCGTATTGGGGGTTTCCAGCTTCTCAAATTTCTTGAAGGTGGACAGCACTGCATCGGGCGGCAGGGACACTGCTTTTTCAACGTTGGCGGCATATCTCCCATCCTCCGTGTAGAGGACTTCGTCCTCGCCTGCCTCTGCCAGCACCATGAACTCCGTCGAGCCAGCCCCCCCGATCGCCCCCGAATCCGCTTCCACCGGGCGGAACGCCAGCCCCGTCCGCTGCAAAATCTTGCAGTAGGCATCATACATCGCCTGGTAGGTGGCGTCCAGGCTCTCCTGCTCAGCCGCGTCCTCCACATGGAAAGAATAGGCATCCTTCATGATGAATTCCCGTCCCCGCATGAGACCAAACCGGGGGCGAATCTCGTCCCGAAACTTGGTTTGAATCTGGTACAGGTTCAGGGGCAACTGACGATAGGAGCGAATCATCTCCCGTGCGACGACTGTAATCACTTCTTCATGGGTCGGCCCCAGGCCCAACTGCCGTCCCTGGCGGTCTTCCAGGGCAAACATAATGCCCTCCGCTTTGGTGTAGGTGTCCCAGCGGCCCGACTCTTGCCACAGTTCCGCAGGCTGGAGCTGGGTTAACAAACACTCCTGTGCCCCGGTCGCGTCCATTTCCTCCCGCACAATGTCGGAAATTTTTTGCAGCACCCGCCACATGAAGGGGAGATAGACATAAACCCCGCTGCCTACACGACGAATATACCCCGCCCGCAGTAGCAGCTTATGGCTTGGAATTTCTGCCTCTGCCGGATCTTCTCGCAGGGTCACAAAAAGCATCTGAGACAGCCGCATGGTTTGCATTCCCTCTAATAGCAATTGTGCTGAATCTCTTTCGTGTTGCGGGGAAACTTTCCGCTACAGCAGGAGAGATTCAGTTTAATGACGTTAAGCATTCAATCATCTAGTGTATAGCGGTTTGCCCATGAGTTGAATCTTGGAGGCGGGCGATCGCCACCGCATAAGTGCAGTCGCCCCTCTCCTCCAGTATCTTTATTTAAGAACGAGAATTAAATAGTTTGAACCAAATTTTGGTGAAGCGATGCGGTATCGCCGCACCGCTTCACCAAAATTGGATTTTATTTAATCCTTGCTCTTTAGCCGCAGATCCCCAAGGTCTATCTTGCAGACCATTGAATGACCGCTTAAATGGGACGTAGACGGGTGACTTTCAGATTAAATTCCCCTGCCCCTTGGCCTGCATAGGGAGTCACCCGAAGAATGTATTGGCCGCCTTCAGTAATACGAGCAAAGAGCATAGAATTCGTTGTTCCGTCGGGGCCATCGTCGTTCTCCCCAAAGGTGGAACCATCAGGCCCCAATATAGTGATGATGGTGTCAAATTCATCAGATACCAAATCAACTACAAGGTAATCGCCTGATTCCAAGGTAATGACATAATCACGAGCGAAGCCCCCAAACCCTGTTGGAATATCTTTATCTGTTAAAGTATCGGTAATCTCATCCGTTTCAGGCAACTGAACGGGGTTGTACATGGGGGCAGTTTGCGCCAGCGCAGCCGTTGCTCCAATGCTCAAGCTTGCCAGCATTGCCGATAGTGCGACGGGCAACTTCAGGCCAGACCGTTGTAGAACCAATAACAGGAAGGGTTGAGTTGGGTTTCTTTTCATGAAGCAGTGCTCGTAAACAAATGGACTTTTACATCAACGGGTTCATTATGGATCAATCTTTTGGATTGACTCTTAAATGTTTGTGATGATTTCAGAATGGTCAGAGTGCTCAATCAAAAGAATTTGATTGGATATTGCCAGGCTCCCATCTAGGTACTGTGGGGCAAAGGTGAATGCCAAAACTTGAGCCAGTTTTGGATAGACATAATATCAACCAGGGAGTGACGTTTGTATGACTTGCCTGACAAAACCTAAAACCCCTTCGGCTATCCAACGGATTCAGTGGATTCTTAATCCAGCTGGGTACTTAGAAGGTACCCATGCTCGATTTCCAGATATTTTTTTAGGAACAGGCATTGGATTTGGCGATCGCATCGTCATCACCAGCCACCCGGACGCCATTCAGCAACTCCTCACCAATGACCGTAAACAGTTTACGGCTCCGGGGGAGTTGAACTTGATTTTGGAACCGCTGATTGGGGACTCATCTCTCGTCACCATTGATGGCGATCGCCATAAAAAGCGGCGGCAGCTTATCATGCCCTCTTTTCATGGAGAACGGCTCAGCACCTATGGCACCCTCATCTGCCAGATCACTCAGCGAGTGATGAACACAATTTCTACCGGGACGCCCTTCACGGCCCGCAGCATCACCCAAGCTATCTCCCTCCAAGTAATTTTTGAAGTGGTGTTTGGCTTGTCCGAAGGAGCAAGGGCGGCGAAGATCCGTACCCTACTCAGCAAATCTGCCGATCGGTTCAGTTCGCCAATGACATCAGCTCTGCTCTTCTTCACCCCACTTCAGCAAGATTGGGGCCCCTGGAGTCCCTGGGGCTATTTCGTGCGGCTGCGAGCAGAATTGGATAAACTAATCTACGCAGAGTTACGCGATCGCCGCGCCAACCCCGATCCTGACCGTACGGATATTTTATCCTTACTCATGGCTGCCCACGATGAAGACGGCAATCCTATGACGGAGAAAGAACTGCGGGATGAGCTGATGCTGATGCTGTTTGCAGGTCACGAAACGACAGCAACCGCGATGGCATGGACGCTCTACTGGCTCCATCGCTGTCCCGACACTAGAGCCAAACTCCTAGAAGAACTGGACAGCGTGGGAGATACCCCAAGCCCAATGGCGATCGCCCAACTCCCTTACCTTACGGCAGTCTGCCAGGAAACCCTGCGGCGATCGCCCGTTGCCATGCTCACCTTTCCCCGTGTGTCTCAGGAACCTGTGAAGATGTTGGACTATGAGTTTGAAGCAAACACTGTCTTCATGGGCTGTATGTACCTGACCCACCAGCGAGAGGATCTCTATCCCAATCCGCTAGCGTTTCGGCCAGAACGCTTCCTAGAGCGGAAATATTCTCCCTACGAGTTCATTCCCTTTGGCAATGGCACCCGCCGTTGCGTAGGCGATGCACTGGCACAGTTTGAAATGAAGCTGGCTCTCGCGATGATGCTCTCCCAACAGGAGTACCAGCTTGCCGATGTCCGTCCCGAAGTGGCACGGCGTCGCGGTGTCACCCTGGCACCATCGCGAGGAGTACGGATGGTGAAAATGAGCGATCGCCCCCGACATTTGTTAGTCAAGCCTCCCGCTTCAACCGAAGCCCATTAAGCTGTCAAATAAGTAGGTAAGCACAATTAATTATCAACCCGCAAAACCCTGCGCCCTATTCTATCGCAATGCATTTAGGGATCTGCGGCTAAAAAAGATACCGGACGAAAAGAGCAGCGGGCTGCGCCCGCTGCTCTTTTCCGGGTACTTTATTTTCTTACAAATTTCTTACCTCCCAGGAGCAAGTCATTACCATCATCACCAAATAGCTTATCTTGATCAGCATCGCCATATAGACGATCATTATCTTTCCCACCTTTAATAACGTCCTTACCTGTAGCGCCATACAAAGTATCACGCCCACTCTGCCCAAAGATTTTGTCGTTGCCAGTTTCACCATACACGACTTGGCAAGTTTCACACAAAGATAGGGGTTTGGCATCAGATGGCATAGGGATCGTGAGCTCGAATACCTCAGCGAGGGGGAAACGACCTGCTTTGACCTCAACAGCAGACTGGGTTCCTTTTTTATAACCCCCAATACCTTGAAGAATTATGTATGGGGGTGTGCAAGTTGATTAATCACATGGGAGGGTCAGAGTTCCGCGCCGATCCTCCCATGTACTGTCCTTAATGCGCTTGCAAAGCGCCATATTTTGTTAGAAATACTTGGCAAGTTTCACGAAAAGATAGGGATTTGGGGCGCGCT
>CAYXJG010000280.1:0-7414 GCA_964465285.1 uncultured bacterium
CTTGCCCTAGGTATCCTTGCCCTAGGTATCCTTGCCCTAGGTATCCTTGCCTTGGAGCTTATGTGCCTCATACCTCATCAACACTCCTGTGAGAGGCGTTGGCTACAAAAACCTCGCCAAAACGCTAGCACGTTCTTGAGCAGACATTATTTATTTGAACCAGCGCTAAGGGCTACTTATTTGACTTTAACGGTTGACTCTAACGATGTTTGTGATCTCAAGGGTAACGGACTACTGTTTACATACAGCCGAGACCTCTTAAAAATCAAGATTCCTTCTAGGCAAAGGAGAATATAAAGCGTTGACTATCAGGAACTCTAGGCAAATGTAACGCTTCATTACAATTCCTTCATAAACAAAGGAGTTGTGCGTTTGCTGAGCCTTTTCCTTAGACACGTAGAGTCCTCATTCAACACAGTACCCAGCATAGGAATTGGTAACAACACGACTGGGCAAGTTTCACACAAAGATAGGGGTTTGGCGCGCGCTGAGCGCGCGCCAAACCCCTATCTTTGTGTTGTGAATTTGAGAACTTTGCCCAGTCGTGTAACAACTCAGTCCACCTCAAAACCTGGACTGGGCCTCACCCTAAATCCCTTTTCTAGGCAGGGAGGGGGTTCGGCTCCCCTGCTCCCAAGAAGGACTTGTGTCAATTCTTGTCATTATTATTCACTTGTAGCTCCCATTTAAGATCGATATACCCCCTCAAACGCCCAAAGGGGGAATGAATGACCGCTCTGTTCTAGAATTTTGAATAGCAAAGCTGCTAGGATTTTTTTAAGCGGCTTACGCGGAGCCTAATAGAAGACCTTCTGGAGAAAGTGCGATAGAACCCTATGGATGTTGTTAACCTGACTGCTCAACTCAATGCGAGCGCCATTATTCCTGAAGCCATTGTCTTAGGAACTTTGCTAATTGTCTTGATTGGCGACCTAGTGGTGGGGCGATCGCAAGCCTCTAAATGGACACCCTACGTTGCTGTTGCTGGGTTGCTTGGAGGAACAGCTGCACTTTATTTCCAGTGGGATGTCATTGAAACAACGGCATTTTTGGGTGCGTTTAGTAATGACGCCCTCAGCATCTTGTTTCGGGGCATTATTATGCTCTCAGCAGCGATCACCGTGCTGATGTCAGTGAGTTATGTGGAACGGTCGGGGACGCCTCTGTCGGAGTTTCTCATCATTCTCCTAACGGCAACCCTTGGCGGCATGTTCCTCTCTGGAGCATCGGAGTTGGTGATGATATTTGTTGCCCTGGAAACGCTGAGTATTTCCTCTTATCTGCTGACAGGGTATATGAAGCGCGACCCACGCTCTAACGAGGCAGCACTGAAATATTTATTGATCGGAGCAGCGAGTTCTGCAATTTTCCTCTACGGATCGTCATTGCTGTATGGCCTTTCTGGAGGAGAGACTGAGCTAGGAGCGATCGCCGCTCACATCATTGCTGGCAAAGAGCCCATTGGCCTTATTATCGCCTTAGTTTTTGTCATCGCTGGGATTGCGTTCAAGATTGCGGCAGTTCCCTTTCACCAGTGGACGCCAGATGTATACGAAGGATCGCCCACGCCTGTTGTGGCATTCCTCTCGGTTGGGTCTAAGGCCGCAGGTTTTGCCCTGGCAATTCGGCTCCTAGTGACTGCATTTCCTGAAGTCTCTGATCAGTGGCGGTTTGTGCTGACGGCCCTCGCAATTCTCAGCATGGTGCTGGGCAACGTAGTCGCCCTTGCGCAAACCAGCATGAAGCGGATGCTTGCCTATTCCTCCATTGGTCAGGCCGGTTTTGTAATGATTGGTCTGGTGATTGGCACTGATGCTGGCTACTCCAGCATGTTGTTCTATCTGATGGTTTATCTGTTCATGAACCTAGGAGGCTTTGCCTGCGTCATTCTGTTCTCCCTGCGAACAGGCACCGACGAAATTGCTGAGTATAGCGGCTTGTATCAAAAAGATCCGCTGTTAACTCTAACCCTTAGCATTTGCCTGCTGTCCTTGGGCGGGATTCCTCCCCTAGCTGGCTTCTTTGGCAAGATTTATATCTTCTGGGCAGGCTGGCAGGCAGGAGCCTACGGTCTGGTGCTCGTGGGCTTGCTAACGAGCGTAGTGTCTATCTATTACTACATCCGCGTGGTGAAGATGATGGTAGTAAAAGAGCCCCAAGATATGTCCGATGCCATTAAGAACTATCCTGAAATTCGCTGGAACCTACCGGGAATGCGTCCTATTCAGGTAGCGGTTGTCTTTACTCTAGTGACCACTTCTCTGGCAGGTATCTTGTCGAATCCGCTGTTCACCCTGGTCAACAATTCGGTCACTAAGACGGCAATTCTTCAGGCGTCTACAGTTCCGGTCGCGACCGAGCAAGTGCCTTGCATGTCAGATGGCACAGATGCCTGCGTCAGTCTCAACCAGGACTAGATGGGTAGATGAGCATAGTTAGCGATAAGGCCCGTTAAATCTTGGGCTGCCCGCTGTGCAATCGGCCTACGGTTTAACATCTGGTTTTTAATAGTGCCAAGCTACTTAGCACCATTCACTCTTCCACCGAAGAATTGAGGACTGGCCGGTTTCTAAACGAACTTTCAAATTTTGCCTGGTGAGTAGCGCGCACAGTGTGTGCCCTGCCCATTGGGTAAAATCTGTTTGAGTCAACTTGGTATTTTTAAGCTCCCCAGATCTTTCACAAACACGACTTGGCAAGTTTCACGCAAAAATAGGGATTTGGCGCGCGCTGAGCGCGCGCCAAATCCCTATTTTTGCGTTACGAGTTTGAGAACTTTGCCAAGTCGTATCACAAACACGACTTGGCAAAGTTCCTAAAGGAATGAAGGTTTTGGGCGTGCGGTGCGCGCCCAAAACCTTCATTCCTTCGTTGTGGATTTTAGAAATTTGCCAATTTGTATCACAAAACGTTCAGGATTTCATCCAAGATTTCAATATACTGACCGACTTCAAGAGCTAAATCCTGATACCGCTTTTGTTGATGGGAACTAAGAGATTCCCGCAAGCGCTTTTCCTGGGCTAAGGCGTAGTACTCACGAAGTTCAGCGACGACTTGAGCTTTTTTCATCAGTTTCTGAAGATAGTGAAACCGCTTGTCTCTCTCTCCCCAGTCAGCTAAATGATCATCAAAAGGAAGTAATCCCGCTGCCAGATTTTGATGAAGGATAATATCTTCTTGATTGAAGGTGTTTAAGATACCGGGTATCACTTCAATCACAATATAATCAGGCAGCGAGGTCTCCTGATCCTCAAGCGCCACTGTAGAGCTTGATTCAACTTTGAACTGGTGAAGCTTGTACTGAGTGCCATCGATTTCTTTTTGAAAGAAAATATAAACACCATATCGAAATGGAGTTTCGCCACTATTAATGGCGCACAAGTCCAACGCAACATCAAAAATCATATCGTGCTGGTTGGAAACAATTTTTCTGAGTTTACCAAACAGATCAGTGGCAATATTGGCTACGTCAGTGGTTGTAGAAACAAAAGGCAATGTTCCGGGAAAAACAGCACCGAACGTGCGTATCGTTTCATGCAATTCAGCGTCAACAAATTGTGTCATTTGATCGACTTTCTTACCATCAATTTCAATAATCTGTACTCTAATCCAGACTCGATTCTCCTCTGCATGGTTTTCAGAGGAAAAAAGATGTTCAGCAATTAGCTCATCGTGACAGAAATAGGGAACCGGAATGTTCTTTTTGAAAAAGTGGGAAACTTCCACTTGAGGCATGGTTCCATAGCGCGTCCGGGACTGCACAAAGATGTCATTGTCCCCTTTATCGCGATCCTGCACTACGTAAAAACTTTTTAGGAGAACCGTAAAGATATCTCCTTCCGTGACCATTTGGTCAGTATCAGGTTGTAAGGCTGAGTCTGCCCGGCGTAGGGGGGTACCTAGGTAGCTATCATCCTGTTTAGGAATGATCAGGCTTTTGCGAGGGACGAACCAGAATTTACTTTTACTGTGCTGCGTTGAATGATTCATAGCATCCGAAGGTCAGACTGTTATGCAATAGACTTGGGATGATCCCATCAACGTTCATGAGTGGCTCTTAAGAAAGTAGCTTGGCACAACTAAAAACTAGGTGTAAAACCTTATGCTGTTTGCTGCGTAAGCGGCGCAGGGTTTTACGAGTTTTATAATTAATAATGCTCACTGACTAAATAGATCTTTAATTTGTTGAGCTAGATACATAAGTCGTTCGTCCTGATTAAGCCTTTCCTCAGTTGCTAGGGGGTTGGCAGAGATAATGTCTTCACGTATTTTTCGGAGTCGTTTTAATCTTTTATATTCAAGTAAATAGTCAACAAACTGTGACTTTTTTGCCGTGTTTTTAAGCAGCGAAAATGACGTAGCGAGCGCAGCCTGTTTTGCTTGAATAGTAGTTGGGCGTTCAAATGCCTGTTCATGATTCTTCAACAAGCTAGCCGCTAAAGCCTGATTTGCCAGAAGGTCTTCACTGTTGAGAGAATTCACAATTTTTGGAATGATTTTGATGACAACGTAGTCGTCTGAAACAGATACTGCATTAGTATCAACGGGTTCAAGTTTGAGCTCTCGAAGTTTGTAGCGATCGCCCTCAACCTCCTGATTAAATAAAACGTATGCGCCACATCGGAGCGGAATCAGATGCGTGGATCGCCGACTGACGGCTTCATCATACAGCTTGCATGAGCCAGAAAACGCAACATCGTGGGGATTTTCAAAGAGATGCTTCAGGTTAGAGTGTAAGGTAGAAGCCAGGCTGGTAAAAGGCAAGATCGGCGGAAAAACAGCACCCAGTACATGGGCAACGGCTTTGAGGTCTTGAGCGATGCTACTATGCCCATCCACTTCAAGAATTTGAACATCCAGGTCAATGCTTTGATTTCCATAGCTTTTTGATGTGAACATGTGTTCAACGGCCAGGTTGTCTTTGGGTTCTCCTAGTTTCACGTTTTTTTGAAAAAAATGTGCGATTTCAACGGGTGGATCATGTCCATAGGTTGTCCAGGATCGAACAAGCAAGTCGTTGCCGCTGGTCTTTCGGTCAAGTTGCCGAACAATGCAAAAGCTCTCAAGGGAAACAGTAAACGGACTGTAGGGAACAATGCACTGATCCGTAGAAAGAATTTTTGCATTGGCGGGTCTCAAAGGGGCTCCATTGTCTTGAAGAAGATGTTCAAGAGAAACAAACCATGTTTTGCTGGTTAGGGTTGGCATGATTTTTCTAGCAATCTTATTTCTTAACAGCGGGAGCGCCCCGCCCATGCTTTACAGATAATGAATCAGGGGGCAGATAAAATCTAATTTTAGTGGCGCGGCGCGGCAATGCCGCGCCGCGCCACTAAAACTTGGTTCAAATTTTTAATTCTCGCTCCTAAGGATTTAGGTGCCAATGCGAAGAAAGTCTTACGGCGGATGGTGGTCTGCTTTGGGTTAATAATTGATTAACGGGCTTATCATATCATTTCACCTACGGAATGCTGGGATCTAACTATTGTCTATCTGACCGCAGTTTAGCCATGGTGGATAGCGATGTCTCAGCTTTTATCCGAGTATCAAATGTTATTTAAAAGCGCAGTCCAAATACGCAAAAATGCTGTGTCGAGATACCATTACTCATTTCCCGAAATGGTATATAAGTAGTTGAGCAAAAAAGTAGTTGAGCAAAATTATTGACACATTTCCCTGAGGATATCTCCGGGAAGGATGTATCTCCAGGAAAATTATGTGCAATTAACTCTGCATCAGTTCTTTTAACCTTGTCTATAAATTTGCTAGCACGTCTGTAGTTGAACAGTTATCAAGTATTTAGAGCCTCCGGGATCTAAAAACCTGGTTTCATGTTCAGGCAGCGGTCTAGTGACTTGCAAAACTGTGCTTTAATCCACTCAGTTGTGTCGAGTGATCGTTCAGATGTCGGAGGCATCCTATGGTTGCAATTATGTCAGTTCATGCCCGTGAGATTCTCGATTCTCGAGGGAATCCAACGGTCGAAGTGGATGTTGTTTTAGAAGATGGCAGTAAAGGACGGGCCGCCGTCCCGTCTGGGGCATCCACGGGCATTCGTGAGGCTGTGGAATTGCGCGATGGCGACTCCAATCGGTACAACGGCAAAGGGGTACTGAAGGCAGTCGGGTACGTAAACGAGGCGATCGCCACGGCTGTCAAGGGCATGGATGCAACTGACCAGACGGCCGTTGACACCACGATGATAGAAGCAGACGGCACCGCCAACAAAGGAAAGTTTGGCGCGAACGCGGTGCTAGGGGTATCGATGGCGGTTACCCGTGCCGCCGCAGCGTCTACAGGTCTGCCGCTGTATGCTTATCTGGGTGGAATGCGCGCCAACTTACTCCCCGTACCCTGCTTCAATATCCTCAATGGCGGTGCCCACGCGGACAACAGCGTAGACTTTCAGGAATTTATGATTGCCCCTGTGGGTGCGCCGAGCTTTTCTGAAGCCATGCGGATGGGAGCTGAAACCTATCATGCACTCAAATCCATTCTTAAAAAGAGGGGCTATAACACCGCCATTGGTGACGAGGGGGGATTTGCGCCCAGCCTCAAGTCCAACGTGGAAGCCATTGAGGTGATTCTGGAGGGGATCGACAAAGCAGGCTACAAAACGGGCAGCGAAATTGCGATCGCCCTTGACCCTGCCACCAGCGAACTCTATCAGGAAGACGGCACCTACCTGTTCTACAAGTCTGACCAGAGCAAAAAGTCCTCCACTGAATTGATTGACCTGTGGGAAAGCTGGGTCAACCAGTTCCCCATTGTCTCCCTCGAAGACGGCCTGGGTGAACAGGACTGGGACGGATGGAAGGCCATGACCCAGCGGCTGGGCGATCGCATTCAACTGGTGGGGGATGATGCGTTTGTCACTAATCCTGAAATCATTCGCAAGGCGATCGCTGATGGGGTGGGCAATTCGTCCCTGATTAAAGTCAACCAAATTGGCTCCATTACTGAGACTCTGGATGCCATTAGTGAGTCCCAGGATGCGGGCTACACCTGCATGGTCAGCCACCGTTCTGGGGAGACCCCCGATGACTTCATCGCGGATTTGGTGGTTGCAACGCTGACCGGCCAAATCAAAACGGGGGCACCCTGCCGGGGCGAGCGGCTGGCAAAATATAATCAACTCCTTCGCATTGAGGAAGAATTAGGTGATCGGGCAAAATATGCCGGAATCGCCGCATTCAACACCAAACCTGCTACCGTCTAGCCGACCACCGGGCGACTAACCTGAAAATTCGCCGGGGTATATGTCCTTGGCAGGGCTAGGCCGACACCTGGAGCTCAACACCATGCCGCATTGGAGAGACTCATACAGCTTTGGGGTGGAATCCTGCGTTGCGCCCGAAATTTCACCCCACACGACTTGGCAAGTTTCACACAAAGATAGGGGTTTGGCGCGCGC
>CAYXJG010000281.1:0-7406 GCA_964465285.1 uncultured bacterium
CTAATTTTATAGCGCTGTGCAGGCGCATTAAGTACAGTATGTTGAGTGGCGGCGCTCTGCGCCGCCACTCAACGCATTTGGGTGTGCTTAACCAATTTGCACACCGCTATTTTAAAGTCAATTCGGGATAAGCTCAAACCCACATTCTGTCGTCTGCGTCGCGGACGACAGAATGTGGGTTTTGGGACTTATGTTAGTCCTGCTATTTACCAAAACAGCCGATTTAACCAGTATCGCCCCAGTTTAAGACCCTTTGGTTCTTGATAGCCCTGGGGCAGCAAGTCTTGCATAGCAGCTTCAAGTTGAAGCAGGGCGTGGTCAATATCCAGGCGTTTAGGCCGCTTTTGATGCGGAACCCGCACAGGTTTTCCAAAGCGGAGGGTCAGAATCTTGCGGAGATAGAGATCCTGAGTGCCGATGAGTGCCACTGGGACGATGGGGACTCCTGCTCGCATCGCATAGATAACCGTTCCACGCTTTAGGGGACGATGCAGTTTTCCTTCGGTTTCCCCCAGTCGCCCTTCGGGAAAAAGCATCACAGCATCACCCCGTCCCAAGATGACCTGCACAGCCTGATCAATCTGACGCAGTTGTTGAATGGAACTACCGTTGGGCACATGGTTTTTAATGTCGATGGCTAAGGATTCTAGATCCTCCCGTCCATGATCGGCAGCATCAATCACTGCGATTTCTTCTTTCCACCAGCGTTCTAGGGGAATGACCCCCCCGGCCCAGCCGATGAGCCAACGCTTCCAACCCTTGTTATAGAGAGTGCGGGCATCGCCCAGAATGTAGTAGTAAGGATGGGCGGGCACAGACGCCAGCACCAGAAATGGGTCAATATGATTAAGGTGATTAGGGGTGAGAACAACAGGTTCCTGGGGAATGTTTTCCGGGTTCTCGATGCAAACGTGGAACAGGGCTTTTAGCAGGCGACGCATGACCCACCGCCGAAACCAGCCGCTGACCCGCTGATCGCTCTCGCCGCTGGCGATCGCCCCCATCTCATCTAGAGCCGCTCCAATGCGCCGCCGTACCGCAGGGTGGCAAGACGCAGCAACCCCGGTTTGCACCCGGTTAATGACATCAGGGGTGAGGTCTACCTGGGGTTCTTCAGTATGATGAACAGATGTAGATGAACGGGCTTGGGCTTGGGAGCTTACTTTAGATTGGGAAGAAGGGGTGAAATTAGCCATTGCGTAAACGTGATGCGAATTTTCCTAGGGAGAGCTTGCTCGTTAGTGCAAACAAATCGCCCATACGAACAAACATGCATCATCTCAGCTTATCGGGTCTGATTGGGCGATCGCCGTTCCGTTATCAATACCGTCCCCAGGAGATTGCAATGACTTTAGAGCTATCACGACTTGGCAAAGTTCTCAAATTCACAATGCAAAAGTAGGGATTTGGGGCGCGCAGAGCGTGCTCCAAATCCCTACTTTTAGGTGAAACTTGCCAAGTCATAAGCTATATTTCTGGGATATCCCATCTAACTGGTCAGCGGGTCTACATAGCCCTGGAGGTTTTCAGGATTGATTTGCTTGAGAATGCGATTGGCTTTGTTGGTGAGGTTAGGCGCACCCTTGACAACAACCAGATACTTCCCAGCCTTCAACTGTTTGCGGTAAGACAGTTCTCTTTGATTGCCAAAGGACAAGCTGACTCCCCCCCCCACAAAGAAACTGCCCATCGCTCCGGCGATCGCCCCGAATAGGCCGCCCATGAGGTGATTACCCAGGATATTCAAAGAGGGAAACAGCATGTATTGTGTGGACAAGTTAAACGCATAGCCCCCAATGAACCCAAACGGCACCAGCCAAAACGACATTAGCCGTGCCAACTTTGTCTTTTTCTGCTTGGGATCGATAAAGCTATACTCATCGCCCACTTTGTCGCCTTTAGCAAAAACAGTGATTTTCTCTTTGGGTAAGCCTTCCTGTTCCAGGAGAGAGGTAGCTTGTTCCGCCCGGTCGCGGTCAGGGACAACAGCAATCACGTAGTTCATAAATCTCTCAGGCACGCATCAATCAACACGTAAGTAACCCAGCATAAGTAACCTCAAAACCTCAAAACCGGGGGAGCGCCCCGCCGGGGCGCTCCCCCGGTTTTGAGGCTGAGTTTATTAGTATCGATCTACTTATTACCCAAATAGTATCAGTTCTCCAGTCGCTCCAACAGTTGCCATGCCAGCTTAGCGGCTCCCACCGTTCCCGCCTGGTTGCCCAAGGTGGCGGGCAGCAGGTGCAGTCCTTCACGGGAACTGGGTAAGACGCGGGACTCAATTTCATGGAGGACAGAGGGGAAGAAAAACTCGGCGCTAGCACTGACACCGCCGCCGATGATGATGGCCTCCGGGGTAAGCACATAGATGAGGCTTGCCAGTCCTGCCCCCAAGTCGCGCCCATACTCTTGCCAAAAGGCGATCGCCCCTTCATCTCCTGCCTGGGCGCGCTCTCCTAGCTCTTTGGGGTTGAGTCCCGTTCGCCGCCGAATCCCCTGGATGGAGGCATATTGTTCTAGGGAACCTGCATTGCCGCTGTTGCAGGGCGGGCCATCGGGGTTGAGGGTAATCAGCCCCAGTTCTCCTGCTGTCCCGTTTCGCCCAACGAACAACTCTCCGTTGAGGATGACAGCACCGCCCACGCCCGTTCCCAGAGTAAGGAGAATCATGTTTTCAAAGGCGTTGCCCGACCCCAGCCAGTATTCCCCCAATCCTGCACAGTTGGCATCGTTGGCAAGGATCGTGGGTTTTCCAGTCTTCTCTTCTAACCTTTCTGCTAAGGGAACGTCATGCCAGCTCGCCAGGTTAATAGCAACGCGAGCGATCCGTCCGATCGCATCGGTAGGGCCAGGAGTCCCCACCCCCATGGCCGCAGCCGCGCCCTGGGAGTCGAGGATAGCGATCGCCTCTACCATTTCGCGGATGACAGCATCGGGAGTAGAGGGTTGGGGTGTGGGAACGGCGATCGCCTTCACGCAGTCGCCCTCATGGGTATAGCGCCCCAATTTAATAGTCGTGCCCCCCAAATCAATGCCAATGACCTGCCGCGAATCCATGGGTTTCTTCTCCGTTGGTGAACCTGGTGCAGCGTCAAAATTCAAAATTAGGGTCAACCCCGGAGGAATTGACCCTAATGTCAAGAAATGATAAAGCACTAGGGGTCTTGCAGAACAGTCTTGGAAACAATGCGAGTCTTCTTGCGATCGGCTTCAGACAGGTCGCCGCCAGACTGGAGCTGGGTTGCCGATGATTGGAGTACTGTTGCGGCTCCCTGGTCACCCATCTGGAGGGCGGTTTTTGCTGCCGACTGGAGCATGGTGGCCGCACCCTGGCGATCGCCCGCGTTCAGTTTCGCTTCTGCAATTTGGGTCTGTCGATACTTTGCCAATGCCAACACATGCTGCTGCACTCGGTCATTGGGTTCCGGCTGATATTGGGTCAACACATGGGCGTCTACAGGAATCGTTTCTGAAAAGATATCGTCCTGGTTCATCGCCGGGTTATCGTAGCGCACCCGCAGCCGAGCGATGGTATGCCGTCCCTCTGGGAATTGACCCATATACAGATTCGCTAGCACCACCCGAGGGGAATCCAGCATCAGGTCACCCAGACGCACAATATAGTCATAGCCCTCCTGCATTACAGGTAGTTCAATAGTGTCGGGCATCACCTGGGCAACAGGCTTCAATTCTGCCAGTCGCACATTGGACGGCAGCTCCATCATCAGGTAGGCGTTGGTGAGCCCGATGGACTGCACCCGCTGGAAGAGGCGGCTAAATTCGCTAACCGCATCTTCAGGCTTTTGAATGTAGGACAGGGTGCCGCCCCCCAGGTCAGCAATTTTCTCCAGAATATCCTGGTTCCAAAAGTCGCCAAAGCCCAGGGTATTCAGAGTAACGTTGGAGCTTGCCGCCAGTTCTGCCAGCTTCAGGCAGCGGTCGTTGTCGCCGTGTTCGTTTTCGCCATCGGTTAACACAAACGCTTGGGAAATGGCGTCGCCCCTGCCCTTTGCCAGCTCTTCAATGCCCAGCTTCATGCCTGCGTCAATGGCGGTACCGCCGCTTGCCTGGAGTTTGTTCACCTGAAGCTTGATGTCGGCGGAATTTTCGACGCCCTGGCTGGGGACGATGACTTTCGCTTCGTGGTCAAAGGCAACAAGGGAGAGGCGATCGCCTGGCGATAAGCTATCGATGATTTGTAGAGCCGCATGTTTCACCGTTTCAATGGGTCGCCCCTTCATGGAGCCGCTGTGATCCAGAATCAGGCACAAATTCAGGGGAGCCGACCGTCCTGATGCGCTGGCGATCGCCGAAATCGACACGGCGAGCTGGCGCTGGGTACTGGCTTGGGTCGCACTCAAATTAGCATCGTTCAGAGCCGCCTGAAGACCGACATTCATGACACTCAACTCCTGGGTTTACGCTTAGAATTTGCCGACTGACTGTCTCAAGCATAGCCATCGGTTCCTTGAGTTGCACAGGTTGCAACGATTATTGAATAGTTCTGCTGGTAAGCAGCTTGGCACAATAAAAAACTAGATATAAGTAAGTGGTCACAATTAAGTATAAAACCCATCAACCTTGCGCTGCCCGCGCAGCGGGCAGCGCAAGGTTTTGTAGTTGGGTTTTAATGGTGCCGAGGCACTTAAAACCCTGCGCCGCCTGTGCAGCAGGATACTTGTTTAGCGTAGCGGTGTGGTCCCCCGCTGTCGCTGCCCCCTTAAAAAGTGGGCTCACAAAGTAACTGGCTCGAAGTCCCCCTTTCTCAAGGGGAATTTAGAGAGATCAGCCAAGCATCGCGCTAAACACAGACGACTTGGCAAGTTTCACGCAAGAATAAGGGTTTGGGGCGCGCCCCAAACCCTTATTCTTGCGTTGTGAATTTGAGAACTTTGCCAAGTCGTGAACACATACGAAGCGGGCGACGCAGGGCTTTATAGGTTTTATTCCAAAATCCAAAATCCAAAACCTAAAATGCTATTATTCACTAGCCTGCGTATATTTTCGTCATCACGCTACTATAGAGTAGGTATTGCCAAGTACATAGGCATTTTGAAAGGTTATGAGTTCACCCATTAAAGCTGTTCAATCTCCGTACTACACGGGCGATGCATACTATCGCACCCCTCCACCAGATCTTCCATCGCTGCTGCTGAAGGAGCGCATCGTCTACCTGGGATTGCCCCTCTTTTCCTCAGATGATGCCAAACGCCAGCTCGGCGTCGATGTTACGAAGCTCATCATCGCTCAATTGCTGTATTTGCAGTTCGATAACCCTGAAAAGCCCATCTACTTCTATATCAACTCTACAGGCACGTCCTGGTACACCGGAGATGCAGTCGGCTTTGAAACAGAAGCGTTTGCTATTTGCGATACGCTGAGCTACGTTAAGCCCCCCGTGCATACCATTTGCATTGGTCAGGCTATGGGCACCGCCTCTATGATTTTGTCAGCAGGGACACCAGGCTATCGTGCTAGCCTGCCCCACGCCACCATCGTGCTCAATCAGCCCCGCTCAGGGGCGCGAGGACAGGCAACAGATATTCAAATCCGCGCAAAGGAAGTCTTGGCAAACCGCCACGCAATGTTTGACATCCTCTCGAAGAATACAGGTCAGCCCAATGAAAAGCTAGAACGCGATACTGATCGTATGTTCTACATGACGCCCCAAGAGGCAAAAGATTATGGGCTGATTGACCGCGTGCTTGAAAGCGCTAAAGAATTGCCCACGGCAATTCCTGCTGGTCTCACTTAGCGTTTACCTGCTGCTCAGCTCCGGCTGCATTTCAGATTTGATATTGGATTCGCCTTAACCTATGTCTGTTGACCAACCGCTTCGCGTTCCTTACAACATTCCCGGTAGTCCACAATGGCAGTGGATTAACATCTACACTCGGATGAGCTTAGAGCGAATAATTTTTGTTAACCGCCCGATTACTGAGGGGCTGGCGAACTCAATTATCTCGTCATTGCTCTATCTAGATTCTGACGATCCGGGTAAGCCTATCTACTTTTACATCAACTCGATCGGTGACCCTGTTAGTGCAGGTATGGCAGACCCCATGATGGGTACATCATCCGTCATTGCGACACTTGCCATCTATGACACGATGCAGCATCTCAGTTCTGAAATTGCTACGATCTGTCTGGGGCAGGCGGTCGGTGTTGCCGCGCTCTTGCTGTCTTCTGGCACGAAAGGAAAGCGAGCAAGTCTCCCTCATGCCAATATTGCCCTTATGAACTCGCTTACAGGTACCCAGGGGCAAGCGTCCGACATAGAGATTAGTGCGAAGGAAGTCCTGGCAAAGCGCAAGTCTGTGATTGATATCTTGGCGGAGAATACTGGGCAGTCCCCCGAAAAACTCATGCAAGACATGGGCCGCACGTTTTACATGACTCCCTATGAAGCGAAAGAGTATGGATTAATTGACCGGGTGCTGGAAAGCTCTAAAGGCGTTGCTCCTGAGCTTCAGACATCGGCTTGATGATTTCTTGTTTGCGTGATGTTTCATCACGATTTTTTACCCTGATTTTTGTTGTTCTACATTCTGACAAAGACCTATGCCTATTGGTGTCCCCAGTGTTCCCTACCGCCTCCCTGGCAGCCCTTACGAGCAGTGGATTAGCATCTACGAGCGGCTGTTTCGAGAGCGTATTATTTTCCTGGCTGAAGAAGTAGATGATGGGATCGCTAACGCAATTGTTGCCTACATGCTGTATCTCGATTCCGATGATCCAGGTAAGCCGATTTACCTCTACATCAACTCTCCCGGTGGTTCTGTGACCGCAGGCATGGCAATTTACGATACTATGCAGCATATCAAGTCTGATGTTGTCACCATCTGCGTCGGACTGGCAGCTTCTATGGGAGCCTTTCTTTTGACGGCAGGAACCAAGGGAAAGCGTCTCGCCTTACCCCATGCCCGCATTATGATTCACCAACCGATGGGGGGCACCGGGCGACGTCAGGCAACCGACATTGAAATCGAAGCCCGCCAAATCCTTCGCATCAAAAAAGATTTGAATGAACTCATGGCTCAGCATACAGGCAAACCTGTAGAGCAGATTGAGAGAGATACCGACCGTGACTATTTCTTATCAGCAGAAGAAGCTAAGGAATATGGCTTGATCGACCGCGTTATTGAGGATCAAAGCGCGGCCTAAGGTTCTTGCCCTGGTGATTAGGAGCCAGAATCAAATAGCTGAAACCCAGTTTTGCTGAAGTGACATCGGGAGCATTCTACGTTTGCCGGATCGTCCATCCTGCGCGAAGAGCAAAGTGCTACATCCCCCTACATTCTTCTTCCAGTTCTGGGAGACGGGGCACAAGACTTCAATGTCCCTCTCCTAGGCTTGGGCTACTAAGTACACATAAGTTATCTGGCCTAGCTAATGCTGGGCTTGAT
>CAYXJG010000282.1:0-1871 GCA_964465285.1 uncultured bacterium
CCTGATTCAATGGCCCTGATTCAATGGCCCTGATTCAATGGCCCTGATTCAATGGCCTGATTCAATGGCCTGATTCAGTGGTAATGATACCAACGTGAAAATACGGTTGCCCCTTTTGCTCAACGTTAACACTCAGCAAAATTACATAGCGCAAAGCTTCAGTAAAGAGCTAGTAAACTTTTGCCAAAAGAAGTTCAAGCCATGGCAGAAGACGACTTGGCAAGTTTCGCATAAAGATAGGGGTTTAGCGCGCGCGGAGCGCGCGCTAAACCCCTATCTTTGTGTTGTGAATTTGAGAACTTTGCCAAGTCGTGACAGAACTCATGGAAGTCCTGCATACCAAGCGCACTTTTATGGGGGGACAGGTGTGGCTCACCGTCCCTCTCTTGAGGATCGTTTTTCATTGCAGATTCCGGCTTATCACTTAAGCTGGGAATGACTTAGCAGGATACTGGGGCGCGGAGCGCCCCAGTATCCTGCCTTAGAGCACAAGCCCAGATTCCCAAGTTCTCAGCTTTAGATTATGGCCTGGCAAGGCAGGCGTTGAGAAGACCGTCAGCCGTAGAGGGCAAGGGTTGCCTATTTGGGGCAAGCAGGCTAAAATCCACAAAACTCGTCTAGACATCTAGACGAATCTTAAGATCTGACTAAGTTAGTGTTAACGCTTGGTTATGGTGCGGTCATGGCACACTCGTCTGGACACAAGCCTCATTCTCGGCAACAGGCGTCCCGGCAGGCATGGATGTCTGTTCTTGCAAAGGCGTCACCCGGTACGCTGGATGGGTTGTTTGCGAGGGTTGCGAATGATGTTCCCCCTTATCGGGTTTTGCGATCGCCCGAAACGGGGTTGACGATGGTGCGAGGCCGGGCTGGGGGAACCGGGCAGGTCTTCAATCTTGGGGAGATGACCATTACCCGCTGTGTCGTTCAGCTTGAGGAACGTCACTCTGATGGAGGGGAACCAATCACGGGTTTTGGGTATGTGGGAGGGCGATCGCACCGCCATGCTGAACAGACTGCTCTCTGCGATGCCCTACTTCAGCACCCCGCCTGGCATTCTACTATATATGCCACCATCATCGTCCCTCTTCAGGCTGCGGCTCAGCAGCGGCAAGATATCCAGCAGCGGCAGACCGAAGCAACCCGCGTTAACTTTTTCACAATAGCGCGGGGCGAAACCCTTGAGAACAGTTAGATTCACAGATTCGCCTGATATAAGCTTACATTGGAGATGAATGTGAATGGTCACAACTTATCCGGGCTTCCGCGACACAGTACATGATGCCCAGCAAAGCTTTCGGACACTGCTTGGCGCAATGGCGCACCCAGGCCGCCTATATTCTATGACCGCCGAGTTGACCCCACCGATGGGGTTAATGCCTGCCACTGCCGCCACCTGCTTGACGCTTCTGGATCTGGATGTAAGTGTGTGGCTGCAACCGGGTTGGCATAGGTCGGTGCGACCGTGGCTGCTATTTCACACGGGATGCCGCATGGTCGAGGATGGGGCGATCGCCCACGTTGCTCTGATGCACACCTGGAAGCCTGACACATCTTTGACCCAGTTCTTCCCCGGTACGCCAGAAGACCCTGAGCAATCCACTACCCTGTTGATTCAACTCGCGGATTTACACAACGGAACTCAGTATGACCTCAGCGGGCCTGGAGTCCCGACGAGCCAACTCGTTGCACCTCACCTACCATCTGCCTTTTGGGACAACTGGCAGACCAACCGGCACACTTATCCCCTGGGTGTCGATGCGTTCCTTTTTCATCACGACCGGGTTATAGGATTGCCCCGCAGCATCTCAGCAACTGCTCGATAGCTAAATGTGTACCCATTCGAAATTCAATATCTAATCAATCCGATA
>CAYXJG010000282.1:1971-7406 GCA_964465285.1 uncultured bacterium
AATCCGATATCTAAATCCGATATCTAATATTGGACTCCTTTGGAAAGGCCCACCCATATGATGATTCAAGCCACTGACCTACATATTCGAGAGATGACCCGACGCGACCTGACAGGAGTGCTTTCCCTCTATAGCCAACCCGACCTAGACAATGGGGCCGTGCTATCGACAGAATATGCTGAGCATATTTTTGAGCAAATTCTCTTGTATCCTAACTATCGGGTTTACATCGCAATCTATGGCAGCCTAATTATTGGCACCTTTGCATTGCTGATCATGGATAATTTGATTCATGGCGGTGCCCCATCGGGTATTGTCGAGGCGATCGCCGTTGACCCTGAATTTCAGAATCAGGGGGTCGGAAAACAGATGATGCAGTTTGCGATGGTGAGGTGTCACGAGTTTGGCTGCTATAAGCTAACGCTCTCGGCAGACATGAGGCGCGATCGCGCCCATAGCTTCTGCGAATCCCTTGGATTCCGACAGCATGGGTATAGTTTCGTTGCTGATTTGGGCGATCGCCCCTAAAGCTCATCACACCAATCATACAAGACTCAAAATTGTTTATGACTACCATCAAAGAGGACACGTTTAATGGCCTACGTTGCCGTCAAAGGAGGCGAACAGGCAATCCTGAATGCTGAAGCCTTGCTCAAAGCCCAGCGCCGAGGCGACCAGGAGATTTCCGAACTGAGCCTGGCACAAATTAAGCAGCAGATGAAGCTTGCTGTCGATCGGGTCATGTGTGAAGGCAGCCTCTACGATCCAGACCTCGCCGCCCTTGCCATCAAGCAGTCCTGGGGTGATCTGGTCGAGGCCATTTTCCTGCTCCGCGCCTACCGCACCACCCTCCCCCGGTTCTACTACAGCGAACCCTTGGACACCCAAGAGATGAACGTTTTGCGGCGCATCTCCTCCATCTTCAAGGATGTGCCAGGAGGCCAGAAACTCGGACCAACCTTTGACTATGTTCATCGACTGCTGGACTTTAAGCTAATGGCAGAAGATAACGCTTTCATCCCTTCTGAGACCAATCCGTCGGACGAAGCGATTCCTCGTGTGATTGATACGTTGGGACAAGAGGAGTTGATTGAGGGAGAAGAGAGAAGGGAGGAAAGAGGCGTTGGGGAAGAGATACGTGAAAGAGGTGAACCCGGTAGTGCAAGCGATGGGAATAACCAAGCGTCCTCTCCTCTTGCTTCAGTCCTTCCCACTCTTCCCTTCGATCTTACTCGTAAACCCCTCAAGTTTCCCGCTGGCCGCGATGCTCGACTCCAAAATCTTGCCCGTGCTGATGAAGGTTTCTTACTTGGGTTGGCGTACTCGACCCAGCGGGGTTATGGCAACAATCATCCCTTTGCCGGTGAGATCCGCATGGGAGAGGTGGAGGTGATAATCTGCCCAGAAGAACTAGGGTTTGAGGTGGCGATCGCCGATATCACTGTCACGGAAGTACAGATGGTAAACCAGTTCAAGGGAAATAAGACAACGCCCCCCCAGTTTACCCGAGGCTATGGTCTTACCTTCGGCTACAGCGAGCGCAAAGCAATGTCGATGGCGCTCATGGATCGGGCGCTACGGGCATCGGAGTACGGGGAAGATGTCGCCAGTGTTGCCCAGGATGAGGAATTTGTCATGTCTCATTCGGATAATGTACAGGCACAGGGCTTTGTCCAACACTTGAAGTTACCTCACTATATTGATTTCCAGGCAGAACTGAATTTGGTGCGAACGTTGCGCCAGGAGCACCAGTCGTTGGATGGGGGCGAAAAAGGCAAGGGTGAAGGATGAAGGGGGCAGCTTGTCTTTCACTCCCCGATCTGTGGTGCTTTGTCACCGTTCAACTTTTGGATTCACAGGACTTGACAAGTTTCACGCAAAAATAGGGTTTGGCGTGCGCGCGCGCCAAACCCTTATTCTTGCATTGTGAATTTGAGAACTTTGCCAAGTCGTCAGCAATTCTCATTTTAGGAAACTTCGCGCCCTATAGGCGCTCACTTGTCTATATTCAATGGGGCAAAAAGGTCGCCTAAGGCGACCTTTTTGCCCCATTGAATTTCATGCTGAGAATTGCTGCCAAGTCGTGGCGTCACTTTCGTAACGGTGTCTAATTCAGGTAAAATTATTGTGCAGTGTGCCAAACTTTCATGACTAGGTCGTTTTTGGAGGAGCAATGGACTTTATAACAAATCTGTTTAGCAGCATCAATTTTGAAGTGATCGTTCAACTGACGCTGGTTGCTGCAATTATGATTTCCGGCCCCATAGTTATTTTTCTTCTAGCTGCGAATAAGGGCGATTTGTAAGTCTTTTCGTAAGGAAACTGTGGTTTGGGTCATGGGATGTCCTATGGTTTTGACAGTCCGGTGATCCACGCTACTTGTCGGTTCGATACTTGTCGGTTCGATCGTTGATACAATTACTGGAGTGAGGGGCAAGCAGTGCTTGTCCCTACATTTTTTTAAACCAAAACCAATTTAGGCGCATCCCACTTTTGCGGATCACCCACCCTGCGGGAAGAGCAAAGCTCTACATCCCTCAGCCCTTTGTATGTTAAGAGAAGGGGGCAAGACTTCAACGTCCCTCTCCACACGACTTGGCAAGTTTCACACAAAGATAGGGGTTTGGCGCGCGCCGCGCGCGCCAAACCCCTATCTTTGTGTTGTGAATCTGAGAACTTTGCCAAGTCGTGTTTATTAGTACTGACCTACTTAGTCCAGCAAAATTCTGTGTGTTAAGAGCATGAAACACTGAGCAAAGAATTGTTAAGGAAAATTGAGGCAAATTGTTACGAACAAATTGGAAGAAAAGCCTAAAGCTTTCCAGATATTAGGATTTGCATCATTAGAGTGTAACAAGTGTGAAGTTTAGGGACTTGCAAAAGAATAGATGACCCAGAGAGGGGCAGCGGGCGCGGGCGATCGCCCGCCCAGCAAAACCAAGATGCTCCTGTGCTGATGTTCATTTCAAAGCGTTCCTGAGCTACTGCTTGTGAATGGCCTGTCCATATCGATATTGATATTGATATCGATATCAATATCAATATATGCTTCATCCTTCATGGTTGCCCTGTAGATAACTGACTTCAATGGCCGATTCTGCTTTTCGCTCGACCTCATTTAATCTTTCACTGGTGCCTGAAACCCTGGCTCCTGCTCAGGCATTGACGCCCTCTAGCACTGCTAAAACCTGGGTGCGCCGCCTAGTCTGGAAAATGGCGATCGCCACCTTTATTCTGATGGCCATCGGCAGCGCAACCCGTGTAATGAATGCGGGGTTGGCGTGCCCTGACTGGCCTCTGTGCTATGGCACCCTCTATCCTGCCCAGCAGATGAATCTCCAGGTGTTTTTAGAGTGGTTTCACCGACTTGATGCAGCCCTAATCGGCGTGATGGCGATCGCCCTCATGGCTCTTAGTTGGGTCAATCGCCGTGTCTTGCCAGGGTGGATGCCTTTAGCATCGGTGTTTGCCTTCCTTCTTATTGGCTTTCAGGGAATCTTGGGCGGACTGACCGTTACCGAAATGCTTCGCTTTGACATCGTCACGGCCCATTTGGGTACAGCACTGATGTTTTTCATGACGCTCCTGACCATGGGTATCCTGCTGCTTCCGTCAGAATCCCTGGCTCAAGGGGCGATCGGTAAGTCAACTCCCTCCTCCTCTCGACGAGGACTAGGGCGCGTAGGAATCGGGAGAGTTCACTGGGTTGCGTTGGGAGCCACCGTTCTTATCTATCTCCAAAGCTTAACGGGGGCACTCGTCGGTTCCCAATGGGCACTCCACCAGTGTCTGACATTGGAAAGCCTGTGCCGCGTTATGAACAGCCACCTGGTCGGGGTCATCCCTGCCAGTCTTGCAGCCCTGAGTGTCGTAGGTCTGGTATGGCGCAATGCCCAAGTTGGCTCTGCTATTCGCACGCTAGCGTGGGCAATTGGTGGACTGTTAACCGCCCAGATTGTGTTGGGACTAGCCACCTTCAAGCTCCACCTCCAGGTTGAGCTGCTCACCGTCTTGCATCAAAGCGTTGGCGCGGCTCTCCTTGGAGGTCTGCTTTGCATCGCTGTGATTGGATTTCGACTCCAACACCTGGCGCAATTGAAAGCACGGGAGAGCCTCTAGGTCAATCTAGGTCAACCCCCTCCAGCCTCACTCTTCACATCGAATTGTCTTCCTCCTCTTTTTTTATCTTTCCGTTTCCCTATCTCAAATACATTTCCCACAGGACTTTATCGAATGCACGACACTCTTACCACGAGCCCTTCCCGCCATCATGACAATGTGCTCCAGGTTATCCAGAGCTACTGGCAGCTAACGAAACCCCGAATCATTATTCTGCTACTCATTACGACAGCGGGCAGCATGTGGTTAGCTGGACAGGGAACCGTTGACCCTTTTCTGGTGTTAGCCACGGTTACAGGGGGTGCCCTGGCAGCAGCCTCCGCCAATACCATCAACTGCCTTTATGACCGAGACATCGACTTTGATATGGAGCGGACGCGCCATCGTCCCTTGCCCTCTGGTCGCGTGCAGCCGAGCCATGCCCTGGTGTTTGCGATCGCCCTGGCTGCAATCTCCTTCACCATGCTGGCGGCTGTCGCCAATGTGCTGAGTGCCTGCCTGGCGATGTCGGGCATTGTCACCTATGTGCTGGTCTACACCCATTGGCTGAAGCGCCACAGTCCTCAAAATATCGTCATTGGAGGTGCAGCGGGTGCAATTCCGCCCCTGGTTGGCTGGGCAGCCGTCACTGGAGAGCTAAGTTGGGCAGCCTGGGTCTTCTTTGCAATCATCTTTATGTGGACGCCGCCCCACTTCTGGGCATTAGCGATGATGATTCGCCAAGACTACGCGAAGGTCGGAGTGCCCATGCTGCCAGTGATTGCCGGGAACAGCATAACGGCAAAGCAAATTCTTTACTATACGGTGATGCTGATTCCCATGACGCTGCTGCTGGTGTATCCGCTGCACGTATCTGGTGCAGTATATGCAGTCTTCGCTCTTGTGCTGGGAGCCATCTTCATCAAAAAGGCTTGGCAACTGCTTCAGGATTCAGATAATCGTGATGTCGCGAAATCTATGTTCAAGTACTCTATCTTTTATATGATGCTGCTCTGTGCAGGCATGGTGGTGGACAGCCTGCCGATGACTCACGACGCTGTGGCAGCCCTAGTTGACTCTGTTAGTCCTCTCCTTAAAGCAGCATCTTTGGCAGGTTATACCCATTCTTGAAAGTAAAACTACAGATAGCTAACCTGTAACCTAGGCCAACTATAGGTTTGTCAATCCAAAATCGAAAATCTGAAATCGAGAATTGGTATCGCTTGCGGGGCGGATGCGAAGCGAATTCCTGAGTGCTTGTCGAAATCACGTTATACCAAATCCTCACCTGTATATAGCCCTACGGCCTTAGGTTAAAGAGTGTATCCCCCGCTGCG
>CAYXJG010000283.1:0-7386 GCA_964465285.1 uncultured bacterium
AGGCGACCTTTTTGCCCCATTGAATTCCATACTGAGAATTGCTGCTATTTTTGTGTGAAACTTGCCAAGTTGTGAATGATAGGGTGGTGATGGTTCCGTGCCGGTTCCTGGCCACGGACACCACCCACGGCATGAGAAGGAGATAACATGACGGCACAATATCAATACGCGTGTGACGGACAGGTTCTGTTTAACCGGGCGATCGCCTTCACAGAAGCGGCAGGGCAAAATATACACGCCACCGTTGAGCAAGCTACAAAATATATTGGCGAGGCCATCGACCCTATTGCTAACAATTCTGCCGTCCAAACCATATCCAAGATTCCAGGGGTGAACTGGCTGCTGCTTGGGATGGGGCAGGTGAACACTGACAAAGCTGCCGCAGACGTAGCGCGGTTACGGGCACAGCATCCGATGGAAAGTGACGGAGAGATTGCCCAGCGAGTGGTGAACAACATGGCCCTCCAGGCAGGGCGTATCGGTTTGCTTACCAATATCGTGCCGTCCGTCGCCTTGGCGTTACTTGCGGTGGATCTCGTTGCAGTGACCAAACTCCAGGCGGAAATGGTCTATCGTGTTGCGGCGGCCTACGGCTTTGATATTAATGATGCCGTTCGCCGAGGAGAAGTCATTGCGATCTATGGCCTGTCCTTTGGCACAGGCACCCCTTTGAAGGCAAGCTTAAGCTTCGTAGAAGCCGTGCCCGTTGTCGGGGCTGCCATTGGCGCATCCAGCGATGCTATATTGCTGTATCTGCTGGGAACCGTTGCCCGCCAGTTTTATGAGGCAAAGCGTGCATCTCGCCAGGCTGCATCCATCGCCTAGTGAATCGTTGAAACTAGACTTTAGAGTACATGCGTTTAGGACGAATCGTGCCAGCCGATTACGAAGGAGGCATCCATTCTAGAGATGGTTTTGTGAGGGCGCGGCGCGCGCGCCCCTCACATGTGCTGTACTTAATGCGCTTGCAAAGCGCTATAGATAACGTCAGTTTGGGATGCGCTGAAAACCGCTTACCCCTAGCTTTGTGTGAAACTTGCCAAGTCGTGTTCGGTATTACATAGATTGCACAGATTTCCAGCGAGAAAAAGATCGCCAACACAAGGGGTAGCGCGAGTGCGGGGTCATTGCATAGGCTGAATTTCCGCCTGAATCCCCTGGATGGAAAGCAATCGAGCAATTTCATTGGCGTTCTCAAGGCTGGCAAAGGCTCCGACCTGAATGAGCGATCGCCCATTCAGCCAGGTTTGAAACGCGCCAGGAGAGATAGCTCGTACTGCCTCAACCATTGCATCCTGTCCAGCAACCACAACACGGTAGCGGAGGCTGGCACGGTCGTTGGTTATACCCAATCGACTGGCGAGGGGATTATTGCCGACATTCACACGAGCCATATCGCCTACATGACCGTGGGGCACATCTGAGCTAGGAACAGGCAGGAGGTTTTCGTTGCGCTGAGGGAAGGCGTGCTGGGGGGCGATCGCCAGACTCTGGTAAACCGACGGGTTGACGGACGACGGCCTGATGGACCGGGCAGCAGGGTTAATCAATCGTGGAGTTTCATGGACTGATGCGGCATCTGAGGACGTTTCAGAGGTTGCTTCAAAACCTGATGTCGTAGCTGGATTAGTCAATAGGACTTGGGTTTGGGGATGTACAAGGCGGGCGGGTGCAGGCGGATCGATCACCTGAATGGGAATTGATTCTGTCACGGATGCCGAAGTGATGGACGCTGAAACCGTCATTGGAGGTGGAGTCGTTGCAGATGATTGCCCGGATGACAGCTCTGCTAAGGAGTCCGAGGAGGTCTCTGGCTCGGTAGATGCAGCAGCCCTGTGAAGGGCAGGGCGAATCAATCGCTGAGTTGATCGGGGGAACCTGTCGGCATCATTGACTTGAATAACAACAGGGCTTGAGGAGTTGTTTAAAGAGTCGCTTGAAGAATCGTCGAATGACTCCTCGACTGATTCTTCGGTAGGGCGCGATTCAGGGGCAACAAATTCATCAATGGACAAAGCGCCATTTCCTATGTGGGCAGACGTGGCGGCAGTTAGGGCAGTCGGCTGGGGAAAGGAAGCCGTTGGAGTAGCATGGGATTGCCTTGAAGCGGAATCTCTTGAAGCGGAATCTACTGAGGCAGGCACGGCAACCGTTGGCGTTGTTGAACGCTCTTGGGCTGACAGTGGCGGCGAAGAGGACTGGATGGGAATCAGTTCTGTGGCGTTGGCTGCGGAGAGGGGTTCATCGGGAATCAGCACGCTAGCATCGGAAGCCGGCTCAGAAGCTGCCTCTGCCGACGAGACAGGCATCGGAATGAGTTCTGTAGCGTTTTCCGCTGACAGGGGCGTTGCTGGAATCAGTGCTGATGCCCTTGCTGGGGATGGGGGCGGTGTTGTTATCCGTTCGCCAGCGTTGACCGTCGGGGGGAACGCGTCCGCAACAGGCACAGGATCAGGAATAGAGGCAACAGATATGGCGGACGCAGTCTGAGCCTCAAAATTGACCGGGCCGACGACGCGAGCAGGGTCGATTTGGTTCCCCGCAGCGATGACTGGAACGTCGACAACTTGCGCATTGATAGCGTGCTGCCCGTTGCTAGAGAACTGATTATGGCCGGGGTCATTTTGCGTGCCCAAGTTGGGCTGAGCCTGGGCGATCGCCACCACCCCATTCTGCTGGTTATCTTCGATGCGGTTATGCCGCAGCACCGGACGGGATTGTTCCTGAGCCACCACGCCGCTGCGGTTATTGACAATGTGGTTATTCACGATGATGGGAGCCGCTGCATCGCCCAGGTTAATACCGTAGCCAGTATTTTCAAACACATTATCTTGAATACGGGGGTGCGATCGCCCAAATACCGTCACGCCATTGGCCCCATTCTGCACAAACTGATTGCGTTGAATGAGAGGGGCACTTGTGCCATTCACCGACACGCCATCGTGCAGGTTGCCTGTAAGCGTGTTGTCGAGAATGCGAGGACTGCTGGACTCGATCCAAATGCCATAGCCGCGCGGGTTAGGATTTGTTACCGTCACTCCGGTTAAGGTCGCCTGGTTTGCCCCGAGGATAGCGATGTTCTGTCGGGTTGCCGTCAGGCTCACAAAATCGCCCCCGCCTCGAATCAGAACGCCATCTCCCCGAGTGCCGGGATTACCATGCACGGTCACCCCTCGCTTGAGACGAATGGGGAACTGCTCGCCCGTGTCGGCACTGTAAATGCCGGGTGCCAGCATGATGGTAGTCCCTGCCGATGCTCGCTCTAGGGCATAGGTCAGAGTGCGGAAAGGCGATCGCTGGGTGCCATCTCCTGTTGCATCATGTCCAATGAGGGGGCTGACGAAGATCATCGTCACAGAAGTTGTCTGGGACGAACCGCCATTACTCGTCCTGTGATGATGCTCCTGAGGGGCAACCTGATTTGGGGTATTGCTATGTTCCGCCTGCCATTCAGAGGTTTCATAGGATGACTGTGGGGGGGATGAGGCGATCGCCATTCCCTGGAACGTAGCTGCGGCAACGACAAATGCGCCAACTCCTGGCAGTGTTGAGACTATCCCTTTCATCCCAAATCCCTCCCTGAAAAATGATGTTTTAGATAGGTAAGTAGTCGCAATTAAATATAAAACCCATAAACCATGTACTGCCCGCGCAGCGGGCAGTACATGGTTTTATCGTTGGTTTCTAATTGTGCCGAGGGACTTAGACTCTGGCATCTGTTGTAAATGTCATTCATCGCTATCTCCTGGAGCATTGATACGAGAGAATAAGAACACTATCAAAGCATTATCTTTAGTCAGTCTTGTAAGGAGAAAACTGGATTCCGATGCCCAGGGCGATCGCCAGAAACGTTACCTGAATTCAATCTCAAGTCCAGAAGATTGACCACTCTGGGCACAAGAAGCCATTGTTTCTACACCCAAAACGAATGTATTTTTAGAGAAAATCGGCGTATTCCTCAAGGCGGGAAGTTTTCCCAAGGATAGAATTCAGGAGACAGGAGCCAGAAGCCAGCTTCCTCCTGAATTCTGACTCCTAGATTCTGGCTCCTTGCCCATCCAGGATTTCCCGGCTTAAATGACAAGCCAGAAAATCCAGCAAAAATATTAGCCTCAAATTTTAAGCTTAAGTTTCAGAAGTTGCTACATAAATTTGTTACGGTAAGTTGATGAGCACAGTTTAAGCACACAGTTTAAGCACACAGTTTAAGCACAGTTAACGATAAACCAATAAAATCCTGGGCTGCCCGCTCAGCGGGCAGCCCAGGGTTCTAGCTCGTTTGTAACTGCTCAGACTTTCAGTTCAGCCCTCACCTAGCCCCTGCTTCACACGCCCTCCGGTTTACGCCCGCAACGATGAGAAACTCCGCTGATTTCTTTCCAACATCTTCCCTTCCAGTAACATCTGCCCTCGCCCGTATTCTGGATGCTAACCTCGACCGCGCCCGCGAGGGTCTACGCATCATTGAAGACTGGTGCCGCTTTGGGCTGAATCACATCACCTTCACCGACCAGTGCAAAGCCTTGCGGCAGGAACTCGCCCGCTGGCATACCGCAGACCTGCGAGCTGAGCGAGATACCCCAGGAGATTTAGGAACGGAACTGACCCATCCCCAGGAAGAAACCCGCACCGATGTGAATCACGTGTTGCAGGCAAATTTCTGCCGTGTTGAGGAAGCCCTGCGAGTGCTCGAAGAATACGGCAAGCTCTACAAACCTGGCATGGGCGAAGCATTTAAACATATGCGCTATCAGGTCTATGCTCTGGACAGTCACGTCATGGGATATGGGCGGCTGAGCCTGCTGCGGCGATCGCCCCTTTACCTGGTCACTTCGCCCCATGACGCTGTGCTGGAAGTTGTCGAAGCTGCTCTCCAGGGTGGCTTGACCCTGGTGCAATACCGCGATAAGCACGCCGATGATGTGACCCGCATTGAAAACGGCATCAGGCTCCGTGAACTCTGCCACCGCTACGGGGCACTCTTCATCATGAACGACCGTGCAGACCTCGCCAAAGCCGTTGATGCCGATGGCGTTCACCTGGGGCAGCAGGATATCCCCATTGCTCTGGCACGGCAAATTCTCGGGGCAAGCCGCATTGTAGGGCGATCGACCACCAACCCTGATGAAATGAACCGTGCCCTTGCTGAAGGAGCCGACTATATTGGCGTTGGCCCCGTCTATGAAACACCCACGAAGGAAGGTAAACCTGCTGCAGGCCATGACTACGTGCGCTACGCCGCAGAGCATTCTCCGGTGCCCTGGTACGCAATCGGTGGTATTGATGCCGACAACATTGGGGAGGTGATTTCGGCAGGAGCACAGCGAGTTGCTGTCGTCCGCGCCATCATGAACGCAGAACACCCGACCTTCATGACCCAATATTTACTTTCACAGCTTAATATAGCTTTCCTAAGCGATTTGTGAAATGAAATGTGAGAGTTGGGGCGGGCTGCGCCCGCCCCAACTCTCACATTTCATTTATGATTGCCATATCAAGGGTTACCAGTAGCTGGGCACAATTAAAACCTGTAATATCAATTCTCGATTAAAGGACTCCTTTCAGAGCACTTTTTTAATCTTGGATTTTCGATTTTGGATTGGCAAACCTATAGTTTTCATAGGTCATACGACTTGGCAAGTTTCACGCAAGAATAAGGGTTTGGGGCGCGCTCCGCGCGCCCCAAACCCTTATTCTTGCGTTGTGAATTTGAGAACTTTGCCAGTCATGTAGGTTACAGGTTAGCTAGATTTTAGACGCACAATTACCGTACTAGGCTCATTAAAAATTATGAACACCATCACGCTTCAAGTGAATGGCGAATCGAAGCAGTGCCCTGGGCAGACAACGCTGCCGCAGTTTTTAGAGGCATTGGGGATGAATCCCCGGCTGGTGGCGGTGGAGTACAACGGGGAAATTTTGCATCGACAGTTCTGGGAGTCTACGACCCTGAAACAGGGCGATCGCCTCGAAATCGTCACCATTGTGGGGGGGGGCTAGGCCATTGATGGGCAATAGACTCGGGGCAATGTCGGATACCCTCACCTTTAATCTATTGGAAGCCGCTCACCTTTTTGTGGGGAAAACGATACATTAATTAAAGAGGTGCTGGTTGTCAATCGGCTCCTCAGTAATAACAGCCGCAGCCTTAGAGGAACTGAAGTGTGTTCGGAACTGAGCATGTTCCTGTATTGGCAAGGCGTAGAAACATTTAAGTCGGTGTGCCATGAGAGAGAGATTCTCACGTTTACTCAAGCCTTTTTTGAAAAGTCTTCTGGCGGTGGGCCTGATTGCGGTTCTCGTCTTTGGACAAGCGAATACTGCCCTGGCAGCCCGCTCTGGTGGGCGCATTGGCGGCGGTAGTTTCCGGGCACCCACAACCCGCGTACAGCCCAGGCCATCTTATCGAAGCCCAGGTGGCTACTATCCCGGTGGTGGTTTTGGCTTTCCCTTCCTGCTGCCTATCTTTGGCTTCGGCGGCGGTTTTGGGGGTCTGTTTACCGTTATTCTCTTTATCGGTCTTGCAAACTTCCTGGTGCGGAGCTTCCGCAGTGCAACTGGTGGAGATGAGTATGGGTATGGCGGAACGGCGATCGCCTCGAAGGTGAGCGTTGCCCGCTTACAGATCGGCCTGCTTGCTGACGCCCGTGAACTTCAGGCTGACCTGAATCGCGTCGCCCAAACGGCAGATACTAGTTCTCCCAAGGGGTTGACCCAAGTGCTCCAGGAAGCCACTCTATCAATGCTGCGTCATCCAGAATACTGGGCCTACGCAGACAGTTCATCCAGCCTGACGCGTCTTGACTCCGCCGAGGTGGAGTTCAATCGCCTTGCTCTGATTGAGCGCAGCAAGTTCTCCGATGAGTCGGTGTCCAACGTGAACAGCCAGATTCAGCAGGGATCTGATTTGTCGGCTGTAGAGAAAGCCTTGGGCGACACGGCATTAGCACAAGCCCCCGGTGAATACATCGTCGCGACAATTCTAGTTGCAACGCAGAGTAACCTCCAGTTACCAAAAGTAAATAATTCTGAAGATTTACGACGGGCGCTGAGTCAAATCGGATCGGTGTCGAGTGACGAACTGCTGGCTGTTGAGGTTCTTTGGACACCTCAAGCGGAAGGCGAAACCCTATCGTCTGATGAAGTCCTGGCAGGATATCCTAATCTTAGATTGATCTAGACACCCTACATTCTGGCTTCAGGGTCAGGTGCCTCCGGGCACCTGACCTTTTTGTTGATAATGTTCTTTCTTTTCCCACTGAGGGACTTGCAAGAAAACAAAGTACCCGGAAAAGAGCAGCGGGCGCAGCCCGCTGCTCTTTTCTTCCGGTATCTTTTTTAGCCGCAGATCCCTAATCACGGGTTCAATCCAGCACTGTTTTTATA
>CAYXJG010000284.1:0-7337 GCA_964465285.1 uncultured bacterium
CTTCAATCTATTGCTAACCTGAAGTCCTTTAACCTCACCCCCAAGCTCACCATCATCGGCAGTGGTGAAGAAGAAGCAACCCTACGCCAACAGGCGCTCAACCTTGGCATTGATGCTCAAGTTGCCTTCGTTGGCTCCAAAGTGGGTGATGAGCTAGTGACCCTGCTCAACCAGCATCACATTTTAGTCGCCCCCTCTCGTTGGCATGAACCCTTTGGTGTTGTAGCTCTTGAAGGTATCGCTTGTGGCTGTGTGGTCGTCGGCTCCGAAGGGGGTGGCCTAAAAGATGCCATTGGTCACTGCGGCGTTACTTTTCCCAATGGCGATATCGATGCATTAACGAAAACATTAGCTCAGCTCCTAAACCATCCTGATCAGCAGGCTCAATATCGGAAAAATGCACCAGTCCATCTTGCAAATCACCAAAAAGCTGAAGTTGCAAAAGCCTATTTACGGGTCTTAGAGGAGGCGATTCATTGAGCCGCATTGTTCTAGCGTTCATTCCACTAATTATTATTCTCTTTCTCTCTGCTAGAAACTGGCGGCGATCGCTCTATGCCGTGTTTATCCTGGTTGTCATCGAAGGTGCTCTCCGTAAATGGTTTTTGCCCCAATTTAGCGACCTTCTCTATTTTTTGAAGGATCTGGTTCTGCTTGGAGCCTATCTCCACTTTTTTTTCTTCTCAGAAAACACTCCTAAACTCAAATTTCAAGCCTATTTCATCAAAGGCTTTTTATTATTAGTGACAGGTTGGTGCATCTTCCAAGCCTTTAATCCCAGTTTGGGTTCTCCCATTGTGGGGTTCTTTGGTTTGCGGGGTTATCTGTTTTATATTCCGCTGATGTGGCTTGTACCCAACCTATTTCAGTCTCAAGATGACCTCTACAAAACACTACGCCATTATTTGCTGCTGGTCATTCCAGTGGGCCTATTAGGCATCATACAGTTTTACAGCCCCGCTTCCAGTCCCTTGAACATCTATGCAGGGGGTGTTGATCCTACAGCGGGGTTTTCGGGGACGGACAACCTCCGTATCACAGGCACATTTCCCTACATCAGCGGTTACGCAGTGTACCTTAGCGTGTGTTTTGCCCTCTTGATTCCACTACTGCTGAAGCCCCAGCCTAGCCTCTGGCAAGGAATTATTACTGCTGAAGTTGCCATCGTTGTTGTCAACTCCTTAATGACCGGATCACGAGGAGTCATTCTATTTGAAGTTTTATTTCTTATAAGCTTCGTCATTTTAACTGTATTAAGACGACCTAACCGAATGATGAATTATCTAAAACGGTTTACCTTACCCATTTTCATTTCGACAGGCGTTTTGACCCAGTGGTTACGGCCTGCCTTTGATGCGTTTGCTGCTCGTGCTACGGGTTCAGACAGCATTGTTGGACGAGTCATGAATAGTTTCGCCGTACTGCAATACTTTCAATTCAAAGGACTAGATGGTTATGGGGTTGGAGCCACCCACCAGGCAGTGAATGTCTTACGCGGAGTCCTCGGGCTACCCTATGGAGAACCCATTCCTATCGGCTTTGAGTCTGAGATGGGGCGAATTGCCTTAGAACTAGGGCCAATTGGCTTTATCCTCTGGTATGTTTTTCGCATTCTCGTAATTGGGGCACTTTTCAACGTCTTTTGGAAGCTTCGCCATCCTTTTCTACAAGACCTTGCCCTTGCAGCATTTCTAACCCATCTTATTCAGTTTAGTGGTCAACTCGTTGTCCATAACGTATTTTCTATTTACTACTGGTCACTAGCAGGATTTATCATTCTCTTGCCAAACCTGGAACATACCGAAAATCAGTATTTTGCGTCTTCACTATCCAACCCCTATGCCACAGTTTCGCATTTCTCTAGCTCAGGCAACCGCTAATTCTTACTCACTCAATGCCGCAATCGCCCTTTCAGAAAGCACCCTACTGCATGAAATTATTACAACTTTAGCCTATAACCCTAACGGTAAAACAGCTCAGCTCATCAATAAGTTGCCGAAAGCTATTGGCGATCGCCTCACCACAGAACTCGAACGCCGCATCTGGACAGTTCCTAATACTGGCACCATTCGCAGTCATGCAAGCCGAGAATTGCTTCGATTAGCGCTAACTCTTTCTAATCTCTATCAACCGCTAAAGCTTGACCGTCGAAGCTTAATCGATTGGGTTTATGCTGCTCTCGATCAGCATGCAGCTCATCACCATCTTGACAATCTAGATGCCATCTATGCCTACGAAGATGAAGCCGCTACCACCTTTGAGATAGCAAAGCAACGAGGCATTCAGTGTTTCTATGACCTTCCCATTCCTTATTATCAAACCAGTCAACGCATTCAAGCTGAAGAAGCCGATCACTTTCCTGACCTCAAATCAGCAATGTCTGCTATTCAAGAACCAACTTGGAAACTAGAGCGTAAACAACGGGAGATAGAACTAGCCGATCATATTTTTGTTGCTTCCTCTATGACCGAGCGTTCTTTAATTGATGCAGGTGTGCCTAAAGATAAAATCACCGTGATTCCATACGGTGCCCCTGTTCATTACTTTCGACCTCAACAAAAAACAGATTCTAGTTTTCGGGTAATCTATGCAGGACGCCTTTCCCCTCGAAAGGGAGCACACTATCTTCTCCAGGCATGGAAAGGTCTTAAGTTACCTAATGCGGAACTCATGATCGTTGGTTCAAATATGATGCCTGAGTCTTGGTTTGCAGCCTATCAAGATTTATGTCGTCACGTTCCTTCTGTCTCTCATATGGCACTTAATCAGTATTACAGTGCTGCTAACGTTCTCGTATTTCCGTCACTCGTTGAAGGCTTTGGCTTAGTCCTTACTGAAGCAATGGCTTGTGGTATTCCAGTCATTACCACCCCCAACACCGCAGGCCCGAATCTTATTACCGATGGAGTTGAAGGATTCATTGTTCCGATTCGTGATGTCGAAGCCCTCAAAACAAAACTAGAGTGGTGTTACCAACATCCTAAAGAATTAGCTGAAATGGGGCGCGCTGCTCGACTGAAAGCAGAAAAAATAACGTGGGAAAGATACCGTGAAAAACTTATTCAAAAAGTAAACCTGCTTTTAAGTGTGTAATCTAATCCTCTTATCACTGATGCAATATCCTAAATTACAAACTATTCATATCTGGGTGCCTAACCTGTTTGAATTCAAGGGTGGTATTCAAGTTTATCTTCAGGATGTTTTGAATGCGATAGAGAAACATGCTTCAGATTATCGGATTGTTGTTATTGACAAACTCGATTGCACAAAGCCACTTCACCAATTTCAATCAAGTCAATTTTCTTTCCTGTTTAGCGGTAAGATTCCATCTCCGCTTAAAACTGTCCACTTCATTGGACAAACGATACGAGCTTTTACGTCTCGAAGACCCAATCTAATCATTTGTGGTCATCTTAATTTTTCACCCGTTATTTTGTGGATTCATCATTTTCTAGGCATTTCCTATTGGGTATTTGTCTACGGCATTGATGCTTGGAATATTACTAATCCTCAAAAAATCAATGCTCTGAAGTACGCAGATAAAATCATTTCCATCAGTAAGTACACACGCGATCGCCTAGTTCAAGAACAAAGAGGATTATCTGGAAAGATTGCTGTATTGCCTGTTACCTTTGATGCCAGTCATTTTTCTATTCGTCCCAAACCAGATTACTTACTCAAACGATATCACCTTCAACCTAACCAGCCCATCGTCCTCACTGTTGCCCGTCTTGCAGATTCCCAAAGATTCAAGGGATATGACCAGATTCTTCACGCATTACCCATAATGCGTCAAACTATTCCAGATATCCACTATGTGATAGTTGGAAAAGGAAGTGATCGCCCCCGCATCGAACGACTAATCGCTGAACTTGGAGTGCAAAACTGTGTCACTCTGACGGGCTTTGTACCTGATGAAGAACTTTGCGATCACTACAATTTGTGTGATTTATTTGCAATGCCAAGCAAGCGAGAAGGCTTTGGAATTGTTTACCTGGAAGCCTTAGCATGTGGAAAACCAACGTTGGGTAGCAATCAAGATGGAGCTGTTGATGCCTTGTGTCAAGGTAAGCTTGGTGCCCTAGTTGATCCAGATGACATTCCAGCCATCGCCCAAACTATGATTCAAATTCTGCAAGGCAATTATCCAAACCTACTCATGTATCAGCCTCAGCACTTGCGTCAAGCCGTCATTGATACATATGGAACTGAGCAATTCCAGCGACACTTAACTGAATTGATTCAAACTTGGGAAGCTCAACAATCTTTCGACCACATTCATTCAAGCCAGTTGTGAAAATTCTCCACGTCATTCCTTCAGTTGCGCCCGTTCGAGGAGGTCCCAGTCAAGCCATCCTACAAATGGTGCTGGCACTGAATAAACAAGGAATCACTGCTGAAATTGCGACTACCAATGACAATGGCTCTGAAATTTTAGACGTTCCTCTCAATCACCTTATTCCCTGTGAGGAAGTTCCAACTCGTTTCTTCTCTAGATGGTCTTCATCGACTCATGCTTTGCGTGAATTTGCTTTTTCAGTAGCCTTAACTCAATGGCTATGGAAAAATATCCGACACTATGATCTTGTTCATGTTCATGCAGTTTTTTCATATCCATCAACCGTTGCAATGGCGATCGCCCGCCTAAAGAAAGTTCCATACATCGTCCGTCCCCTGGGTCAACTCTGCCAGTGGTCACTCAACCAAAGCAAAACCAAAAAACAACTTTACCTTCAGCTTGTTGAGTACGCCAACCTCAATCATGCTCAGGTTATCCACTACACATCAGAAGTCGAGCAACAAGAAGCCGCAAAACTCGGTTTGCTGACACAAAGTGTTGTCATCCCTCATGGTCTTTCATTTGCTCCTCCAATTGAGGATGCAAGAATTCATCTGCGTCAAAAACTTCAACTCCCAGACGATGAGCCTATTATTTTATTTCTTTCACGTGTGCATCCCAAAAAAGGAATTGAGGTATTAATTGATGCGCTTGCCTTGCTCCATCATCAGCGATTTACCTTTGTGATTGCGGGCAATGGTGAACCAGAGTATGAATCAGCTATTCGTCAGCACATCAATCGTGCAGGGATACATGAACGCACTCACATGGTTGGGTTTGTTCAAGGAGAAGACAAAGATCTACTCTTACAAGGAGCCGATTTGTTTGCCCTGACCTCATACTCGGAGAACTTTGGAGTGGCCGTACTTGAAGCTTTGGCGGCTGGTATTCCAGCCATCGTAACGCCTGGGGTAGCCCTATCGAAGCTCGTCTCCGAACATCAGTTGGGCATGGTGCCTGAACTCAATAAAGAGGCGATCGCCCACGCCCTCATCACTTGCCTGAAAGAACCCCAGGAAGCCAAAGCAATGGGCGATCGCGCTCGACAGTTCATTCTTGAACACTACACCTGGGACAACATCGCCGCCCAACTGATTGATGTGTATGCGGAGATTTTGGGCGTTGGCTTGCCTGGGCGCAGCCCTTATCGCTCCACTAAACAAAAGCTAAACTTGAAATGAGTTTTTAGGCATCAATCAATGGCTCAAACGTTTGTCAACATTGGCAGCCTCATTACAACGTCCTCCGACATCCAGAACGGACGCCCAGTTATTGCAGGCACCGGAACATCCGTGCGGCGAATTGTCGCTCTGTATAAACAGGGTCATAGCGCAGACGATATTGTGGCAGACAAAGACCACTTAACACTGGCTCAAGTTCATGCTGCTCTTGCTTACTACTACGCCAATCAGCAAGCCATTGAGCAGGATTTAGCTGCTGAAGCAGCCGAATATGAAAGGCTTGCCGCTCAGGCATCTTCCCTGATGCCATGACAACGATTCGCCTCTATTTAGATTGGCAGCCGTTAAGTCTGCTGAAGAGATGATAAGCCAGATAGAGTTCCTGGGAGCACGGTTGAATAATTAATGGGCGTTAATGGGCGATCGCGCCCGATAGTTCATTCTCGAACACGACACCTGAGGCAAAATTGCATCTAGCTTAGTCCAAATCTACAAAGCTGTCATTCACAACAAACCTTTGCCTCATACCTATGCTTGAGTCAATTACTCCCCTAATTTTGACGTACAACGAAGCCCCCAATATTAGACGAACCCTCACCTCACTCCCATGGGCAAGCCGCATTGTTGTGATCGATAGCTTCAGCACAGATAACACTCTCGACATTCTCAACACCTATCCACACGTCGAAACCATTCAACGAAAGTTCGACACCCACGCCAACCAATGGAACGCAGGCATCGACCGCGTTCAAACCGAATGGGTGCTTTCCCTCGATGCCGACTATGTCCTCACCGATGCGCTCATTGACGAACTCAAAGCCCTCTCTCCATCTCCAGACGTTGATGGTTATTTCATCCCCTTCAAATACTGCGTCTTTGGCAAACCCCTTCGTGGAACCATTTTGCCTCCCCGTCAAGCCCTCTTCCGCAAAGGGCGAGCGCACTACATTGACGACGGCCATACCCAGCTTTTAGTGGTTAACGGACAGTCTGCGTCCTTAACGAGCCTCATTCATCACGACGATCGCAAACCTTTATCTCGCTGGCTGTGGGCGCAAGACCGCTACATGGTGCTCGAAGTGAAGAAGCTTCAAGACGCAACGAGACAGGATCTGAGCTGGGGCGATCGCATTCGACAGCAGAAAGTCTTGGCTCCCTTTGTGATTTTGGTCTACTGCCTCATTTTGAAAGGCGGCATCCTGGATGGGTGGCGCGGATGGTATTACGCCTTCCAGCGGATGCTTGCCGAGTTATTGCTTTCCATCAAGCTCATCGAAGCCGACCTGTCCGATTCTTCTAATACGTCTCAACTTCAATCAAAGGAACGTTGATTCAAACCCATACCGGGTGACTTAACCCCCACAACAGATAGACTAGAGCGGAATGCTGACCCTTTTCATCAGCCGAATCTCGATGTATCTCCGCCCAAAAATCTATCGCAAAATGTGGGTTACCTTTACCATTACCATCCTCGTCCTTCTCATTAGTTTCATTCCCGTCCGCCTACTTCTCGCCCAGATCCACTCTCCCACGCCCCAAGCCATCCTCACCCTTGGAGGCACGTCAACTCGGGAAGAATTCACCGCACTCTTCGCCCAACAGCATCCAACCCTGGAGATTTGGGTGTCCTCCGGAGCCTCCACCCAAGAAGCCAAAGCCATCTTTCAACGCGCCGCCATTGCTGAGAGCCGCATTCATATCGATCGCCGCGCCATCGACACCGTCACCAACTTCACCTCCCTCGTCAACGACTTGGGCGATCGCCACATCCACCACGTCTTCCTCATCACCTCCGACTTTCATATGCGACGCGCACG
>CAYXJG010000285.1:0-7300 GCA_964465285.1 uncultured bacterium
GGCTGCGCCCGCTGCTCTTTATCTTCCGGTATCTTTTTTAGCCGCAGATCCCTTAGGGACTTGCAAGACAATAAAGTACCAGGAGAGGGGCGACGGGTTGCGCCCGCTGCCCTTCTCCTCCGATATCTTTATTTAGCCGCAGCCCCCTTAGCGGTGATTCTACGATAATTCTAATGAGGACGGACGCAAGTTCTGGATATCTCGTGCATTTTCTAAGGGCGTGAGCTGATATGCCTGAGTCAGCGGACAGGGTGACGGGTTCTGGCGGAGCACGCTCCATTTATACTGAACATCTCTCTGACTCTGGGCGATCGCCCGTCGAGCAACAGCCTCTGCCCATCCTGGTCGCATCCGGTGCAGGTAAGGAGCGTGCAACCGCTGGGATGCGCGTTTTTGAGCATACTCTGTATTCAGGTGGCATAGAGTTTGATTCAGAGCAGGTAAGAATGTATGCTGAATCCAGTGATCGCCCCGCTCATCGTGCCACTCCACATAGACGTGGTAGATCATTTCTTGTGGATTTGCGACCCACTGATACTGCCCCATTGCCACGCCAAATTGCTTTTGAACATGGCTCATTGCCTCTGTGATCTGGTTGACATGAAGCTTTTCTCCAGTAAGATTGCTCATGTCCTTTCCTTTGCGAATGAAGGCAAGCATCGGTGCCTGATGGTAGAAGCTCGTCACCTCCACGATGTCGTTGATGTCGTAGCGGTAGAGTCCGCCAGGGGTTGTGAGTAAAATACTGTAGCGCTTACCCAACTCCAGTTCATGACTCAGATAAATTGGCGGATTGCGGTCATCAACGGCTTCTTCAGGGATAAATTCGTAGTAGTTGAGGGTCAGATCGAGGATGCCACTGGAGGTGCGATCGCCCACAGGCAGCGTCACCCGTGCTTCGCTTGCCAAGTAGCCCAAATCCCGCAGAGCTACATCACCATAGGCCAATGCCAATCGTTCTGCCTGGATGCCCACGCTGCCCCCCGTCCAGCAGCCAATGTGGTTCAAGTCATGCCAGCAATCTTTAGGATGTAAGTGTTCGGCAGTTTCCATTATCTGCTCTAGCGTCCTGGCGCGCTTGGGCTGGGGCTGAAGCCGGGCATAAAGTTGAGCCAGTTTGTCGGGCGAAAGTCCCGTGTCCTCAGGGTGCAGTCCCAGGGTGCCGTCATGGATAGCTCGGATCAGGCGTTCCCGATGGGTGTTGATGACCGTAGCTAGCCGAAGTAAGGTGCTGGGATTGGGCGTACACATAAAGGACACCTGCCTCGCCAAGGCAAAGCGGGCAATCGCCCAATACCGCCTATCGTAATCCTTAATTTCAAACACTGGATAGGGAACCGCATAGGATTGACGCACCAGAGGCGGCACTTGCTGGTAGATGCGTCCAGAAAGACTGCCATAGGGAATGCCGCTGGGAGTATAGCCTTCCACAGCAGGACTGACAATGCCCACGATGGCACGGTTTAGGCAATGGGGGTGGTCAAGCAGGAGCCGATAGAGCCACTGTCGCATGAGATTTGAGTTACGGGACTCTGAAACAGCAGTAACGGGAATGTACTTGGGCTGTCCGGTGGTGCCGCTCGTGAGAGTAAACATCGTTACTGGATCGCTGACCAGTACGTTCTCGTCTCCCTCCATCATGCGCTGGATATAGGGACGCAAGCCCTCGTAATTCCGCACCGGAACCGCACGCTGATAGTCTGATGGGGACTGAATCTGTCCAAACCCATGTTCCTTACCGAAACCAGTGTGCTGATGGCGCGCCAAGAGATCCTGAAGGAGCGATCGCTGGGCATGGGCGGGAGCATGGGCGGCGCGGTCTAATTGGCGGGCCAGGGGACGGCCCCGCCAGCGAATGAAGGATGGAATCAGAGAGGAGAGCATGTGGATTTTGGATTTTATAGCGGTGTGCAGGTTGATTAAGCACATGTGAGGGGCGGCGCACTGCGCCGCCCCTCACATGTGCTGTACTTATAGCGCTTGCAAAGCGCTATAGATTTTAGATTGGCGGGGGGGTGCAATGGTGAGATGAATCTGTCGGTGGGCATAGGTTTTAAGGAGAGCATCCTGCACTTCAATGCCCAGGCCGGGACGCTTGAGCAGGGGCGCGTGTCCCTGGTTGCCAAACTGGATGGGGGTGCGGCTGATGTCCCGGCTTAGAAGTAATTTACCGTAGGAGCCTTCAACAAATTCAGCGGGAAGATAGGCGGCAAGATGGCGTCCGGCAGCGGATAGAATTGCGGTTTCTCCTACCTGGCATCCCAATTGGAGACGAATTCCTGCTGCTTCGGCAAGCTGGGCGATCGCCACTGTCTGCACTAAACCTCCACACTTTGAAATCCGCAAGTTAAACCACTGACAGGCATTCGCATCAATCAACGCCTGGGCATCTGCCAGGGTAATCAGCGACTCATCCGCCATCTGCGGAATCGGTGATGATGCCTGTATGTGCGCCAAATCCACTGGGTTGCCCCGTGAAATCATCTGCTCAGCAGTGTCAATGCGGAATTGCGCCAAATCTTGACAGGTGGCGATCGCTTCATCCACCGAGTACGCACCATTGCCATCCAGTCGAATGGAGGGTTCATGCCCAACGGCTTCTCGGATAGCCGCAATGCGGGTATGGTCATCTGTTCCGGTTATCTTTACCTTTAGGTGAGATAAGCCAAATTGTTTGAACCGTTTTGCCATCTTCACCGCTGACTCTGGGCTGTTGGAGGTAATCACACCACTATAAGTTACGCCAGAGCGATTTGGGGGTAAGAGATCGGCAAGGGATTTTTCCTGGGATTTTAGTAAGCAATCTACGAGTGCCAGTTCCCATCCAGCCTGTGCTGCATTCCAGGCAACGACGCCATCCAGTTCATTAAATCGACCACTCGGTAAGGTAGCTGACAAAGATTTCAGCCAGTCTAGTCCTGCTTCGCTATGGGCGGGAGGAGCCGGGTAGTTGATATGCTGAACGGCAGGCCATATCTGATCCGTCATAAATTTCAGGCAGGAATCCACCGTTTCTCCAGTCACGTAGGGGCGGGCGACGGCTTCCCCGTAGCCCACAGTGCCGTCTTCTGCCTCGACCCGGACAACGATAGAGTCTGAGTAAGTGCGGCTGCGAACGCTGTGAGCAAAGGCTTCCACAAAGGGAATACGGAGGGCAAATAACTGTGCGGCTACGATTTTCATGATGTTACATCTGTAGTGGGATATCAGAAATTGATAGGGGCACGGCTCTGCCACGCCCTACAGCATGTGAGTTTCCTGGGCAAGGGCGATCGCCCCAAAGTAGCGCTTGATGAAAACGTTTTCTCGGAAGGTGATGTCGAGAATGATTTCCAGTTCATCCGCATTGATGTCGTAGTAGCGGACGTAATCCACCACCGAGGTCACCCCTTCTTCTGCATGGCGAATATCCACTTCAGAGTGATGATAGAACCATTCTAAACTTTTGGATGGCAGTCCTCGGTGGGTTTCCAGAGCCTTACCTATGCGGCTCGACAGGCGCGACAGCATCCATTCAAAACAGGTCACTTCCAGCAGCACGGACAGACCCAGTTCCTTAATGGTGCCGAACATCAGGGGATCCGTACAGAGCGATCGCAACTGGTCTTGGGCACCTTGAATCAAAGCGTCCCGCTGCTGAGCATCAAAGCCTGCGGCCTTGGCTAACTGAAGCAGTAAGTCAGGATGGCAAATCCCTTCGTCGTCTAGCCCCAACTCCTCAAGCATGTTGTGCTGGATATTGGCTACGGCGGCTGGAGGAGACACCGAGTAAAGAAACGCCAAGATTTGGGGGCTTTTCAAATGCGCCTTGCACAGATTGGCGATGAACTGGTCGATGTCATCACGGGACAACTGGCCTGATTCAAGCTGCTGAAATTTAGCGGATTGAGCGAAGTCTTCTACATGGGCAGCGTAGTGTTTCTTAATCAGGATATGGATGGGGATGGATGAGTTGGATAGGGTTGAGTAAGAACGCATATGGATTTTGGATTTTGGATTTTGGATTTTGCATGGGTAGACGCTCGGTGCAGAAACTATCTGGCTTTGGGGGGTGTAACGCTGATTCTGAGCACCCCTTGTCAGCAGGTAGTCGCTAGAAATGCGGTTCAGGAATTGTGCAATGTGGTCACCCTAAAATTCCCACATCGCTGATGTTCCTATCCAAGCAACAAAAAATAAGGGGCGATCGCCCCACACTGGCAATTTCTGAAATGGCATCCTCAAGCTGCTTTGATTGCTTTTAGATGGATTAGCCTGTCGTTAACCTAGGCGTCACGTTGAGTGCTATACAATAGCCTTAATATTTCTTAAACACCATGCAATCTACCACCATGCATGGGTGAGTTAATGCAACGCAGTTATTGGGAGCCAATATGTCTGTATCTTCAAGCCTAAGTCAATCTCTAGAGCCGATCGCCTCCTGGTTCGCCCAGTTTGATACGCCTGAACCGATTGTCCACTGGGGACACCCTGTGATGATGGGCATTGTTGTCTTTGCTATGGGCAGCGCTGTGGGCATCACGGGCTGGCGGGGGCGTACGATGACCGAGTCAGGGGTGGTTGCCGAGAATCTTGACAGTCACAAAAAAATTGCGCCATTGATGTTTGCCTTTATGGCGATGGGCTACACTGGAGGCTTGCTTTCCCTGGTCATGCAGGAACAACCGCTGCTCGCAAGCCCTCACTTCTGGACGGGGTCTGTGGTGCTGCTTCTACTGGCACTGAATGGGGCGATCGCCCTTTTTGGCTTTGGAAAGGGCACGGGGGCCGCTCGCACTGCCCACGCATATCTAGGCAGCACGACTCTGTGCATTATGTTTCTCCATGCCCTGTTGGGATTGAAACTGGGGCTTTCTATTTAGTGTCACTGGTGAGTGTCACTGGCAAGTGAGTGTCACTGTGAATTTGAGAACTTTGCTAACTCGTGTGTACAAAGCTAATTTATAGCGGTGTGCAATTGGTTCAGCACACCCAAATGTGTTGAGTCACGACTTGGCAAAGTTCTCAAATTCACAACGCAAAAATAGGGGTTTGGCGCGCGCGCCAAACCCCTATTTTTGCGTGAAACTTGCCAAGTCATATTGAGTGGCGGCGCAGAGCGCTGCCACTCAACACGCTGTACTTAATGCGCTTGCACAGCGCTATAAAATGCAATTTGAATAGTTATTCTCAAGGGTTCAGGGGGTGAACCGTCCATTCAAGGCCATCTTGCAGACAATAGTGGTGTCGATCTTGAGGGTTTCCCTTTAGTTCGAGATGATCAACCTGAATAGGGGCAAGTAGCAGTAAACAAAAGTCCGAATGGGGCTGATCAGGAGGGGGCGTTTCCGTTTGAAACGCATCGTCATCAGCACGGGCATGGCCAGGGTGGGGCCAGGTAAATTGAGAGCGCCCACCATCCGACAGACTCTCCCACAGATGATGCCGAGCCGACGCCATCACCGGGTCGCCACAATCGGCAGTGATAATAGACAGCGTTCCAGCGATACGAAATTGCTCCCGCGTCTTTGGGAAATACCAGCAGGCTTCCCCCTGGTCATAGTGATCAATCTGCTGCACCTTCTCGCTCCGCCGATCGGTCACCACTTGCAAGGCACCCTCATCGGAAAATCCCCGAAACACTACCGTTCGATTAGCGGGTGTGCCGTTTTTTCGCACGGTGGCAAGCTGAAAGTAGCGGGCGTAGGGAAGGGCACGGTTGCGGTGGAGGGCACGGGAAAGGGGCGATCGCCACGGAGCCAGGTCTACCATCCCCAGGTCCCTGCGCCGCCTTTGAATGGCCCCACAATGTTTGATGTAATCCAGCCTCCATAAAAATCGCCCACCTGCGGTTGAACCTGCTCGTCGTCCACATAGCAGGCATCCATCTGGCTGGGATAGAAGGCGATGTAATCTTTGATGTCAGCAAAAGTCCCAGTGGGACTAGGGTAGCACCAGGCGGCGTTTGGCAACTGGCGATCGCCCACTTGAATCGTAAAGTATGCCGCCTGTCCCTTCCATTCGCAGAATGACGACCGGGGGGTTGGCGTTAGATGCTCCATTCGGACATCACTCTGAGGGATATAATAGACCGGCGGATGGCTAGTTTCCAAAACCCGCTTTGCTTGAGTCGTGTCAGCTAACATCACCTCATTCACCATCACCCGGATGCGACGGCTAGAGTCTTCTAGGCGGGGTGGGCGTGGATAGTCCCAGACTGATTCTTGTCCAGGGCCAGGGGGAATCCGCTGAATCGGCACAATGATCTCCTTCAAAAAACAAATGCTAAAAAGTAATGGCATGAATGCTCTTGTGGCTAATTTAACGCGTTCACGTTGAACGAACAATGCGGGACTTGCCAAAAAATCAACAGGGCGATGGTGCTGGGTCCGTTTGTGTCTAAAGCTGACGGGAAAAAGGTGAAAAGCTTGGAATCGAAGCCAAATCAAGCCGATTTAGAGCTCTTAAGGAGTTGGCCGAAGCTGACAGACTGAAGTGAACCCCTTAATTCGGACAGAAGATTAAAGGAATCAAGAGAACACTCTCTTTCAAAGATGCTCTTAGACAGCAATCTTAGATGACCCAAAACCGCGATCGCATCAATTTCGGCTTCGTAGGGGGGCGACATTTTTTCCCTGGGCATCAAGGTTGTGCTGAACGAGGGTTTCAGTGCTGGCTCTGTCGGCGAGTGAGGCGGGGGGAGTGGAAACCAACATATTTACTCTTTACGACTAGTGCTATGTCATTTCTTGAAATTAGGGTAAATCCCGGAGGGATTTACCCTAATTTTTAATTTTGACGCTGCACTAGGCTGTTGTTTCCAAAAGAATCTGTTGCCAGGAGTTGGGACTGCGCTGGCTAATATAAAGGACTTCAATGCCAATGACTTTACCCTCAGCGTTGTAATCCAGGATAATACCATTGCTCACTTCCTCGGACTCAATGATGGGGGTATCGTCATGCCGTAAATAAAGGGCATCATCATCTTTATGAATTATGAGTTTCATGAAGCAGTTTTTAATTAATAAATAACGGGTCGATAGGTGGGTTGAGGAACTGGCTTGCCTTGCGATCGCGCTGTTTCTAGCCATGCTTGTTTAGCGATTTCTAATTCTTGGAGGGCTTCAGTCGGGGTTGTACCAAAGGCGTAACAAAATCGTAAATCGGGGATATCCGCGATATATCCTTCATCATTTTCGCTGTAGAAAATATTGATGTGATGGTCCTTCATACATCTTCCTCATTTATTAGTTAGATCTAGGAAGTACGCAGGTGGGATGATTGGAATATCCCGAAAAGGATTCAGGAAAAGTAGGTCTTG
>CAYXJG010000286.1:0-7261 GCA_964465285.1 uncultured bacterium
TCCCCCCAGAGCGCACATGCCCACTACTTAATTCATCCCGCAATTCAGCAACGCCAACTAAATAGGTATGACATGGAACTTCCCTTCTCACTTCTTACTTCCTACTTCTTACTTCCCACTTCCCACTTCCCATTTCCTACTTCTTACTTCTTACTTCTTACTTCCTACTTCCCACTTCCCACTTCCTACTTCTTACTTCCCACTTCTAGATAACTTATCAAGGGCATCGTTACCATCTTCATGAATAAATTTCCGATTCTCCTTGCGAATTTTGGCGGCTGCATCATCGTACAAAAAGGGCAGATATGCATACCGAATACCACTGGTTACGGGTGTCGCCTCATGGAGGAGTGAACAGGAAAACACAACAGCTCCGCCTGCCGGAGCCTCGTAGGTCTGGTGCCCAAACTCTGGAAACCTTAGCATTCCTCCCTCATAGTTGCCCGTGTTGAGATTGAGGGACACAGCAAAGCGACGATGAGCCGTGCCCTTTGTGGTGTTATCGCGGTGAGGGCGGAAAAACCCCTCAGTAATGCTGTCATAACACGCGACAATGTGCCGTTCGATACGAGTGGTCTGGAACTGGAAAGCTTTGCGAATTTCCGGTACGAGGCGATCGTGAATGCGAAACATGGCTGCATTCCTCAGCTCATCATCCATAATTTCCTGGTCATGGCGACGCTTGAAGCTGTAATCGTTAACGTACACCGTTTTCCCTCCACGTTCTCGCATAAAGCCCGATTCTTCACCTCCATGCTGGTGGTAATAATCAATCAAAGCTTGGCAGAGACTAGGTTCAAAAATGCGAGGGACGACCAAAATGGGAGCCTGAACTAACGCCTGCCCTGTGGGTAAGTCTGGCACCTGAGAAAGAAGCGTAATCCACTGAGTTACATGGGTTTCAACATCGGGTTCAAAGGGAATGATCTCCACCACCCGCAACCGTTCGTCTAGGATATAAGTGCAGGGAGAATAGGTGCCTTGAGAGTCAATTGTCCCAAAGCGCTGACTGATGGCCTGGTCAAAATCCCAAAAGAAGCGGATACCGGGCAAGTGTTGCTGGGCATGCGATCGCCCTTTATCATCTGGGTCAATGCTGACGCCGAAAAAGCAGCATCGTTCATCATCGAAGATCTCTCGATGCCGGAACATATCCCTTAACACCCGTTGGCTACTCTCCGATGCTGCCGACCCGAAGAAACACAGCACAATGTAGCGTCCGGCAACCGACTCAAAATGAAATTTAGGATTATTGGTACATACGCATGTAAACCAGGGGGCAGGTTCTCCAACAGCCACAGGCATTCTAATCATTTCGATCCTCCGATTCTTTAATTGCTCTTAAGACTCCTGTCAGCAGAGCAGTTAGGGTACGTCGCAGCTAGGCATGATGCACCGTTGGGCTAACATCGCAACACACCTTACTTCTCCTAATGAACAGAAATTAAATCACCTGAACCCAAAATTGGGTTTTATTGAATCCTCGTTCCTAAGTGGAGTGCGCTATAGCTGTTGCAGTAGCTTTTGCAATTCAGTTTGGGCTTGGGGATGGGCCGTGGCAGATATCCACTGTCTGAGCATATGAGGAAAGGCCAGAACACTGCCTAAATGGGCACGCCACTTATTCCAGGAACACATAGCCCGTGACAGAGGCAGCACATTCCAGAAACGATTGACTGAACACACCAGGTCATCTCCCATCGATGTCACCTCATGCCACCATCCCGCCGGCAAAAAGAGAATTTCTCCTGGATTCAGCACAAGCTCAGACCCCCAAGGTAAGGCATTTGCATAACGTGGAAATGCTTGCAAATCCGGGCGATGAGGATAGACTTGGCTATAAACTGGCCGTAGCTTTAGGCCATAGCGCAACTGCTTATAGACCGGAATGGGATAGAGATTGTAAGTTTGAGATGGAGGAAACAGGAGAACTTTCTTTGCCCCATAGAGCTGCATTAACAGGCCATCCATCGGGTCATAATGAAGGCAAGAAGTATGTCCACCTGGGCCAACCCAGAGGTTTAATGCGGTTGCTGGAAATCTAAACCCAAACCAGGCTTCAGCCTGATAGAGAGTGTGTCCTTGTTCCAGTGAAGTATTTTTCAAGGAACAACGAGCCAAGTACAAGTCTTCCTGCTTGGCGGTTCCCGATATGAGGTGGTCAGCATAGTTGGCAAACGTCATGCTATGCACTTCGACACCGCTGCCAAAACTCTTCCAATGGCGCTTGTCCTGTTGATATCGGGTCTGCCCATATTGACGCACTGGAAATACCTGATCGCCCAACGCCTGACGTAGATACGCCAGGTTCCATTCTGGTTCCTTATCAAGTAATCCCTGGAGAACGACAGGAATGCCCAATTTTTGGTAACGATCGCCAAATTCGGCTGGGGAAAGGTCTGAGTAGTGAACGCAATCGATGGAATTTGTACTGGGGAATGATATCGAGGGTGGGGCGATCGCCCCTTCACCGATATCAACATCAGCGGTCGTACTGGGGAAATTCAGAGGATGTAAATCAGCGGCCATGAAGAGATAACGTTGCTTACAATGCAGATACTTTATGTTTCCGTTCAGTCTTTTCGTATGGATATCCATTCAAAAAACCTGATCTTGTTCCAGAGTACGAACTAGAGAAAAGAAATTCAGAAGTGAATTGGGAGATTTTTGGGAGGATGCACCCTCTCATATAGCTGTTGCTAACTGAGTTAGGAAATGGGTATTTTGCGGGCGCGCTGAGTATGTGTTGAGCGATCGCCCCCATGCCCAAACCCCTTGCCCCAAAAATGGTAGGCAGGGAACCAGAAAGCCTCTCTCCCCGCTTGGGAAAGGGGTTTGGGGTGAGAGTCATAGCCACTTTGGGGAACGCTAAATAAGTACCGCGCTGAACGCGCCCGCAAAATATCTAAAGCTGATAGAAACACGCCTAAGCTGATGGAAACACGCCTACGTCCAGGCATAAAAAACCCCCAGCCTACTTTTCGGATGAGGGTAGCAATACCAAGTCGATATGGCTTAGGGAGTACAAGTTTTCAAGTATGTAACGTAATAATAAATCCCAAACAACGATACAGGCTTTGTGTAAGAAATAGGGGAGGCAAGTGGGAGGATTTCGGAAGGAATCCTTAGCTTTAGCTTTAGCAAATATTGGGAGGCTTGCCCCCTAACATTCCCTCAACCTCAGGATGTGTCAGCCCGATCATAGCTGTTTGAGGCGATATCCTAGTCCATGAACCGTTTCTATAAAATCATCCGGGGCACCTGCCGCCCGCAGCTTTTGTCGCAGAGTTTTGATATGAAATTTGACCGCTTCCTCTGTGGGAGTATCCTCCAGAGTCCACAATCGTTCGATAATGCCAGGACGACTCATAATACGACGTCCATTGGACACCAATAACTCAAGTAGCGCAAATTCTTTTGGGGTCAGAGAAATAAGGTCGCTGCCGTAGCGCACATCGTACGTGCTAGTGTCCATGTATAACTTCCCCCAGGAGAGAGTGGATCGGGTTGCAGAACGGCCTCGCCGCAACAATGCCCGAATCCGAGCCATTAATTCATCTAGGTCAAAGGGCTTCACCATGTAGTCATCGGCTCCTGCATCCAGCCCAGTAATCTTGTCAGCGACGGTGTCGCGGGCAGTCAACATGAGAATGGGAATAGTGACATGGCGATCGCGCAACTGCTGACAAAACCGGATTCCATCAAGCTTTGGCAGGGTAATATCAAGCACAATCAGGTCGTAGGTAAGGGTGTCGAACCAATCTTTGGCCATCTCCCCGTCATAGGCAACATCAACGTTATATTGACGATTTGTCAGCGCTTCTGTCAGCATTTCAGCAAGCTGAACATCATCTTCAACGACTAAGACACGCATATGAAATGGCTCCGCGATAGCAAATGGATTACCAGTGGCTTTATTATCACCCTCTTAGTGACAGGTGCAATGAGTGTCACATCTTTTCAAAACTCTGTTCAACTGGTAGATAGCATTAATCAGGCACAACGAACCAATGATTTACTAGACGCTCTGACCGATGTGTCTGCTCTACTGGCAGATGCGGAATCCCGGCAGTGGAGCTATATCTTATTGGATGATCCGAATGAACTGGTGCAGTATCGCAATGCCGTGAGTCGTCTTGAATCGGTGTTGGAGAGACTTCATCAACCCTTGGCCGATACCCGCATCCAACAACAGCGCTTGGATACTCTAGAAGACTTGATTAATGAGAGATTACAGCTACTTGAACAGGCGATCGCCCGTTACGGGAGCAGGCAAACGGAAATTTCTCCTATTGACCCGCTCATTACCCGGACCCAAGCCAATCTCAACCATATTCGTCAGGTGATTACCGCACTCGAAGAAAAAGAAGAAGACATCATCCAAGTGCAACTTGAAGAGGTAAGAGCAAACTCTCGCCTTCGTATGGTGCTTGAGCCTGTGGGAACAGTGGTCACTTTCAGTATTTTACTCGGTGTATTTGGGTTGCTCTATCGCCAGTTGATCAAACGCCAACGGGCAGAAGCGTCTCAGCGGGCGCTCATCCAGGAAAAGGAACTCAGCGACCTGAAACTCCAAATCTTTTCGATGGTATCTCATGAATTCCGGACTCCCTTAAGTCTAATTCTAGGGTCTTCTCAACTTTTAGAGGAAGGTTTAAAAGACGCCGTTGAAACAACCCGATTGAAGAGTCTCTACCGTATTCAATCGGCTGCAAAAGCCATGACTCATTTGCTCAATGATGTATTGATGGTGGCACGGGCTGATGCTGGAAAATTAGAGTTCAACCCAAAGTGGATCGAGATTCAAACCTTTTGCCTCAATTTAATTGAAGAATTTCAAGTTTTACATCCCTCAAAGAGAGCGCTCTCCTTTACTCACGAGGGCGATCGCAACCATGCCTATGTGGATGAAAAGTTACTTTACTCCATTTTGAACAACCTATTGTCTAATGCAGCAAAATTTTCCCCCCAGAACAGCACCATTTACTTTTCGGTCACCAGTAAAGCAGATTTCCTTCGTTTTCAAATCAGAGATGAAGGCGTTGGTATTCCTGCTCAGGAACGCTCCGAGATATACGAGCCCTTTTATCGGGGTAGCAATGTCAGCGTGACAAAAGGGACAGGGTTAGGGCTTTCCGTTGTGCAGCGTTGCCTAGATTTGCATAGCGGAGTTCTCTCACTATCAAGTGATATAGGTGTTGGTACAACAGTGACAGTCACTTTTCCTCTGTGACGGTTAAAACCAAAGGATGACATTGATGACTCTTAACGTTTCTATGCAGACAGACAGACGATTCCCCCATGGCCGATTCTTGGTAAAGTGGGTTCTTGCAAACTTCTTGGCTGGCTCCATTACTGGCTTTCTTGAAGATCATGGGTTTCAGTTTGCTGCGACGCTGATTTTTGCAGGGGCGATCGCCGGAAGCTGTCAATGGCTGGTGCTCTGCCAGGTGCTTCGACCGATGCGGTGGTGGCCTCTCGCCAGCGCCCTCGGCTGGATTGGCGGCAGTCTAATACAGGCTTCCAGCAATACTTTATATCGTCCAATTGTGGATTTCCTGTGGGCTCATCTGGGACTGTGGGAGGTATTCTGGATCAACATCATTGCAAATCCTATGCCGTTTGCAGCAATGGCGATCGCCCAAGGATTAGTTCTTCTCCAGCATCGTCAGTTTTCTGCCCGGACAATTAGCCTCTGGGTTCTCGTGAGTGCGATCGCTGGAGCAGTGTATGGCGGAGTCAGTGCCTCTCTATGCCTTGCGATCTGTTACTCCATACCTAGAGTTCTGATTGGCATTGTAGCTGGAGGCGGATGGGCCGCCTATGGCTTGATGACAGGGTGGGTGTTGTTGAAATCCATCCACTGATTAAGCCCCAACAGATTCTTTCGCAGCATAAAGAACTTCAGCGCTGATGTCTGAGAAGCCTCGCTCACGAGCAAACTTCTCGGTGTTGCGCTTTACCTTACCTCGGACAAAGCCAGGAATTCGGTTCAGCTCTGCTAATCCATCCTTCGTCCAGTTGAGGTCAGACTCTGCCGACATGCCTTTGGTAATGACTTCTTTCGTGTCGTGCCCGCCAAAGATTTCGAGCAGGTGGTCTTCCATGCCCAGGGTGAAAGAGTTGTAGACCAGGTCTACCACTTGGTTTGCGCCTTCATAGCCTAAAAATGGCGTGTAGCCTACGGGGAAGTTCTGGATGTGGATAGGGGAGGCGATGACGCCGCAGGGGATGTCGAGTCGCTTGCCCACGTGACGCTCCATTTGGGTGCCGAAGATGGCAGCAGGTTCAAGTTGAGCGATTTTGTCGGCGATCGCCCCGTTATCATTACTAATCAACACCTCATCGCAATATTCGCTGACCTGTTCTCGGAACCAGTCCGCATCATATTTACAGTAGGTTCCTGCCAACACCACATGGATGCCCATCTCACGAGCCAGCACTTTAGTCATTGCTGCTGCGTGGGTGTTGTCGCCAAATACGACGGCTTTTTTCCCGGTCAGGTTTTGACAGTCGATGGAGCGAGAGAACCAGGCCGCCTGAGATACAAAGCGAGTTTGTTCATCAATAAACGCTTCGTAATCTACATCAACACCCTGCTCGTTGAGCACCTTTTGGATGGCACGAATACAGCGTGCCGTTTCTACGACGCCCATCGGCGTGATATCGACCGTAGGCGTGCCGAACTCAGCTTTGAGATAGTCTGTAGCCATCATGCCTAGTTCGCGGTATGGCACCAAGTTGAACCATGCACGAGGCAGGTTCTTCAGTTCATGAACGGATGCGCCCTCTGGAATCACCGCATTGACCTCAATGCCTAGCTCACCCATAAGCTTCCTGAGTTCCTTAGCGTCATGGTTATTGTGAAAGCCAAGGGTTGACATACCAATGATGTTGACAGACGGTTTTTCAGTCTTTGTTTTGGCTAACTCATCTTTCTTTCGGGCTTTTTCGATGTAGTATTCAACAATTTGCTGGAGCGTGCGATCGGCAGATTGAAGTTCATTGACCCGATAGTGGTTTACGTCGGCCAAGAGAACATCGCCTTTTGAGTCCAATTGTGCGCGCTCGACAAAATTTTCAAGATCTTCCTGCAAGATGCTGGAAGTGCAAGTTGGCGTCAACACAATCAGATCGGGGTGTTCTTCCTGATCTTTGCGAACAATGTTGTTGACGACTTTTTCTTGAGAACCTCGTGCCAGCACGTTGCGATCGACAACGCTTGCCGTCACAGGCGTATATTCCCGCTCACGGGACAGCA
>CAYXJG010000287.1:0-7258 GCA_964465285.1 uncultured bacterium
TGGAGTAATCCCCCCGTAGACCATAGTGCGAGCGTCTCGCTCGCGTCCAAATCAGAACTGACTCATCCCAAAACTCTTTAACTGCTGTGCGATCGCGCAGCGTCTCGTAGAGAATCGCGCCCTCAATGACTCCGATGAGCAACTGCGAGAATGGGCACAGGAAAAATTAGAAATGCAAAATGAAAAATTAAAGGTGGAGGGAGAATGATATGCGACAAATTGTAGAAGCAGTTTATGAGAATGGAATATTTCGTCCATTAAAAGTGCCAAAGCTGTCTGAAGGGCAGGAAGTTCAAACGAATGCCCCGTGGCCACTTCTCCCCAATCCACTCTGTATCTCCCAACGACGGTAGCTGAAGCGGAAACACCTCTAGAACATACAGCCCCATCAAAATAGCGATAATGCTGACAATAATCGGCAAACCCACCCCAATTTGTCCGTAGATGCGTCCGGCGATCGCCGCCACAATTCCCAAGCCAGCCAACGTAGTTGCCAGTCCTGCTGCAAACCACAGCGATTGCAGGGCAGCTTTTAAGCGACTTTGAGATTCATAGCCGCCAATGTAGCCCACCGTAATTGGCAACATTGACAACATGCAGGGGGTGAGACTTGTGAACAACCCAGCAGCAAAAATAACACCAAGACTAATGAGGCTGAGGTGATTGAGCTGGCTTGAGACAAGGCCATTCGCAAATTGCTCGATTTGGTACAGCGTCAACTGAATAGTATCCATCATCACACATGAAAAATAAAAGGCGCTAGCGTTTCCTAACGAAAGCACATCCCTTCTATTCTATAGAAGACTCAAATGCATAGAAGACTCAAATGCATAGAAGACTCCGGAGTCGGTACAGATTTCTAGTACTCTGCGGCATAAATCGACCCACAGCAGTCAGCGCTCAGCAGTCAGCAGCTCAGCCAAGGTAGCCATGTTTTGCCAGTCAACACGAGTACTCTGCGGCATCAGTAACTCACCTATAGGAATTAGCAACCCCAAGACAACATTAGCAAAGCTTCATTTAGTATGAATAATTGGTCACGCTTTGCAGCTTTAGGTTGAGGGGAAATACAGGTCGTTCATAATGAATATTGAACGGATGCTGCGAGTTTCCACAGAAATAAGTAGGTGTGATGTCAGGGTGTGTTCAATACTTATACGGAACTTATACGGGACCAATACGAATATTTATTGAACTTTCTTAAATCAATCTCTCAGGTTATTGCCTTCCCGCAGATTATGGCGGGGAAATGCCTGACTATTTTGAACCTCTGACGATGTTGCCCTCCTACAATGAAATTGAAGTTCTTCTCTTGCAAACGGATAAGTTCCTCTTCTCATCAGTTATCTCGTCTATTGCTGAATCGCTGGATGAGTCCTGATATACCGTCTCAGACAGCGTCTCAGACAGCTTCTCAGATAACGTCTCAACGGTGGATAACCAGTCTTGCGATCGCCACCACCCTCGCCGCAGTTCCCGTCCATTCCCTGCGTGCCCAAACTCCACTGCAAAATTTTCCCTTGCCCCAGGCAGAACGCTGGCTCGAAGTTCAGCAAATTAATGGCGTCGTCACCTATCATGGCGATCGCCAGGTACGTCCAGCCCGAATTGGCGATCGCTTGTTGCAACTCAACCAGGGCATTGACACCGAAATGGAATCCGAGTCTGTTCTCCAACTCGACTCAAATATTGGAACCGTGCGAGTGGCAGAAAACACCAGCCTGTGGGTCAACCGCATTGCTGTTCTGCCCGATGGTGGGCGAGTCACTTCCCTTGTCATCAGACGAGGGCAAGCCAGACTTCAGGTGCGTCGCTTCACTCATCCTTCTTCAAGTCTGGAAATTGAAACTCCGGCAGGAGTTGCAGCCATTCGAGGAACCGTCTTTGGACTGAGCGTAGAGAACACTGGAAAAACTGGCGTCGCAACGCTAACCGGGGCTGTCGAGGTGAGTGCTCAGGGGGTTAGCGTTTTGGTCAACCCAGGGTTTGCCACTAGCGTGATTCCGGGGCACCCCCCTACCCCGCCCCGTCGCATCGATCGTCAGTTAATTTTTGACCTGGGCGCTGTCCAGCGCACGAGCAGCCGAGTCATTCTGCGGGGACGGGTCGATCCCGCTAATGGAGTTTTGATTGAAGGGGAAGAGGTCGAAACAGATGAGAGCGGAGAATTTCGAACGGTGCTCCTTAACTCTCCCCGGCGTTACTTTGGGACTGAGACTCTCACAGTTGAGGTGCGTAATCCCCTCGGCGAAAGTCGGTTCCACCAGGTGACAGTTCCGGAGTTTTGAGTCTCCTTAGGAGTCGATTCAGGGGATGCTTTAATCTATCGCGAGCGCTTAATAGCACTTAGTATAGTAGTCTGATGAATCATTCGGTATCCATTACAACAGACGTGAGCAATAGTGGTTAACCCGTTATTGAAACAACTAAAAGCTAACCCGCCTAATGGACAGCAGCCTCAGTCTTTAGATGCTGCACAGGCAAGATGCTCGAAGCGGCGACGGCCAGTGGGGCTACTGATTGAGGTGGCCTCTGTTTTACTGGCGGTGGGAATTTGGCTGGGGAACGGATTTCAACCCCTAGAAAAATGGGCCTATGTCGCTCTGTTCAATGCTCGTCAAACTCTGCTCCCATCACCAGGATGGGATGAACGGATTGCTGTCATCGCGATTGATGATTTAACGCTGGGAACAACCGATCAATTCCCTCTGCCACGTTCTCAATACATCCAAATGCTCTCAAAGATCAATCCTGCATTGCCGGGAGCGGTGGTGTTTGACATCATTTTTGTTGAATCAACTCCAGATGATGGGGCTTTTGCTCAGGCCATTGAGGAAAGTTGGAATGTCGTGCTGGCGATCGCCGCCAACCCCCAAGGAAAAAAGCTTGAACTAGTCCCTGATCTGGTCGAGAATGCGGCTGCATTGGGGCATGTCCACGTCACCCCCGATGTGGATGGGATTCCTCGCCGCTTTTCTCTTTACGAAGGAGAAATGCCATCGTTGAGTATAGCGGCTCTTCAGGTTTACGAAAATAACCTGGCCGCAACGGTAGGCGACACTGAAGACTGGAATACCATCGCCACTTCTTATCACCAAATCCTCCCGTCTGCTTCCCAGAACAAGCCCTGGATTAACTGGCCAGCCCCCATTCCAAGATCCGCTACTGATTGTAACCAGCGTTATGAATCTGGCGACATCCACACTTATCCATTTGTTTGTGTGATTGAAGGGGCTATTCCTGCAAGCGAATTTGCTAACAAGATTGTCTTAATTGGAGCCACAGCCCAGGGACTTGATCCGCTCTACACGCCTTTTCAACAGTCTCGCATCGTGGCGAGTGTCTATCTTCACGCCGCTTTAATTGATAATCTTTTGAACGATCGCCTCCTCCGACGGATACCCGCTTGGCTAGAGGGCGTGATGCTGATGGGCTTGGGTTTAGGCACTCTTACTGGGCTGAGACGACGCTCCTTATCCATCCGGATTAGCATCATGGTTGGATTTCCCCTCATCTGGTTTGGGGGCGCTATCTTAGGGTTGCAAGCATCTTGGTGGCTTCCAGTAGCGGCTCCGATAGGAGTCGTCATGTTGGCTTTTTTGGGCGTTCAGGGCCGGGAGCAATGGGAAAAACAGCAGTTGATGAATTTATTTCAGGTTTATGTCTCAACGGAATCAGCCGCTCGCATTTGGGAGCATAAAGACGATGTTCTTAGCCAGGGTTCCGTTCCCCCTGAGACGGTGTTCGCAACGGTGTTGTTTGTTGATATTCGTGGCTTTACTCAGGTCGCTGAACACTTGCCTCCATTGCAATTGATGTCGTGGCTCAATCATTATTTCCAAAGCATGACGGCCTGCATCACCGCTCATCATGGCACAGTCGATAAGTACATCGGTGATGAAATCATGGCGGTATTTGCCCCACAGGATCAAACAACAAACGCCATTCGTCAGAGTACGCTAAATGCGATCGCCGCTAGTTTTGCCATGAATCACGAACTGCAATCCCTTAACCAACACTTCCAGGCTGAGGGGTTACCAACTATTGAGTTTGGGATTGGCATCAATACTGGGCCTGTGGCCGTAGGAAACATTGGCGGAGCAACCCGACTCAACTATTCCATCGTGGGTGATACCGTCAACGTTGCGTCCCGGATTCAAAACATTAACAAAACGGTGAATGACAATAATCCTTACAAAATCCTCGTCAGCCAAGCAACCTATGATTATGTGGGCGATCGCTACACAGGCCATCCAGTAGGTCAAACCCATCTCCGAGGTCGCCAGCAAAGCGTTCTTGTTTACAGCATCTTGCAAGACGTTGCCCACAAAACCCCTCGTAGCGATTCCTGCTCCTCATAGAACTTCATCCTCATAAAGCTCTGCGCCGCTAGAGGCGTAGGGCGGTTTCAGCAGTGCTGAGGCGAGACCTATCTTTGGCTCAGTTCTACTCATCCAGTTGCCACGGTTGCTTAAGAAAATCTTCGTCTAAAATCCGCTTGGGTTTGAGGATCAAAACAATTCTGCCTAATAACGGTATGTTGACGGATTCTTCTGACCATAACACCTGTAAATTACCTTCAACATCGCCGAGAAAATAGCTGTCGGCATTCCATTCCCGTATCGATCGATCTACCAATATCAATACTTCTTCTGGATCGTCTGTCAATTCGATAGGTAATTGACTCATATTTCCCAATATGGCAACTGGGTCCTCAGCCATGATCACCACCTGCCAACCCGGCAAAGAAACCCATGCCCCCGTTCCTGCAAACTTCACGATTTTGAACGCGCGATCTTCCTCAATCAGCGGCACTTCTCTAAATGAAGCCGTATCTAGCGGTAGTCGTCCGGCCATAGGCAAAATTCTAGGAATTTCCTCTTCCGTATTCATCCGATAGAACGGCATGCTCGGAGCAGGACGAGACTTGACGACCGTAAAATCAGTCAATAGTTTTTCAATCATCTGTCGTGCAGATGCACTTTCTGCAAACCGAAGACCTTGAGCAATCAGCCGAGAACGATTTTGTAGATCAGACTGCTGGCGCGCGATTTTCCAGTAGTGATAGGCGATCGCATCTCCAGGATGCTCACTAAATTCAGAAAAGCCATTGGGGGGTGATGACAGTCGTGAGTAAGCTTTGATAGCCTTTGCCATTTCATGAGCATCATCCACATCAATCCCCTTCTCAACGGCAAGGGTTGCTGCGGCGGCCCGTTCTGGCTGGGTCAAAATGCGAAACTCATACAACACATCACTGCCCCGCTGCTGAAAGTGCGATCGCACTGCATCTGGCACCTCGTGACGCAGCAAAGCCGCATACACCTGCGCAGCAACAATCACCTGATTTTGCTGAATAGGCTCAAATCCTGTCGCTTCAAAAATGTGCTGGGGCGATTGGCCCAACTGTTGAAGCGTCTGACATTGCTGTCCCCATTGGAGTCATGTTCCTTCTTTGCGCCGCAAAGATTGTATTAGGGTTTGGAGTTCATCATCACTGAGCTTTTGAGAATCTGAATTTGGACGCTGAGGTAAATTGGCAGACATAGGTCATCAAGTGCGATCGCATAACGGTAATCAACGTTCTGACCGCTCTACTTTACTGCAATGACCTCCGTTGATGGAGTTTGGTCAGTCAACGGGTAGCTCAGTAATGCCGATCTAAGCAAATTACTGGAGAAATTACTGGAGAATCAGAGCAGCAGAGCAGACAAACGCTACGGAAAATCTACCTCGATTTTGTCAAAATTGCAGAATTCTCTAATTCATTTCAGGTTCTTGACGAAGCCAGTTGTCATGAGAGATGATTAAAGGTCAATATAAGGGGCTATAGCGCAGTTGGTAGCGCACCTCAATGGCATTGAGGGGGTCAGGGGTTCGAATCCCCTTAGCTCCATTTTTTTATTTTCAAGGTTTTTATTTTCAAGGTTTTTATGTGCAGATTGTGTAGCGTCTCTGAAATGGGAGTGACATAGTGGAGACGGCACAAATCGTCAGTCCTGGGATTTCAGCATGTTGGAAATGTGGGTCGCTGCAACGGGTGTGGAGTTGGGCAAGGTGGTCTTGGAGCAGGTGCTCAACCTGGGGAAATCGGCCCTAGAAAACTACACCAAAGATTTCTTCAAGGACTGTATTCAGAGTGGGGTGGCACGGGCAAAGGTCGAAACGCTGAAAACGCCAATGGCAGAAGCGATCGGCTTTTTTATGCAGCGGTTTATCAAAGAACTTCAGATTAATGATGTGCCTGAAACCAGCCTTGATCATCACTACAAGGCGGTGATTAAGCAATTTGTGCAGGGTGATTTAGTTCGTCCAATTTTAGGTAGCGCCTTTGAAAAAGACTGTAACCAAATTGATTATCGGCAGTTAGAGCAGATCTGGACGCAGCAATATCAAGCGGCTAGCTGGCGGTTTCCGGCGGATGAGTTTGATTGGCGGCGGGTAGCGAAAGAGTATGTGCTTGAGGTCAAGGGCATCGTAAAAGCCGATGCAGAACTCAGAGCAATCCTCACCACTGAATTGTTAGAAGACATTGCCCGCAACACCGCCCAGCTCTCACCGGGATTTGATGTTGAGACCTATCGAGCCAGTTTGCAGTCCAGCTATGGCTATCTGAAGCTATATACCCTCGACAGCACTGACCGAGCCGATGCCATCAAGCTGTGGGCAATGTTCATTCAGCAAACGGTGCGAGAAGCCTTGCCCCCCATGCGCTACGACCTGCCTCTGGACTTGAAACGCCAACTGCAAGCCGAAGGGCGACTCGAAGCAGATTTATCGCCGGAAGCCTTAGAGCATTATCGTCATGAGTATTTTCAGCAACCCGCCCGCAAGGTTTTAGAAGCGATCGGACAAGCGAGATCCTCCCTAGCCCTCCTTAAAAAGGAGGGAACCGGCAGCCAAAGTCCCCCTTTTCAAGGGGGATTGAGGGGGATCGAAGCCCATGCTCAACGGGCAGTGATTTTGGGCGATCCGGGGTCGGGTAAATCTAGCCTGCTGCAATATCTGGCACTGGAATGGGTCGAGGGCAAAACTGAGAAATTGCCGCTATTAATTGAGTTACGAGAATTCGCCATCGATCCATCCGCCAACTTTCTCGAATTCCTCCATCGCGGTCGGGGTGTAGATTGGCAGTTTGACCAGCAGCAACTGCATCAGCATTTGCTAGACCATCCAACGCTCGTCATGTTTGATGGTTTAGACGAAGTGTTCGATCGCACCACCCAATCCACCGTCATCGATGACATCATTCGCTTTT
>CAYXJG010000288.1:0-7249 GCA_964465285.1 uncultured bacterium
GTTTTTGTTCCAACTTGACTAAGGACCGAGAATTAAATAACGTGAACCAAATTTTGACTAGGGCGGCGCGGCGATGCCGCGCCGCCCTAGTCAAAAGGGATTTTACACGACTTGGCAAGTTTCAGGCAAAAATAGGGGTTTGGCGCGCGCTCCGCGCGCGCCAAACCCCTATTTTTTCGTTGTGAATTTGAGAACTTTGCCAAGTCGTGTGGGTTACTTATAGAAATTTAAGGGGGCAAAAGGTTGCCTCGGGCGACCTTTTTGCAACCTTAACTTATACAAGTGAGCACCTACATAGCAATCCTAAATGAAATGTGAGAGTTGGGGCGGGCTGCGCCCCAACTCTCACATTTCATTTCACAAATCACTTAGGAACGCTATAGGGAACGAAGTTTCCTAAAATGAGAATGCTGTATTAGGATGCTCCTGTCATGTTATATATTCTTGAAAAAGTCTAAAAGTAGGATATGTTGCTCGAAAAGAGTCCGGAGCACCCAATGATGATTAAGGAATGATTTAATATTTGGGTACCTGTTGAAGAATGAATCCGATTGAAGGCAGCATAGGATAGAGAGAACTTGCAGGGCAACGGCATTCATTTATTCAACTCATTGAAAACCGGACCACTTAGCTTAAATCTAATTATTCAATGTGATTACACTTCTACTGCTGCATCCACTTAAGCGCAATCCTGTCCAGAGCTGGTCATTCGAGAGCGAGCCTGTGATTCGCATTGGTCGTTCTACGGATAACCATGTCATTCTCTATAGTGCCGTTGTGTCGCGGCATCATGTTGAACTGCGGCAAGCGGGAGCGAACTGGGAGATTGTTAATTTGGGCACGAATGGAACCTATCTGGATGGTAAGCGTATTACCAAAGTTCCAGTTGTGGATGGAGCGATTATTAGGCTTGCACGGTCGGGGCCCAATATTCAGATTCGGTTGGGGGCTGAGGCTCTCAAGGATTTACCCGAGCATTTGACCAGTGAAGCGTTAGTTGGTCAGCGGGTTGATCATCATGCCACTGTGACAGATATTACGGAAGGGCCACAAAGAAGCCGCGATCGCCCAGATGGTAAAGAGAAGCAGGACGGTGATGATGATCCACCAACGGGGATGATTCCCGTGCCCCCCCACCTTCGTATTCCTGAGGATGGTGACGAGTCTGATTCTTCACCAGACGATTTACTGACTCGGCGATCGCCCCGATCGAAAACACAGCCTGACTTGGGGAGGAAAGCAGACAATGGCGCATCAGCAGATGCTTTGAGGAATGGAGTCTCTTCTCCTGATGCTTTGAATCGAATACATCCTGCTGAATCCTCCGATCTTACCGACCGGGCATTGAAAACCATTGGCTCTTACAAGGTGCTGAAGGTGCTGGGGCAGGGTGACGTGGGTGTGACTTATCTGGCAGAGCAGGATGGGCAGCGCATGATACTGAAAACGTTGAATGCAGACTGGCTTTCTCACCCAAAAGCGAAAGATGCTCTGGAAATGGAGGCTGGTCTTCTAGATCAATTGGATAGTCCCTATATTCCTCAGTTCATCGATTTTTTTGTGGAGCGCGATCGCCCCTACCTGGTCATGGAAAAAATTGATGGGGTTCTGCTGTCTCAAACAGTAAAGTCCTCCGGTTCGTTTTCATTGCCCCAGGCGATCGCAAAAATGCTAAAAATCTGTGACATTCTCTCTTATTTGCATCACTTTGTTCCGCCTGTCCTCCATCGCAACATCGAACCATCCACCATCATCTGCCGCAGCGCTTCTGATGATTTGGTGTTGATTAGCTTTGGCGCGGTAAAGTCGTTGGTGCTTGAGCGGAAAGGGTATGTCGGTTCCCACGGATGTGTCGCCCCTGACCAACTGTCGATAAGTGCGACGCCCCAGGTCGATTTATACGGCCTTGCACCCACCCTTGCCTACTTGCTGACTGGCAAGAATCCTGTTACGTTTTGCCAGCACACCAGCACTACCCGCTATCAATTCGTGGCAGACGCTGTAGTAGGACTTCCCGAACGGATTTTGACAATTATGCGGCGGCTGACCCATGCGGATGCTCAGTACCGCTATCCGTCTGTGGAGGCAGTATCTGATGCTTTTCGTGCGATTAGAACCACATAGACGTCAAGGATTCAACACACTTTACAGCCAGTTTGTTTTCCATGGGCGAGTCTCCAGGATCGGGTACTTCATATCGCCCCAGCATTTGCCAGTTTGAAGATGGTATTGAGTGACGCGCTCTGCCATATCTGGGGCGATCGCCACACGTGCAGGAGCCAGTTGCCCCAGCAATCGAGCGTGATGGTAATGATGGGCGCGGCATAGGTGTGAGTCAAGCTGACGGGCGACTACCTCTTCTGATGCTCCAGCCCAATCGGTCAGTAGCAGGTAGTAAGGATGCGGATGAGTAATAGGCACTAAACTCTTGAATGAAGCATTAGTGAGAGCCAATTGATCCAGGACGCGAGCAACAAAATCACCGTTGAGCTTTTCACCCACTAGATCGCTAACCTGTTGGCTGCGGCCTAAAAATTCGATACAGGGCGTGTTTCGATAGCGATGGGTCACACGAATGCGATCGCCCATGCGATAGCGGTACAGTCCCCCGTATTGAGAAATGATGATGTTGTATTCTGCCCCTACCTCCAGCTCGTGGAGGCGACGGATGTCGCTGCCGTGATCAGGTTCTCCCGCTTCAAATTCAAAGAAGACATCAGTGACCAGCGGCACATGGCCCTGGCAAGTTCCGTGTTGAGCCTCGGACGCCTGGATTAACGGGACACTCATCGGGGCTTCCGTGGCGAGGAGACCTTTACCCTGCATGTAGACTCCAGGAAAGTGCGATCGAACGCTGGCTGCCTGATCAGCGGCAGCGGCACTGTCCCAGCAGGAAATGAGTTTGAGGTGGGGCCACACTGCGGTCCACGGGATAGGCGATGTTGTTAGCACAGAGGTCAACTTATGGTAGCGATGAGGAGTAAGGCGATCGCGCAGCATGTCCAAAAACCGTTCCCTATGCTGGGCGATGTGTGCCAACTGCACCGACAAAAAACTAGGACTCCAGACTGAGATAATCTCCAATCGTTCCTCTGCCAGCAGCGTCAAGCAAAGGGCATCCTTGAATGCCTCGGCGGAGCGAATCTGCCCGATGTTTGGTACTGTCACCCAAAATGGACGGAGCACCCACTGAAGCCATCGATCCAGATAGTCAGAATCGTCTTGCACTGATTCCCGCACTGATAATGATGCCACTGGAGATGCATTGCCTGGAGAAAGGCTATCGACAACACCCGTCACTGAAAACGCGTGATCCAATGCCTGCGCTTCCGCTAGCTGAGGCGACACGCAGAAGTACATTTTTCCTGTTGAGAACTGTGGCCCATGCTGAATTAAATCCTGCGCCCAAATGCAGAAAAGATGGCTGAAGGACTGCCGCAGCGATCGCGTGTAGGGAATATGCTTCGCAGCTCCCCGACTGCCAGAGGTTTTTTCAGAAAACAGAATAGGATCTGGGGTCAGGATGGCGTCCCTGGGATGGTTGAGTTGCCGTAGTACCCAGCGTTGTATGTCCTCATAATTCACTACAGGCAATCGTTCCCAATCATCAAGGCGATGGATACGGTGCGCCTTGCCATACTCACTGGCAATGAGGCGATCGCACAAATCGTGCTGAACAGCCCGCTGAGCACTGTGCGGATTATCCAGGGCTGCATGAAAGTGTCGGGCCGTGGGCTTCAGTGCGTTCCCAAAGGCCCACAGGATTCCTCGCATCAATTTCTCACCTCCTGTCTGTTATGCTGCCACGGTCTACAGTTTTAGTAACTGCTCAGTCTGCCTCAAAACTTGGACTGGCCCTCATCCTAAATCCCTCTCCCAAGCAGGGCTATTGTGTATACATAAGTTATCTAACCTACACAACTTGGCAAGTTTCACGCAAAAATAGGGATTTGGCGCGCGCGGCACGCGCCCCAAACCCCTGTTTTTCATTGTGAATTTGAGAACTTGGCCAAGTCGTGTTACTCAAGTCCTGAAACTTTTTCTGCCAGAGGGGGTTACGCCCTGAACTTTTCCAGGTGCCAAAACGGGAGCTTATTGAACCTGTGATCCTTGGGACTGAATTCCCGGCGAATGGATAAAGCGGTCGGGATGCACATCTGTTTTGGCGGGTACATAGGTGCCGTCAGCAATGACTGCACCAGGGGCAAGGCGCGATCCTGCACCGATGAAAACGTCGCTGCCAATTTTAATAGGCTTGACATAGAGCATCAGATTGTCGTTCTTGGGCTTGATGGCATGGGCATAAAGGCCAATCTGGTGGCCAAAAACCGTGCGATCGCCCACCTCCAGCAACCCCCGGTCAGCGATGTCCAGTGCTGGCGTCCAGTACACCCCCTTCCCGATCGATGCTCCCCAGAGCCGCAGCCAGCAGGAGAATACGCCGGGAATAAGCCGCAGCACCGCCTCTAGTGCGGGTAGCGCGATGAACAATACCTGAATTTGATGGCTACCCCACCAAGCGGAATACTCTGTTCCCTGTAAATAGGTGACGCCTTCTAGGATGGGATGTCGCCAGCAGTGAATCCGGTATACCATCAACGGAAAGCCGTACACTGTCATCAACAGGGCGATCGCTCCAATCAAGCCCGGATGGCGACAAAAGTACCCAAATGCACCAATGTCCAGCAATAGGGCAAACGCTGGAAAGATAGACAAAAGGCGACTCAAAACAGACATGATTGAATGTTGAATGTTGAATGTTGAATATTGAATATTGAATATTGAATGTTGAATGTTGAACTTTAGATCTCAGGGTCTTAATTCAAGGTCACGACTTGGCAAGTTTCACGCAAAGATAGGGGTTTGCCAAATCGTGCTGTGAAATGAAATGTGAGAGTTGGGGCGGACGCAGCCCGCCCCAACTCTCACATTTCATTAGGATTTCTATAAAGGGCGCGAAGTTTCCCAAAATGAGAATTGCTGCTAAACTTCGGGCATCATGGCTATAGGCAAAACTGGAGAATAAACTGCTATGGTCAGAACCCGTCGTCGCAAAATTTCCCTTGCTGAAATTCAGGATTCTGTTGATGCATCGATTGGCAACGATGACTTAAAACGGCTGAAGATGTTCATCTATCTTGTGCCCGTTGTCGGTTTTTTCCCGGCTCTCTGGACACTCTATCGAGGCCGAAGCAGCCGTGAGGAGCGGTCGGTCAGCCGCTTGGTCGTGACTCTATCCCTCGTCTGGATTTTAAGCGTCACCCTACTTAGAACGGGGGCAGAATCCATTGATGCAGCAGCGTTGCCGCTGCTGATTACGAGCACTCTGCTGACGTCGGGCTACTTTGTTGCAAATCTTTGGCTGATGGTGCGACTCTGGCAGCGTAAACGGTTAAAGCTACCCATTCTAAGTCGGTTGGGCGATCGCCTCCCCTAGTGCTACGCCCGGTCTACCACGTTCATCTACGCTATCCTTGGGGGGTACTCCGCGATCTTTTCAGTGCAATTCTTGCTACTATTCCTCTGAGGCACTTTTTTCGTCTACCCCTGTATTATCCACCTCTATCAGCATTATCCACCTCTATCAGCTAGAAGTCCTGTGTCGAGTCACTCTACTTCGTCTTCAACGTCTTCATCCTTTCAACCGAAGCGCAAACTATTCCGCTGGCTATGGATGACAATTGGGCTAACAGGAGTTGCAACCCTATCTGCCACAGCAGGAGCATTGCTTGCCATCGCCTTGGCGAGTACTCCTCTGCTCCAGAATCCATTGTCTGCAGAAGAGTCTGAAGTCTTTGCTCAAGACGACATTTCAACGGGCGTATCTCTCCGATTGCCAAAGCTTGCCCGCCCTGTGAATATTCTCGTGCTAGGCATCAAGGTTCTTAGCTCTGACTTGCCCGATCCGCCCGCAGGTGCTGAAGATTTAGGCTACCATGCCCTAGTCAATTCCTTTGAGGGACTGTCCGACACGATGCTGCTCATTCGCTTCAACCCCGACAGCGAAGACCTGACCGTTCTCTCTCTCCCACGAGATACCCGCACCCAAGTAGACGGTATGGGGATGACCAAGCTGAACGAGGCAAACCGAGAAGGAGGCCCAGCTCTTGCAGCTATCTCTGTCAGCGAGTTGCTGGACGATATCCGCATCGACCGTTATGTTCGCATCAATGTCCAAGGGGTTGAAAAGCTTGTCGATGCCCTTGGAGGGATCGATCTCTACGTCCCAAAGGATATGAAATACACCGATGAAAGCCAGCATCTCTATATTGACCTAGAAGAGGGTGAGCAACATTTAGACGGTGAAGAAACCATGCAGTTTCTCCGCTATCGCTATGATGAACACGGTGACATCGGGCGGGTTCAGCGCCAGCAGATGCTCATGAGAGCGATGCAAGAACAGGCACTCAGTCCTGCGACGATCGCCCGTCTTCCGCAGATTTTTTCTGTCATTCAGTCCCATGTGGACACGAATCTCAGCATTGAGGAGTTGATTGCCCTAGTGGGATTCGCTTCTCGCATAGAGCGATCAGATATGCAGATGGTTATGTTGCCGGGTGACTTCAGTGCCCCTGGGCAGTTTGAACTCAGCTACTGGATGCCCCATGAACGAGCTATTCATCAGATGGTTAATCGATACTTCCGGCAAGTATCCAACTTTGCCAGCGAGCAGCAGTCTAGCAATACGCTGCGAGTCGCTGTTCAGAATGCAACAGGTAATCCAGACGCTACCCGCAGTATTGTAGACCGACTCAATGATGCTGGATATTGGAACGTTTATGTGGGGCAGAGTTGGAATGAATCCCTTGGTGAAACTCGCGTCATCGCCCAGGGAGGCGACATCGCTAGTGCAGAAATGATTCAGTCTCTCTTGGGAGTTGGAGAGGTGCGTGTCGAAAGCACAGGTGTCCTTCAAACTGATGTCACTATTCAAGTCGGGCGCGATTGGCTCAGGCACACGACCACGTCTTTCAATAGCAGCACTCTCTAGGATTGCAGGCTTCGAGCTATGCTGACTCTAACCGCTCTGGGGTGGAGTCAGCTTGCTAGAGGTTTTGTCAGTCAGCTAGATTTCCCCGTTGACGCCAAGCGCTGCCATACACGACTTGGCAAAGTTCTCAAATTCACAACGCAAGAATAGGGGTTTGGGGCGCGCTCCGCGCGCCCCAAACCCCTATTCTTGCGTGAAACTTACCCAGTCATAGCTATACGCTCATAGCTATGAATTGGTCGCTTGCGCCGCCAGCAT
>CAYXJG010000289.1:0-7228 GCA_964465285.1 uncultured bacterium
AGCGCGCGCCAAATCCCTATTTTTGCGTGAAACTTGCTAAGTCGTGCTGACAGATGATTTCGCCTGACAATGAGGCGATTGTAGAAGCATTACCTTACAATCACCCTAAACTATAGCAGTGTGCAAATTGGTTGAGCACGCCCAAATTTGTTGAGTGGTGGCGCTCTGCGCCGCCACTCAACACACTGCACTTAATGCGCTTGCATTAGCGCTATACCTTAAGCTCGGGTTAAGCGGTTTTTTGGGGCGGACGCAATGCATTCGCCCCAAAAACCGCATTCTGTCGCCCGCAGCGCAGACGACAGAATACGGTTTTGAGATGATCCTGAATTGGCGTTAACGAATTGACGTTAAACTAATGAGTGCCGTGGCTCGGGCAGGGAGGAGCCGAGACTGATTTGTCGAGCCAGCCTGCTGCCTGCTGGAGTCGAGGCAACGCCTCATCAGGGTTATTGCTGATTAGATAGAGCAGAGCGATCGCCGCTTGTTCCTGGGCACGGGCATGGCGGTTTCCCTTGAGGCGGTGCCAGTCGTTGGGGGCGATCGCCAACCGAGCCGCCAGGGCTTGCGCCAACTCTCGGGTATTCACCTCATCTAGGGGAGACGCGGCAGGAGCCGCTAGCGATTCGTTGAACAGAGCAGACATCGCATTCTTCGCCGTACTCATAAGCCATCCTTCAATTTGAACACTGTATTTTGAACGCTGTATTTTGAACGCTGTATCGTTACAGTCTAATAATGATGCTGGCTGTTTTGCCAGATCGGATACAACCGTATCATAAGTTTGATGTTGGGCGGACGAGACCCGCCCAGCCCACGACGATAGACAGTTCTGTTGCGTTTCCTCGTGCTATGGTTCAACCTCCTGCGTCTCCATCCGGTGCCAACTCCAATGAACCTCACGATGAGGATGATTTTGCCAACGCCTTATCTGAGGCACAAACGTCCCTTGACCAGTTGAGGCAACGCCATGAACAGGTCGTGGCTGCCCAGGAGAAGCGGAGCGAACTGCGGGCACAGTATAACCGCACCCAGAATGAACTCCGTCGCCACCGCACTCAGCAACTTCGAGACGAACTCAAAACCATTCAAAAACAACTGGAAGAGCTGGAAATTGTGCTAGAAAGTCAACTCTTTAGCTGGAGCAGCCTGAAGGAACCCTTCTGGATGGCGGTTCGCTTTGGGGGACTGGGCATTGTCATCGGGTGGGTGTTGCGGGCGATCGCCAGCTAGTCCATCACCATGAGACACCACACAGGGCTTGGCAAAGTTTACGAAGGAAACACGACTTGGCAAGTTTCAAGAAAAAACAGGGGTTTGGGGCGCGCTCCGCGCGCCCCAAACCCTCTTTTTGAATTTGAGAAGTTTGCCAAGTCGTGACCATAGTCAGCCCCGGCGAGTGGCCGGGGAAATGAGAATAAAAATGGCAAAGATCATTAGCGATCGCCCCGTTCGTTGGTCTGCACGGTCAACACCTGGGGGGGGGTCGAATCAGGGGGATAAATGAATTCAAGACGGACTAGGCGGCGATCGCCCGGCATCATCCGCAAACGGATGAGGGGGTCTCCCTTCTGGCCCTGCTTCTGAATCAGATGAAAATAGCGAGTCTGGGGAATGTTCCAGTCATCGGAATAGCGCAGGCGGAGGGTGCCTCGGAAGAAAGTCCGATCCGCAGGGGGAGATAGAAATGATAGCCCCTCCAGCCGCTCATTTTGCAGCGGGGTTTGGAAAAGAATGTTGACAGTCTGTAGCTGATTGGTTGGGTTATACAGCGGCAGCGATAGGTCATATTTAATGCCATAGTTGCCGTGGGCACGGTAGGCCGTATCAGGGTATCGTACTAACATCGGCGCACTCTGAATCTGCCCAGTACCAAATGTATTTCGATCCACCGAACTCATCACATAGGAAAACTGCTCGCCCGCTTCAGGAATGGTGAGCCGTTCACCATCCGGTGTGTCGGTCAGTTGGGCAACCCACTCAGACCCTTGGGCAACGCCCGCTACGCGCCCATAGAAGAATCGGCTAAATGATGCAGCATCCGGAGGCGTTGGAGGATGATCCCTTGGCCCAGCCAGCCCACCATTTTGCAAAAGCTGCTGCCACTCATACAAGGTGGGCACTCGCTCATTGCCATCGGGCGTTCGAGGAGCATACATCGCCATACTTGCCAAATATACCCGATCACTACTGTTCAGGTGCATGAGTGCCGATCGTCCATTGCTGGGAATCGGTCGGTTATCCGGCATGGGGAGCGGCCTAGGCATCTGGGGGGCTTTGTCTGCCGCCTCGTCACCACCGTCAGTGTCGCCATTCCCTTCAGTTTCTTCCTCAGGCGGCGGTGGAGGCATGGGCACCGGAATGACACGTCCCCCGATCCAGGTGCCATCGGTAGGCACCGTCAGCCGCCGCAAGGGAATCGGCACATTGAGCAGCATGACAGACCGACGGGACGGAATTGTGACCGATGCAGGCAAATAGGAATGACGCTGTCCTCGCAGCACATCATTCATCGTGCGACTGCCAGGCCCCGAGAAGACAGTTCCTAAGGGATTTGCAACATAGGACGGCAGATCTAGAAACGGAGCATCCTGCCCCAAGTATGTGGCTCCCTGGAGGGAGGTAATTTCAATGGGGCGGCGGGTGGGGTTGTATGCCAGGATACCGAAGTAGAGGGTGCGGTTGTCGTCTGCATCCATCCCACGAGCAATGTGGTGAGCAAAGATATCAAAGCGCCCGCTGAGGGGAAAATTGAGATGGGCGGACGGAACCCGCATATTTCCTGATGGAAACGTTGACAGCAAAATGCCATCGGATTGAATCAGTTCAGGACTGTTGCTGTTAAAAACGGGTATGCCATCCAATCCACCGGGAAGGGGTCTAACATCCTGATATTCAACGACTTGCCTGGGTGCCGTTCGTGTTGGCAACGAAGGTGGCGGAACAGTTGGTGGTGGCGGTGGTGTTGGTAAGGCAATTTGAGCCAGGGTTAAAAACGACAAGAATGTCAGCATGAACAGTAATGGCAACCCCTTTTATTTCAGGCGTGTATATTCAGACTTTCGCTAGGATACATAAAGCTTGATCCAAATACCAGCACCCTCGATCAGGACTGTATCTTAAACAAGGCAGTAACAAGGCAGTAACAAGGCAGTAAGACATTGCCCATTCCCTTGCTTAGGGTCAAGAATTAAACAAAATCTAACTTTAGTGGCGCGGCGCGGCACCAAAATTTGGTTCAAATTATTTAATTCTCGCTCCTTAGATAAACCGTTGGCTCATCATACCCCTAAAATCATCTGACAGAATGGGACGATTCCTACCACTATTTCCCCTGCCAAGCCTGTCAAAACGGCAGCATAATCAGGGTCAGTACCGGGGCGATCGCCCCCTCGTAACCCTCTTTAGCCTTTATCGCCACGATGTCCGCAACCTAGGGCTGTCCCTCTTTTTCTATCTAGTTAAGCATAGCCCTGAGTGGATTCGCCCAATTTTGGTGGCGAATATTGTGGACATCATCTCTACCCCAGATCAATATGAGTTATCGGCTCTATGGGCCAACGGTGCCGTTCTGGGTGTTCTCATTGTGCAAAACATTCCTACCCACTATCTCCACGTGGGCTATATGAGTGCGGCGACTCGCCACATGGAATACAACCTGCGTTCGGTGATGACTCGGCGGCTCCAAGAACTTTCCATCGGCTTTTATCGGCAAACCAGCAAGGGTGCCCTGCAAACGAAGATTACGCGGGACGTAGAATCCATTCAAGACCTCACCCGCTATGTCTTTCAACTCTTGCCTTCAGCAGTATTGACCATTGTGTTTGCCCTGGTTGCAACAGCAGTGCGTGCGCCCTGGTTTTTGCTGTTTTTCATCGGCACGGTGCCCGTAGCAGCGACCCTGGTGCGATCGCTCCGGACTCCCATTCGGCAACGCAACCGGGATATGCGCCAGCAGATCGAGCATATGTCTGCCCGCATGATTGAAATGATTCAACTCATCCCTGTCACCCGTGCTCACGGAGCCGAGCAGGAAGAAATTCAGCGCATCGACAACCGCCTCTCCTCCGTACGTCAAGCAGCGATGCGATTGGACTCAATCAATGCGATCGCTGCGTCATCATCCTGGGTCACCCTCCGCATGTTTAACGGTATCTGTCTAGTGGTATCAGCCTACTTGGCCTACACAGGCAGCCTTGACATCACTGTTGGAGATGTAGTGCTGCTCACAGGCTATTTTGACTCTCTTACAGGAGCCATCGTACAGATCATGATGGTGCTGCCCCAAATCGGACGCGGATTTGACGCTATCCGCTCTGTCAGCGACATTTTGGAATGCCCGGATGTGGAAGAAAACCAGGATAAGCGAACCGTACAGACGGTGCAGGGGGAATTTGTCTTCGACCAGGTCGGCTTCCATTACCCTACCCATGACCAGCACGCAGTTCACGATTTTTCGCTGCATGTCTGTCCGGGGGAGACGATCGCCATTGTTGGCCCGTCAGGTGCAGGAAAGTCTACCCTGCTAAATCTCGTGATTGGCTTTCTGCGTCCGACAGAGGGGCGTATTTTGCTAGATGGGCAGGACATGGCCGATCTTGATCTACGCACCTATCGCCAATTTTTGTCAGTAGTGTCCCAGGAAACCATTTTATTCCAGGGAACAGTGCAAGAAAATGTTGCCTATGGCGCGACGGGAGTCACTGAGGTAAAGCTGCAACGGGCGATCGCCGATGCCAACGCTACAGAGTTCATCGAGAACCTACCTGACGGCCTAGACACCCGCATTGGCGAAGAAGGCATGAAACTATCTGGAGGGCAACGACAGCGACTTGCGATCGCCCGCGCCCTCATTCGCAATCCCAGGGTACTCATTCTTGATGAAGCGACCTCAGCCCTAGATACAGAAACAGAGCGCCAAATTCAGGGCGCTCTAGAGAACCTGATGGAGGGACGTACCACCTTCGTCGTTGCTCACCGCCTCTCCACCATTCGCAAGGCCGATCGCATTGTGGTCATTGAGCAGGGAAGTATGGCAGAAATTGGCACCCACCAGTCTCTCCTGGAGAACGGGAAAACCTACGCCCACCTGCATTCACTGCAAACGTATTAGACGCTCAGGCTCATCATCATTTCCTCTAAAGCAATGTTGATATCTCCGAAAGCCCGTCGAATGTCGTCCGAGTTACGAAAATGCTCGACCCGGTATCGCACATGGCCGCGATCGAACAGCATGAGCGTAGGCAGAGACTTGAGTCGATACACATTAGCAAGCCTGAGACTTGCATCTGCATTTACAGAGACAATCTTAAAGCGATCGCCCCACCTTTCTTGCAATCGTTCCAGGGTGGGATCAAGCATCCGACACAAGCCGCACCAGGGTGCCCAAAAATTAACCAAAACAGGAATGGGAGAGTCTAAAACATCACTCGCAAAGTTTCGGTCATCAGCAGATAAATTCATATTTTGTAATCATTATTATTATCAATCCTCATTGGGATCATATCGTATTAGGGGCTGCACCCTCATAAGAAAAAAAATTCATTTGCATAAATAACCGTGACATTTTTAAGAATTACACCCCGAGAAGTAGCGGTGATAACGCAGAATCTCATTAAGCAAATAAGCATTACTACTTATTAGCTACGAACTCAAGCAGCAACACCCCAAAGCAGCTTCATTTTGTAAACGTTGACACAGAAAATATGCAGCAAAAATGGCTTCTAAAGTTAACAGTATTTCTCGTAAACGAATAGACGCGAGGGCATCCCACTTTCGAACCCAGTAGTGCGTTAACGTAAAGAATAAAGAGAAATAAGGCATTGCCGCCACAGTTTCAAGGGAGGAGGACGCATGAAAATCGAAATGACCGGTCCAATTTGTGGGTCTCACGACATCCTAAGGAACGAAGATTGAATAAAATCCTTGCTCGTTAGAGAGAAGCTCGCGGAAAGAGAAAGCATACCTTTTCCTCCATCCTTTACTAAAATGCACTACCCATCTGACTGGGTACCCGCGTCTACATGATCTTCACTCTCTGCGCTTCCCGCATCCTCTGCATCAGCGGGATTGTCTGCGGCGGCTTCTTCTTTGGGGGGGTCCATTTTTACCGGCCTCGGCCCTCTAACAAGGGCAGGGTTGACAGGGGCAGGCTTCTCATCTCGATCTTTACCTTTGCCTCGGCCTTTTCCTTTGCCCTTGCCTTTGCCCCTATCCTTGCTGCCCTTGAACTCCTGGCTTCTATCTTTTTTCTCTGGGCTGCTCGTTTCGCCGCCATTTTCTTTTGCCATCGCCTGACGTTCAGACTTTTTGATTGGACGCTCTACCATGATTCAGCCCCAAGGGATTAACACCTTCCTACTGGCGCATACAGGCACCTTAGCCAAAGCACATGAGCGGCACAGCAATACCCGCCCCAAGAAACCGTCAGAGCTTTTGAACACTCAATCTCTAATGGAAACTCGGATAGCTCTCAAACCGCGCTACTCAAAAGTGCTACTCAATTCTTCAGCAATTATTGTAAACGGTCAGGGGTATCAGAGCATTTTTATTTCTACACGACCTGGCAAAGTTCTCAAATTCACAACGCAAAAATAGGAGTTTGGGGCGCGCTCCGCGCGCCCCAAACTCCTATTTTTGCGTGAAACTTGCCAAGTCGTGATTTCTACAGAAAAATTTCCATTCACAAATATTCTGGAAAATTAAAGACGTAGGCCACCTGAGACTCTGGAATTTCATAATGCATCATCAGGGGGCAAATCCACATCAGGCAGATCAGGATGATCTAAAAGCTGCCCCTTCGACCGCTTTAGCGCACTCCAAAGTTCCTTAACCTGGGCGTAGGCGTCCGTTGAAGAAAGCTTGCCCCCTGTCTCCAGCGCACAAATCAACCCGACTCGCTGCGCAAACTCCTGAAGATTGGCGTTAAACGCTAGCTGCTCCGGTGTAAATTCGCCCCGGTATCGAGCACGGGGGTACAAAAATTTATCTTTGTCTGGATTTTGGCGATCGCTCTCACCCTGTCTTGAATTGTCAGACACTCGCCACCTCTTGCATACATTTCAGCGATACATTTCAGCTTTGGATAACCATCGTCCCCTCGCTAGATTAGCAAATCATGCCAAGCCTCTCCTATATTCTTAAATATACCTCGTCTATGTTCTAGAGTTTGAGCAAATTTCTTTACTCAAACCGTGAAACCCTCTCTAAGAGAGGGTTTCACGGTTTG
>CAYXJG010000290.1:0-7224 GCA_964465285.1 uncultured bacterium
CTGTAGGGCGCGAAGCTTCCTAAAATGAGAACTGCTGTCTGCATATTGATGCGTTGACACAGATGATAATGTAGGCTGTATCGAAATCTTTACAAGGCGTTGCCTTGATTGTTGGCCGCCTCATGCCTGGGATCTGTCCCATTATTACTGACACTTGACTGATACTTGCTTTTAATCAGCAGCTTGGCACAATTGCAAATTAGATGTAACTCCCCGCGCCGCTTGCAGGGCAGAGATTTACGGGTTTTATAGTTAATTGTGCTCACCTACTTATCTACTTTTGTCTTCCTCCGCCTTTTTCCGCTTCTTGCCGATCAACGCTTATGCCCAATAAGAATCTTGATACCGAAACAGTCCGCAATCTACTCATCGAAGCCTACGGTGAACTATCGCCCATCGATCAGGCCATTGTTCAGCTCTTTTCAGTGATTTATGAGCCTGTTAACCGAGCTACATTTGCTGCATGCTTCAGCTCCTTGGGATTTCAAGACAAACGAGGCTATACCTTTAATGCGTCGTCGTTGCGCCCCCATCTAGAGCATTTGCTAAAAAATGGGGTGTTAATTCAGGACGTCAATCAAGGCCCGCAATGCCACCCTCTACTAGTTGAAATCGCAACCCGAGACCTAACTCGGACAGGGAAATTTGACAGGTTTGTTCAAGCGGTTCGCCAGACCTTTCCCGTGAGAAATCAGTGGAGCCGTGGGCCAATGTACTTTACCAGCGAGCGCCAACTGATTCGGGAGGTGCGGATTGCCATTTACGGCAATAAGCCGGAAACCATTCCTCAGCTTTTTGACACCTATAACCGTTATGGCTATCGGCGTGAGCCCGTCACGATGGAAGATGTCATTCATCGGGTGTTTAAAAATCCCTTTGATGCCGAGTGGTTTTCTCGCCTTCCTCATTCCCTCTTTGAAACGGGCATCGCAAGTATGATGAGTGATTCACTCCTCAACCTGAAGCCCATGTCCCAAGTGTTTGATTTGCTGTATCAGCATTGTACAAAGCCAGAGGGCGATCGCTCCCACTTTCTGGACGTTATTTTTATGGAGCATCTGCTGCTGAGTGGAAGGTTTGCCGATGCTCGACGCCACATGGAACGCTTGTTTGATGCCTATGGAACCCGCACCTATCGAGATGAGGCGATGCCCTATGAAGGCTGGTTGAACGTCTTGGAGGGCGATTATGACAAGGCCATTAACTATATGGCAGCGGGACTGAAAGCATTTCGGAAAGCCCAGGGCAAGAAGAAATTCTTCAACGGGTTACCGGGCCTCTTTTATGTGCTTGCTCTGATCAAACAAGGAGATAGCGAGCATCTAAAAGAGGCTCATTCCTGCGCCATGGCGATCGCCAAAAAAGACGGCCACTGGCTACAAGCCAGCTATCAAAAAATCATCAATGTGATCAAAGTGTTACAGGGCGACTTGTCTAACAAAGATCTTTTCGCCGCGCAGCCGTTGCCCTCCGTGGAAAAGGCGCACAGCATTGAAACCCTGGTCAGTGCTTTATGCCTGTACTGGGTTGATATCGACAAAGCCAAGCAGCGGCTGCCGAAGGTCTTGAATCCCTTCTATGACCAGGCCCGGGAATCGGGGTATGACTGGCTTGCACTGCAGGCTGCCGAACTTGTGGCACAGGTTAGCCCCCGCAGCAACGTGGGCAAGAAACTGGAGTCTTTGCGCGAACCCTTTAGCGACGCAATTACGCGCCATCCCCTGGTAGCGTTGGTTCAGCCTAAGGAAGCCTGGGAACTGTGCCTAAATGCGCTAACAAGCTTGCGGAAGGACTCGGAAACGATTCAGCATTCACCCGGTCGCATTTACCGCTTAGCCTGGTTTCTGACGCTATATCCTACGATGGGATTTGTGTTGCAGCCCAGGGAGCAAAAGATTACCAAGGGTGGCGGCTGGAGCAAAGGCCGTCCCATTGCCCTCAAGCGTCTAGCGTCTGAGCAGAGCAGCTTTAACTACTTGACCCCTCAAGATCTCCGCATCTGTGCCCACATTGAGGCAGATTCTGGCTACTACTACGGGCCGACCCAGTTCACCTTTGGCGATCGCGTTTTCCTCGACCTCGCTGGGCATCCCCATGTATTTTGGGAAGACTCTCCCACCACTCGTGTGGAGATTGTCAAAGCCGAGCCTGAGCTACTGGTTAAGAAAAAACAGGATGGGTGGCTGAGCCTCGCCTTTTCACCACCCATTGACATAGACAAAGACCTGCTCATCACCAAGGAGACCCCGACTCGGCTGAAAGTCATTGACATTACCGATGAACATCGCCACATCGCCCAAATTCTCGGTGCGAAAAACCAGCTCGATGTGCCTGTCAGCGCCCAGGAACGGGTTCTGGATGCAATTGGGGCAGTCTCTAGGCTGGTGACAGTGCATTCAGACATTGGTGGCGATGTACAGAGTGCCGAAGAAGTGGAGGCTGACCCCTCTCCTCACCTGCATCTTCTACCTACTGGAGGAGGGCTGAAAGTGGCGCTGCTGGTGCGTCCCTTTGCCGAGGGTGGCCCCTACTATCGTCCCGGTAAGGGGGGGGGAATGGTTATTGGCGAAGTGCAGGGAAAGCGGTTGCAAACTACCCGTGACCTGGGGCAGGAGACCACCCTAGCCGATGAAGTGTTAAACCACTGCTCGATTCTCAATGAGGCAGAAGAATACGACGGAGAATGGATAGTCGAGGAACCAGAGGACTGTCTGGAACTTCTGCTGGAGATTCAGCAGGCCAGCAATGCTCTATCTGGCCACGAGAGCGAAGACCTAGAGGAAGCTCAAAATGAGCAGAGCGGCCCCCGGTTGGTTGTAGAATGGCCAGAGGGTGAACGGTTCCGAGTGTCTCCTGAGACGGGGGTCAGCAGTTTTCGCCTCAACATCAATCGACAACGAGATTGGTTTGCTGCTAGCGGCGAGTTGCAGGTGAGCGACGACCAGGTGCTTGATATGCAGCGTCTGATGGAACTGCTTGAGCAAAGCCCCGGACGATTTGTTGCCCTGGGGGACGGACAATTTCTCGCTCTCACCCAGGAGTTTCGCAAACGGCTCGATGACCTCCGTGCCTATTCAGAGAAAAGCGGTAAGGGCTATCGTTTCCATCCCCTCGCATCCCTGGCGATGGAAGACTGGATGGATGAAGTCGGCGACCTTAAGGCTGACAAGCACTGGAAAGAGCATCTCCAAAAATTCAAAGACCTCCAGCACTTCCAGCCAGAGCTACCCTCCACCCTCCAGGCAGAGCTACGAGATTATCAGATAGAAGGCTTTCAGTGGCTGGCGCGGCTAGCGCACTGGGGTGTCGGGGGCTGCCTGGCAGATGATATGGGTCTGGGTAAAACCCTGCAAGCCCTGGCGGTGATTCTGACCCGCGCCCCGGATGGCGCGACGCTGATTGTAGCCCCGACCTCTGTCTGTGCCAACTGGATCAGCGAGGCAGAGAAGTTTGCCCCGACGCTGAATCCAATTCAATTTGGTAGTGGCGATCGCCAAAAACTCCTTGACAGTCTCCAGCCCTTCGACATGCTGGTGTGCAGCTATGGCCTCTTGCAGCAGGAAGACGTTGCGGGGATGCTGGCTCAGGTCGAGTGGCAAACCATCGTGCTGGACGAAGCCCAGGCGATCAAAAACATGGCGACCAAACGCTCCAAGGCCGCGATGAATCTCCAGGGGGGCTTCAAGGTCATTACAACGGGTACGCCCATTGAAAACCATCTGGGAGAACTGTGGAACCAGTTTCGGTTCATCAACCCAGGGCTGCTGGGTTCCCTGGAGCAGTTCAACCAAAAGTTTGCCAATCCCATTGAGCGTTACCAGGACAAACAGGCACGAAACCGCCTGAAGAAGCTGATCCAACCTTTCATTCTGCGGCGCACTAAAAGCGAGGTGCTGGATGAGCTGCCCTCTCGCACGGAGGTCACCCTCCATGTGGAACTTAGCAAAAATGAAATGGCATTCTACGAAGCCCTGCGGCGCGAAGCCATCGAATCCCTATCCGAAAGCGATGCGGCAGCAGGAGCCAAGCACCTGCAAGTGCTGGCGGCCATCATGCGGCTCCGTCGGGCCTGCTGCAATGCCAAGTTGGTGACCCAAGACACCCCCCTTCCCAGTGCCAAGCTGGAAGTCTTTGGCGAAATTCTGGACGAACTCCTGGGCAACAACCACAAAGCCCTTGTCTTTAGCCAGTTTGTTGATCATCTCACCATTTTGAGAGAGTACCTGGACGAGCGAGAGGTGAGCTACCAATACCTGGATGGCAGCACTCCGGCCAAGGCACGGAAGCAGCGGGTTAATGCATTTCAGGCGGGGGAGGGCGACGTGTTCCTGATCAGCCTCAAGGCAGGGGGCACTGGACTTAACCTCACCGCTGCAGACTATGTGATTCATATGGATCCCTGGTGGAATCCGGCGGTAGAAGACCAGGCGTCTGACCGCGCCCATCGCATTGGGCAGCAGCGTCCAGTCACGATTTACCGCCTCGTTGCCAAAGGTACAATTGAAGATAAAATTGTAGACTTGCACCGCCAGAAACGCGATCTGGCTGATAGTCTCCTTGAAGGAGCAGACATGAGTGGCAAGATGTCTACGGATGAGCTACTGAAACTCATCCATGAAGAATAAGGGATCTGCGGCTAAAAAAGATACCGGAAGAAAAGAGCAGCGGGCGCAGCCCGCTGCTCTTTTCCGGGTACTTTATTTTCTTACAAGTCCCCAAGTAGGTGAAGAATAGGTAGGTAAGGGATTTGCAGCTAAATAAAGATACCAAAGGAGAGGGGCAGCACAGGGCTTTACGGGCCTTTCATTGTGCCAATTAACCAACCCAGCTTACATCGCCATCGCCACTGGACACGGACGGTAGCGGCTTAGTGATGGGAGCTTCTCGCCGAGTAAATGAGGAGTCCTCAGGCTTAGCTGCGGTAGACGGTTTGGTAGATGACCGAGAAGCGGTTGACGATGCCGATCGGGCAGGTTGAGAAGGATGCCTGTTCTGATTGGGCAATACTTTCACCGTTGAGACATGAGCAGAAGGTGGGCGGGTTGCTCCGCCATTTCCTGCTTGCTGTGCTTTGCGCGCGCGCGCTTTGCGCTCGGGGAGAACAATTTTCTTCATCAAATATTCAATGGTCTGTTGCTTAATCCAACCCCGAGTAGCCAGCACCTCTCCAAATTTCATCCCTGTCGCTTCTTGGTCATTCAGGGCAACTGAAACCTGAGCTTCGTTAATCAGTCCCGCTTCGATCAGGTATGCTCCTAACCGTTTGTGCCCAGTTGTCGTAGGTATCGTCTGAACCTCAAACCGATCAATACTATCTCGATGCATACACGTGTGTCCCAAGAACGGCCTTAAATGGTGACCTGTACTTAAACCTTCAGGTCAAAGGGTCTACTCAGCTTCCAATAAGGAACGAGAATTAAATCATCTGAATCACATCTTGAGCTATGCATTGGTGGCGCGGCATTGCTGCGTCGCTCCATCAAAACTGGACTTTATTCAACTCTTGATCCTCAAGCATCTCTATGACAATCCCATTTTATGACGATCTCATTTAAGTTTTGTAAGGTACAGGCAGACACAGGCTCCCTTGCACCTTCAAAATCTTTTTCAGGAATCAAACCAGGAGTTAGCCCAATAGGGTTTAGCTGGGGCACGCCTCACGCTCTAGTCCTCTGGAAACTGCTCAAAGTTCGTTTGGCCGACTCCTAGTGATCTTCATAATCCGTACTGTTGCATAGTCCGTATTGTTGCATAGTCCGTGTTGTTGAGTAGATGAGTAGCTTGGCACGATTAAAAATGGGGTGTAAAACTCTGCGTTGCCCACCGCCTGGGCGGCGCAGGGTTCTACGGGCTGTGTCGTTAATGATGCTCACCTACTTGTTCATATTAGTATAGCAACTAATTTACGAAAGCTTCACGGTAGAGAACCCTAGCTCAGAGTGCTTACACGCAGTCAGTCACACTATCCAGCGGAAGAGTGCCTATCCAGCGGAAGAGTGCAAGAGGCAGCCCGCCGCCCTTCTGTCAGAGATTGCTACTAACCAGATGTCTTGCCGCATGTCCCTTTACATTTCTTGAAAAACTGCTGAATGCGATCCCAAGTGTGTTTGACGAGATCTGGATCATCGGTGTCAAGCCATTCGATGGTGGGATCAGCCCGAAACCAAGTGCGCTGACGTTTGGCAAATTGCCGGGTGTGGGTAGCTGTCTGAGCGATCGCCCCCTTCAGAGATACGTCCCTATCCAGATAGTTTCCCATCTCCCGGTATCCCAGGGTCTTCAACAGAGGCAGATTAGCACCATAGCGTTGACGCAGGGTACGAACCTCATCCACAAACCCCGCTGCAATCATCTGCTCTGTCCGATTTTGTATGCGCTGATGCAGACGCTCAGGAGAATCGCAATCCAGCCCCAGTTGCAAGATGGGATAGCCCGGCGGCGATTCCCCCTGTTGCTGAGAGATGGGAATCCCTGTGACATAAAATACCTCAAGTGCTCGCAGGGTGCGAACCTGGTCGTTAGGGTGAATCGGCTTCGCCCCATCTGGGTCAATTTGCTGCAGCAGGGCATAACAGTGAGGTTGTCCCAGAGATGACAACTGCGATCGCAACTTGGCATGGGGCGGCACGCGAGGAATGGTCAACCCCCGCACAATAGATTTGATGTACAGTCCCGTGCCGCCAACCAGCAAGGGAACGCAATTCGGAGGAATCTTGAATTTTGGATTTTGGATTTTAGATTTTAGACTGGGCTGAGTTTGGCCGAGGTTGACATTCTCTCCTCCTCTGACCTTCCTACTCTCATCCTCTGCTTCCATCACCCCATCAGATTCTCCCCCTGCTAATCCACACTGACCATGACACCATTCGATAATTGCCTGGGCACGTTCCTGATAGTCTGCCAGGGTCAATGTCTCCGTCGGGTCGCATATGTCAATGAAAAAGTGAGGAACCGCTTGCTGGTCGGCAGGGGAGGGCTTGGCGGTACCGATGTCGAATTCCCGATAGATCTGGCGGGAATCTGCGCTGAGAATAATGGCGTTTATGCCCTGTTCCTTAAATCGTTGGGCGATCGCCATAGATAACCCCGATTTCCCAGTTGCCGTCGGCCCACTGATCACAATTAGTCCCCGTCCCACACGACCTCGTCCAAAATCCAAACTCCAAAATCTATAGCGGTGTGCAAATTGGTTAAGCACACCCAAATGTGTTGAGTGGCGGCGCA
>CAYXJG010000291.1:0-7211 GCA_964465285.1 uncultured bacterium
TCTTGAAACAGACCTTCTGCATAGTTCAGGTAATACACACTTCCAGGAGGAGCAGCGAATACCTGAGGAGCCGGGATGCTATCACGCTGAGATTTTGGGGTGTCTTTTTGTTTTTCATCCTTTGTTTCTCGGATTCGACAGCTAATGGGTTGGGGCTTCTCTGTTGCAACACTCACTAATGAACCTGGCGTTTGATTCCCGTTAGCAGTGTGGGCTAGTTTCCATTCCCAAGGCCAGGGCTTACACATCGACAGTCCATCATCTTTTCGAGTAAAGACGCCTGGGGTCACTAAGTAAGCGATCGCCCGACTGTCTTTATCAGGAGGACTTGCCCCAGGAGAGTTTTCATAGGCAGTCTGAGACGCCTGAAAATTCTGGCGAGACAGTTGAGCCAACTCATCCCATTGGCTGCCTAGAGTGTCTGGCTCACAGCGTTTGAGAATAGCTCGGTGCCCTTCCCCACCTAAGCGAACGGCGATGGGGGTCTCAATTTCTTGATTGAGTCCAATCGCTAAGCTCCAACCGGGGGAAAGTCGAATCGCATTTTCGACAAAGTATCCATCCGCGTCCTTCACTTGGCGAGTCCCCGGAACAATCGCATTATGAGGCCGAGTTTCTACAACCCACGGTTCTGCTTCGCTTTTATGCTTAACCTCCCAATGGACAGGATCAATGTTGCCCTCTTTGAGATACTGTGCGATCGCCTCTATTGGTAAATAGGGGCGTCGTTTCTTCCCTGAAGACGATTTCGATTGTTGGCAGGGATACCCGGCAGCGGTCACGAGTGGGCGTGGCTGGTTGGGGGGACTCAGGGCCTGGGCAAAGGCTAGATTATCAACCCAATCCACTGGCACCAAATGCTCATCACCATAAAAACTCAATGGAGCGGGGAAATATAATGTTTCACCTTGAAAGCAGAGAAACGGCCCGGTGATGTTGAGATTCTCTTCACCCAATACACCTCGCATAGCTCCGGCGATCGCATGGCCTGTTGGCGGGAAAACACTGCCTGCCCAAGCACGTTCACCTGGGGTAAAGGGTTTTGCATCTCGAAACAGCAAAATATCCAGTGGAGTAAGGGTATACCAGAACTTAGGGGGCGATGGGTTGGTCATTTGACCTCCTCAGATATCGTTTTTCTGGGCTTAATGTCGCGGTTGCGCAACACAAATGCAGCCAGCTTTAACCAGTTTTGAATTTCTTGATCTCCTGTTCTCGCGGTTATTTCAGCGTCATCGCCAACCAGACGATGCCAATCCCAATGAGTTTCTAAGAACTGTTGGAAAACCTCTTGAAATGCTGCTCTATCCTGATTCTCTGATAGTTGCTCCCGGCGATCGCAAAATGCATTTACCCAATACTGAATCGCTTCTCGAATAGGAATGGGATGCTGTTTCAAGATTTGGGCTGCTTGCTCAAATAAAGAGGGTTCTGGATTGAAAATATGACCATTCTCCGAGCGGGGTTGCAGGAGCGATCGCCATTGCTGAAAGACCTGAAACTTACTGGTGGCTTTCAGCACATTGCCATTGCCGTAGATGACCCGCACCTGCACCGCATCTTTCTTGCCGTTGTTGGAATGCTCAGATTCTCCTGGCTTTGGATCTGGGGGATAAACATGATGTTTCTTTGCCTTAGATTCTGCGTCCCAGAGGTTCTCTAGGGCGATCGCCAATGGCACAGAATGATGGGCGATGACCATGCCAAAACTGACCGTTGCTTGGTTGCCCATGGTGAATAGTGGTCGATTGGGCAATGAATCAGGTTTCGTTCCAACCTCATGCTTCCATTGCCAATAATCGCCATGATTCTCAAACATTCCACCATCATCATTTCCACCACAGAAGCACTGACGAATATCCCAAAGCCAGCCATCCCATTCCCAAAGATTGGTATAGGCCAAGACATCATCACCCCCTCCATAAATGAGGCGTCCGGCATAGCGCTCTTCGGTGAGATGGGGAAGCAGTCGATTCGAAAAATCCAGTAAAGCACGACTCAAGGCACTGTGACTTGCTGGCCCCATGCGCTTTTGCACCCCCGTCAAAAAGGCATTCAGCGTTTCTTCCACATCAGGATCAGAAACATCAGCATTGAGTTGTTTTGCAACATACTTGGAATAGAGATCAAGCTTGGAACCATTGAGCCATTTGCCCATGCCATCTCCATCCCCTGCGGCTAACACATACCAATCTGTGGGGTTATTGCCGGGTGAAAACCACTCTTCAACCTTGGCTCTGAGTTGGCGCAGGGTTTCTTGTTTTGCCTGTTTGCGATCGCCTTTCGTCCAAGGCTGATCCGCTTCCGGCGGGTCAGGATTATAGTCAGCACCTGCCCATCCGGGATTAAGGAGGCGAGCATTCAGCCAGTCTTTGTTATGTTCAGTCACCCAAGGAATTCCCCAGGGCAACTTTCCTGGCGATTCATCCCCTTCCGTGATCCAGGGAAAGTATTCCTTAATTTCCTGACATAAACCTCGATAAGCATTAATTGCGTCTTGATTCCCTTCTTCCTCCATTCTGCGGAGCCATCCAGCAGCCCCTGCTGTCAAATCTGGATAAAAGAGAGGCACTCGATCGGGCAGATTTTTGGGGTCAACACCAAATAGGTCATGCCCCAGGATTTTATGTAATCCTCGCTTCAGCACTTCTGTCGCATTCAGCATCTCTGTCCCATCAAACATACCCATGCTTTTCTCCCAAAGGTCACCAACTCTGCCTTCGGGAACCCAGTCAGTGCCATCGTCTGCTCTCGTGGCGACGGCAGGGCCAATGCCAGAAATAGACGATCTCACACTATAGGCAGTTGGCACTTTCCAGGTACGTGCTGTTTTCACAGCGCCTAAGCCAGCACGGGTCTGTTCAAAAATCTTGGGCCACCAAGAGCCAACATTCACCTCTCCATTTGTTTGCTGAGCGTTGGCTATTGCTTGAAAAAAGCTCAGTTCAATCTGCCCTTTCTCCCCTTGAAAGAGGGCTGCATCTGGGGATGAAAATCGATTTTGCTGAGCTGCCCAGGAGTCTATATCGCTCAAAGCTTTGGACAAATCAGTTGTGCGATCGCCAATGGGCAGAGCCACAGAATAAAACTGCCACTGATTTTTCAGCCAATCATGCCAGGTGTGAGAATTTAAAGCTTTCATCCACTTCTGCTTCTCTCCTTTCTGTAAGTAGCCGAGCACATTATCTCCTAAGCGCTGCCACTCGTTGCGTAAGGTCTGTTCTGCATAGGCCAACGCAGACTGCACAAGATTTTTGTTTGGGTTTTCTTTTGCTTTCCCGTTATCTGGCAGAATCATCACCAGCACATTTGGGAAACCTGCTGTTAGCAAAGCTCTAGGAGTTGGTTCCGTGATGTAGTCGGTGAATGCAGGTTCTGGATAGGTTTCTCTCAACCAGTGATCAATCAATGGCTGCTCATACAAGCAAGGATATAAAAGTGTATCCGGGCCATATTTCTGGGCGATCGCCCAACAAACTTTGGCCGATAGATAGTGCAATACCCATGAGCCAGCCCAAAAGTCTCGCATTTTACGGCTGGCTTTGATTAGCTCTTGGATTGGAGAGAAGCTGAAAATAGCAACATGGGGATGGGAAGAGTTTGCAGGTTCAGAATTCGTTTCTCCTTCGTTAGCAGTTGGGTATCCGTTAAGAGAACCAGCGATGGCTGATGTCATGGTGGAATGGCTCCAGCAAGAGGCATCAGGAAATCGAGGATCGCTCGGTAGCAGTGCTAATGAATCTTCTGAAGGTGACAGTGAATCTGGTTCAGGGCGATCGCTCTGGAGAGGATGCCGTTGTAGTGCAGGTAGATAACAGCGCCAAAACCACCAGAACACCTTCTTAGGGTCTGACTCTTGCCGAATCGATTCGGGAATGGCGCTAATAGCAAGACCTTGCAGTGCTTGGTGGCGATCGCCATTCTGCTGCAATAGCCAGTCATGCCACTGATCAAGCTTGAGGTGTTGATCACGACCAGAGAGTAAATGATGAATTTCCAGACCATCAGAGCCATATCCCAACCCCGAATTCGGCTCAAGATAGCTAATGGCAGCGCGATCGCTTGCAGCCGCAATCGGCTCACACAAGCGTATTGAACAATCGGGAGCAGACTCGTTCCATCCTTGCATACATATCAATGCATCCAGAAGGGGCGATGGGTCGAGTACGGAAAAATCACTAATTGAAGCAAGGGGAAATTTGCGAAGCAGTCCCCAAAGCTTTGCTTGCCAAAATTGCTGACTCACAGGCGAGGCTTATTCATAAGGATTGCACCTACCTTAACAATAGAGATTCTGACATCCCTAAAAAAATTTAGGTTTTCCTTATTTTTCAAAACCGAACAAGCAGAATTTCGTAATAAGTCACGACTTGGCAAAGTTCTCAAATGCACAACGCAAGAATAAGGGTTTGGGGCGCGCTGAGCGCGCCCCAAACCCCTGTTTTTTCTTGAAACTTGCCAAGTCGTGGTCATCATCAGGGGGCGATTACCCACCAACTCAATCGTGCGATCGCCCCCTTTTGCATCAAGGGTTTGCTTTGCAGCTTGGAGTTAAGGAAACAGCTCAGCATCCCATTGCTCTGGCGTACACGACTTGGCAAAGTTCTCAATTCACGACGTAAGAATAGGGATTTGGCGCGCGCTCCGCGCGCCAAATCCCTATTCTTGCCTGAAACTTGCTAAGTCGTCTGGCGTAGGAACTTTGCGAGAAGGGCGATCGCCATCATGCAGGGCAGATAGTGGAATATAACCCAGGGCAGCATCGGGCGCATAGATGATCATCGGTGGCGTTCCAACCCAATTTTGTTGGCGCGGCGCGGCATCGCTGCGCCAACAAAATTGGATTCTATTTAATCCTCGTTGCTTAACTTTAGAATAGGGGCAGTTCAGCCGATATCTCCTGTTTCACCATGCCTCACACGCCTAAGATCCTTAACCCCAATGAAAGCTACACCTTCGCTCGCTATGCGGAGTTGCCCTATGAGCGGGATGATATTCTGGCTGATTTGGGCTGCACGATTTCATCTCAGCGCATCTCCTTACCCCAGTATCCCGGAGAGTTGAACTTGCAGGAGTTGGGCGATCGCCTTAATGCCGCGTTTCAGTTCACCACCATCAGCAGCGAACAGGCCCGACGAGAGTTCCTGATTGCGCCCATTTTGAGCGACATCTGCCAACGCACCCAACAAAAAGTCCGGGTCGAGTATCCCCTCTCAATCAATTCCTGGCTCAAGGGCACCTTCGACTATTACTTTCAGGCGAGCAATCTACTCATCATTGAGGCAAAGCGAGAAAACCTCTACACGGGCTTCACCCAATTGGGAGCAGAGCTGATTGCCCTTGATCAGTGGACGGACAGTGACTCGCCTGTGCTTTATGGCGCGGTCAGTACAGGGCAAATCTGGCAGTTTGGCGTCTTTCAACGGGGCACCCATCACCTGATGGAAGACCTGACGCTCTACCGCATCCCCGATGAACTTGAACCCCTGACCCGTATCCTGATGGGGATTATCTCAGGGCTGCCGATGGCGATGCCCGATCAGGCACCCCAGCCCGTCTGAATATATGGTTTTCAGCCTCTTTAGTCCGTTGTTCCAGTTCCATCGGAGAGAAATTTGTTCAAACTCCAGGGAAAGGCAGAAGGCAGAAAAACGAACAGCGATCGCCCAACATCACAGCAAATCCCCATAGGACGGCTCAAGCTGGTCATGCTCTGTCAATACCTGCTGAATCCAGTGGCGATATTGGGCTATCTTTTCCATTGCATGATTACCTCTTGCTCAGGATCGAAGAGATGAGTGAATCATGGGTGTTGGGCTTCTTCACGGCAGCCCAATCTAGGGCAGAATGAGGGTTTCAAGAGTTTTGTCAGTCAATCGAGGAGTTAGGGCTCCATAAGTTTCACATAACAAGGGGCTTAAGCCCTTTGTCTAGCTGGCTTTATCCTTAGAGCTAGGTGACATCCAATTTTTTGGGGTGACGCGGCGTGAATCCCTGTAGAAGTTTGGTTCCTGTGATTGAGTTCTCGTTTCTAACCCGCGGTATTAAAGATAACCTGTCCGTCCCCTTCAATGACCTCTCCTGCGACCCAGGCAGCGATATTGTGCTGAGCAAAGAGCTGAATGGCTGCATCTGCTGCGCTGGGTGCCACGATGATGGCAAACCCGATGCCCATGTTGAAGGTATTGAACATGGCTTCCTCACTGACTGAGCCTTCTGCCGCCAGCCACTCGAAGATGGGGGGAATCGCCCAACTGGAGGTATCAAGGCGAATGGATTGCCCAGGCGCAAGGCTCCGGGGCAGGTTTTCAGGAAGTCCTCCCCCGGTGATATGCGCCATGCCATGAATGGGGAGTCCCGTCTTGAGGGCACTCAGAACAGGAAGGACGTAAATTTGCGTCGGGGTCAACAGCAGGTCGCCCAGGGACGTGCTACCTAGGGCTGTAGGGCGATCGCCCCAGCCATATCCCTGGGCGTCGATAATCTTTCGCACCAGGCTAAACCCGTTGCTGTGAAGGCCCGTGCTAGGAAGGGCGATCGCCACATCCCCCACCTGCACTGCGGAGCCATCCAGAATACGTGCCTTTTCAACCATGCCGACACAAAACCCTGCCAGGTCATATTCACCCGGCTGGTAAAATCCCGGCATCTCCGCCGTTTCGCCGCCGAGCAAGGCACACCCCGCCTGATGGCAGCCTGTCGCCACACCCGTCACCACCTGTTCCAACTGCTCAGGCTTCAAGGCTCCCGTCGCCACATAGTCGAGGAAAAACAGCGGTTCAGCTCCAGAGGTCAGCACATCGTTGACGCACATGGCAACCAGATCTACCCCAACAGTGTCATGGCGATCGATCTGGTGAGCAATTTTTAGCTTTGTCCCGACGCCATCGGTGCCAGACACCAGAACGGGTTCGTGGTAGCCCGTGGGAAGCTGGAAAAACCCGCCAAACCCTCCCAAGTTGCCCAATACGCCGGGACGATGGGTCGCCTCAACTGTATTACGGATGCGCTGGACGAACGATCGCCCTGCCTCCACGTCAACTCCAGCATCCCGATAATCCATGCGCTAAACGCTACGCCTCCACTCTTCCCTTCAGAAAATGTAGACTCTGCTTGAAAACCCATTAGGGATCTGCGGCTAAATATAAAGATACACGACTTGGCAAAGTTCTCAAATTCACAACGCAAAGATAGGGGTTTGGCGCGCGCTC
>CAYXJG010000292.1:0-7211 GCA_964465285.1 uncultured bacterium
AAAGAGCAGCGGGCTGCGCCCGCTGCTCTTTTCCGGGTACTTTATTGTCTTGCAAATCCCTAAGGAACGAGAATTAAATAACTTGAACCCAATTTTAGTGGAGCGGCGCAGGCGGCGCAGGGCTTTATGGGTTTTGTTTGTGCCAAGCTACTGATGAAAGCAATGAACACAGAGAAACGCACTGACGACACGAGGAGCATAGTCATTCATGACACTTTCTGTATTTGACTGGATTTCCATTGCCTACAGCATTCTCAGCTTCGACACCCTTTGGCGCTTGAGCAAGAATTGGAAAAGCTTTTGGGACGATGAGGTGACAGCGTTGGATCGGTTTTTGATTCAGCGGACAGCACTGTTTTTACTCATTCCCATCGGGGTTTTGCTCCACGAATTGGGCCATGCGATCGCCACATGGCAGATAGGCGGAACGGTGGCAGAGTTTCAGTGGCGAGTCTTTTGGGGATACGTTGTTCCTAGTGGATATTTCAGTTCTGTCGGCTACTGGTGGATTGCCCTCAGTGGGAACGTCGTGTCAGTTGCCATTGGATTGCTGGCTCTGCCACCGATATTTATCGCCAAAAAGCAAGTCATCAAGGAACTGCTGTATTCGTTTGCCATTATTGAGTTAGGCTATTCGCTCCTCTTTTATCCGCTGTTTTCCTTTACAGGATTTGAAGGGGACTGGGTAAAAATTTATGACTTTTCTGTAACGCCCTACGCTCAAATCACGTTGGTGGTCCATCTCAGCCTGATTGTCACCCTGTGGTACGTTACGTCGCGAAACGTCCTGACGCCCTTTTTAGAGGCAGCTCTAGATGCTGCTCCCAATCCCACTGCCGATGACACTACTGTTCCCATAGACGCCTCAGACAAGGTATCAGACAATAGAGAATGAATCAGCAGGCACTCTGCGACTAGTAAACACCGTGTCCTTCTAGAACCTCATTCTTGATCACTGTCACAAGGCACATGCCCATGAAGCATCAGCGAATCAGCACCAATGGCATTCAACTTCATGTCGTTTCTGAGGGAGCGCCATCTGACCCTCTGGTGATTTTGCTGCATGGATTTCCCGAGTTCTGGTATGGGTGGCGGCACCAAATCCCTGCGCTAGCAGCAGCAGGCTACCGGGTCTGGGCACCGGATCAGCGGGGCTACAACCACAGCGACAAACCAGAAGGCATCGCCGCCTACGCTGTGGATAAGCTGGCCGTCGATGCCATTGGCTTGATAGATGCAGCAGGACATGATAAAGCATTCATTGTGGGACACGACTGGGGGGCAGCAGTCGCCTGGTGGTTAGCAGCTCAATATCCTGAGCGGGTGGAACGAATGGTGATTATCAACGTTCCTCATCCAACGGTGATGCAAGCACAACTGCAGCAAAGCATGGCCCAGTTGCAGAAAAGCTGGTACATCTTCTTCTTTCAAATCCCGTGGCTACCTGAGGCGATCGCCCAACTGAACCATTGGGATATCCCTGCAAAAGCCCTGGAGCAGAGTAGCCGCCCCGGCACCTTTACCCCCCATGACTTAGAGATGTATCGCAAGGCCTGGGCTGAGCCAGGGGCGTATTCCTCTATGGTCAACTGGTATCGAGCTGCCATCCAGTGTCCCTCGGCTCCCCTAAGCAATCCACGCGTCTCTGTGCCCACGCTGATGATCTGGGGCATACAGGATCAATTTTTGGGCAGAGAATTGGCACAGCCCAGCATCGATCTCTGTGAGAACGGACGGCTAGTTTTCATCGACGAAGCAACCCACTGGGTACACCATGAGGAGGCTAACCGAGTCAATGCTTTGATTGAAGAATTTTTTAGAGAAAAGGGCGATCGCCCGTGATGGGGGAGACTGGGTAAACGCACTCTAGCAGCTTGCAGCAGTTGAGATGCCCCAAAAAGTGGCTATTTCTAGAAACTTGGAGTATAGTTTCGGCAACTGAGCATGGGAAAAACGTTACGGAGCAAAAACGAATGAAAAAGCTCAACCCAATTCAAGGTTTGAAATATGCTGGGGTTGCCATCCTAGGAAGTGCGATAGCCGCTGGTGTCGTTGTATCCACGCCGAAGTCGGCTGAGGCTCAGGCAGCCTACGGTAGCTATGTGGGTGTCGGTGCTTCTGTCGGTGTGACCTCCGGAGAAGGCGAACTCGAAGACCAAGACGTTGCTGTTTCCATTGCTGGACGCTATCGATTTGTGAAGTTGCCCATTTCTCTACGAGGGCAAGCCCTCGTATTCACAGATACAAATGCGTTTGTGCCGACTGTTTCCTACGACTTCCCCATCAACTGGCAGACCGATCTCTATGTGGGCGCTGGGGTCGCTATTCAAGACAGCGATGACGGTGATGATGCATCTCCGATTGGTAACCAGACGGCATTTGTCTTGCAGCCTGGCATTGACTATGCTTTGCCCAATAGTCGGCTGATGATTTTTGGCAATAGCATTATTGCTTTCGATGCCTATGACCAGGGTGGTGGCGTTGCAGCCTCCCTGCAAGGCGGTGTCGGCGTTAACTTGAAATAAGCAACGCTACGAAGGATCAAGAATTAAATAAATTCTGACAGGTGGGGCGATGCTGATCGCCCCACCTGTCAGTTGGAAATTACTCGACGCCTTCGATGCGGTTTTCGACCTCCTGGTAGAGATCCTGAAGCAATTCCAGGTTTTCATCGCTGGTTTCCCAGTAGCCGCGACCATTGGCTTCCAGCAGTGTTGTCACCATGCGGCGGAACGAGTTGGGATTAAGGTTCATCAGGCGATCGCGCATGGCTTTGTCCTTGATGAAGGTGTCGTTAGCATCTTCATAAACAAAGTTATCGACCGCACCCGCCGTTGCTGACCAGCCCATGGTGTTCACCAACCGCTTCGACAGTTCCCGCACACCCTCATAGCCGTGGGAAAGCATCCCCTCATACCACTTCGGGTTCAGCATCTTGGTGCGGGCATCCAGTCGGACAGTTTCGGAGAGACTGCGCACCTGAGCGTTTGCGGTTGTCGTATCCGCAATGTAGGAAGCAGGCTTCTTACCGTCACCCCGCAAGTTGCTCACTAGTTTAGTCGGGTCAGAGTCGAAGTAGTGAGACACATCCGTCAGGGAAATCTCTGACGAATCGAGGTTTTGGAAGGTGACATCCACCGTCTTCAGTGCTGACTCAAACACGTCGCGAGACTCATCCATCATGCCAGGGTTATCGGAGTTAAAGGCAAAGGACTTGCGCTTCAGATACATCTCCTGGAGTTCCTGCTCTTCTTCCCAACTGCTGTTTTCTACCGCTAGGTTAACGTTTGCCGCATAGGAACCAGAGGCATTAGAGAAGACACGGGTAGCAGCTTGCCGCAGGTGAATACCCATCTCTTCTGCTTGCTTCATGGCGTGCTTGCGAATGAAGTTCATCTCCAGCGGTTCGTCGGCTTCTGCCGCCATCTTCACGCCCCGATCAATCAACGCCATCTGGTTGATAAACAGATCACGGAACACCCCGGAGCAGTTCACGACCACGTCGATGCGGGGGCGACCCAGCTCTTTCAGGGGAATCAGCTCTAGCTTATTCACCCGTCCCAGGGAGTCCGGTACCGGACGCACCCCAATCAGCATCATCACCTGGGCAAGGGATTCGCCGTAGGTCTTGATGTTGTCAGTGCCCCACAGCACAAAGGCAATGGATTCGGGATACTGCCCACCATTTTCTGCCTTTTGCCGCTCTACTAGGCGATCGACCACTACCTTCGCGGACTGCACCGCTGCAGTGGTGGGAATGGACTGGGGATCGAGGGCATGAATATTCTTACCTGTGGGCAGAACGTCAGGGTTACGAATGGGGTCACCACCAGGGCCAGGGAGGACGTAACGCCCATCTAGTGCTTGGAGTAAGGCTCCCAACTCATTATCTGCCACCACCTGCTTCAAGCAGAATTCCAGATATTCAAACAGGGGCTTGAGGTCATCGGTGTTGACCTGGGTATAGCCTGCGTCATGCAGAACAGTGACCCAGGGTTCTTTCTTACCCATGTTGAAGAAGTTGAACTTAGTGACTTTGGAGACACGCCCCTCAGAATCAGTCTGCTCCTTCACCATTGCGGCTACGGCTGCGCGGGTTGCCTGGGTGATGTCGTACTGCAACTGCACATCATCGAGGACGCCGCAATCGCTATTCCGGTATACTTCTTCAATGTCACGCCCCATGCTCTCCGCAATGATGCGGGGCAGGCTCTTCATTTCTTCTTCAGGGCGATCGAGGCCGGCGATATTGACTAGGGTAGCAACGGCTTCCTCTGCCGTGGGAGGCTTGCCAATGACGTGCAGGCCACAGGGAAGCAGGCGGGATTCAATCTCCATCAGTTTGATGTAGATCTTACCAACGAGAGTGTTCCGTTCTTCTGCTTCGAGACTAGCTGCTTCGAGACCGGACTGTTCGCCTTCGACTACTGCTAATTCATGAATATCCTTATCCAGGTTGCAGATCCGTGCCTGATCGATGATGGCATTGACAATCTGCACCACTCGACCACTGTCCTTGAGGGTTTGGTAGGAACCAATCAGGTCGCTGAGTTCCTTCAGCCCCTTATACAATCCAGCATTCTCAGCGGGAGGAGTCAGGTAGCTGATGGTCTCCGCGTAGCTGCGGCGCTTGGCAATAGTCGCCTCAGATGGATTATTTGCCGCATAGTAGTAGAGATTGGGAGTGTGCCCGATGAGACTATCAGGGTAGCACTCGCCCGACATCCCCATTTGCTTACCCGGCATGAACTCCAGGGAGCCGTGGGTGCCGAAGTGGAGGACAGCATCGGCTTTCCACACCTGCTCCAGGAAGGTGTAGTAGGCCGCAAAGCCATGGTGGGGGCTGGCGGAACGGGAGAACAGCAGCCGCATGGGGTCGCCTTCGTAGCCAAAAGTAGGCTGTACACCAATGAAGACATTGCCGAAGGTTTTTCCATACACCAGCAGGTTTTGACCGTCGCTGTTGAGGTGTCCGGGTGCTGGACCCCAGTTTTCTTCCAACCGCTTGTGGTAAGGGGTGAGCCGTTCATACTCTTCCACCGACATGCGGTAGGCGATATTGAGTTCGGGGCTGTTGTACTGCGCTTGGGCATCATGCAGCACTTCCAGCATTAGAGACTCGGCATTGTCAGGTAAATCTTGGACGTCATAGCCATTGTGCTTAAGGGACTCCAAGACTCGGTAGATGGAGCCAAACACATCCAGATAGGCGGCTGTGCCCACGTTGCCTTTATCAGGAGGGAAGCTAAAGACCGTGATTGCCACCTTTTTCTTGATGCGAGGAAGGCGACGTAGGCTTGCCCACTTCAACGCCCGCCGAGAGACAGACTCGACCCGATCTTGTAAGGTAATAGCTTTTCCGGTAGCACCGTCCCGCCCAGATAAGATAATTGGTTCGATCGCCCCGTCTAGCTCAGGAATGGCGATCTGCAATGCCACCTGAATGGGGTGCAAACCCAAATCGCTCTGCTCCCACTCTTCCGTGGTCTGGAAGACAAGGGGCAACGCCACCATATACGGACGGTTCAGTCGCTTCAGGGACTCGATCGCCTTGGGATGATCCTGGCGGGCAGGGCCACCGACCAGAGCAAATCCGGTAAGGGACACCACCGCATCCACAGTGGCATGGTCTTTGCTGATGGGGTCGTAGAAGTATTCGTCCACGGGCTTGGAGAAGTCCAGTCCCCCGGAAAATACAGGAATCACCTTGGCTCCCAAGTATTCAAACTCCTGCACCATTGCCACGTAGTGAGCATCATCCCCAGTGACCAAGTGGGTGCGCTGGAGCACCAGACCGATGCAGGGGGCAAGGGGGTCTTTTAAATCATCGTCAATGTCCTTGCGGGACTGATACCAGTTGAGGTATTCTTTTACATCCTCAAACATTTGGGGTGCAAGGGGATGCCAGATGCCCATGTCGGGATAGGTGACAGGTTCCTCATACTTCAGGAGTAACTGGCCATTCGTCGCGACGTTGCCATATTTGTCTACCAACATCAGCAAGAAGTTTTCCAAGTTCTCGGAAGAACCGCCCAGCCAATACTGGAAACTAAGCATGAAATTACGAGCATCCTGTGCCTTTTCCACAGGCAGATACTTCAGCACCTTCGGGAGCGTGCGCAAGAGCTTCAGCATGGCATCCTGGAAGCTCGACCCCGAATTTTCCTTGCGCTTTCGCATGAACTGGGCGATCGCACTCTTGGACTGGCCCAACTGCGCCATCGAAAAACTACCCAGCTTGTTCAACCGCATCACCTGGGGCATGGAGGGGAAAACAATGGCGGCATCTAGGCGATCGCGCTGGGGCTGTACGGCTTCAACTACTTTGTCAGCCAGTTCTTCGATGAAAATCAGCGAGGCGATGAATATATTCGCTTCGGAGATATCTTGCTGAAAGGCTTCATAGTTTTCAGGGCTACGCAGCTCTTCAAGCAAATAGCCACTAATCTCAATCGCAACGTTCGGATTACTCTGGTTAATCGAGCGCACCGCTGCAGACAAGGCACTTTGATATTGCGGCTCTAGCACGACATAGACCACCTTCATCAGCGTGCGATTGCCCACTGTGTCGGGCGTGATGTGTCTGATCGTGGAGTTAACCTGTGTGAACATCCAATATGCTCCTTAATTTCCTGCTTTTATTCTGCTTTTGGGGCTTTGACTGTGCATTGGCATCTGTCATTCACTTATGCCCAAAGGAGACTGCCCAAGTGGGCTGTAATCTTTACACTACTTGCTAGTTTGTATCAGAAAATGACGCTTTGTAAGGGCGATCGCCGTTCGTTTGACACAAATTGATAAGAAGCGTGATGACTATGTTCACTTAATTTTGCATTTTTGAAATCATCTGCTCAATTTCTATTAACTAGTGTTAAGATGCAGAATTGTTTGCCAAATCTTAACCTTGTGAATCTTTCCCGGTAAGGGTTTCCAAAATTTGAAGCCATCAGATATTTCTGTGAATCCGAGCACGTTTCTATTTCTAAAAAACCGTATTTTGAATGACTATTTGTTAGTTTTCCGGATATTCAGGCTCTGTTAACCTCTTTTAGGCTCTTAATGATTCTCATTTTCAGGTATTGCGATCTGACGCGGATTCTAAAGGTGCCAAGAATTCGCCAGTACGCCTTTAGATGTTTTGGGAACGGCGTTCCACCAAAATCAAATTTTATTCAATCCTTGTTGTGTTTGCTTACTTTACATCCAGTCAC
>CAYXJG010000293.1:0-7158 GCA_964465285.1 uncultured bacterium
TCCTAGATTCTGGCTCCTTGCCCATCCAGGATTTCCCGGCTTAAATGACAAGCCCAAATTCACAATGAAAAAATAGGGGTTTGGGGCGCGCCCTGCGCGCCCCAAACCCCTATTTTTTCTGAAACTTGCCCAGTCATATATCACAGCAACACTGACTTACCCCTCCCGATGTAGAATCATCGGCGTTATTTCCGAGCAGTTTCAGCAGAATTGTGTCACTCTATTGCCATAATCCGAGGGGGGAGAACCTCCGTACTCCTGCATTTGCAACCATCCCATGCCTGAAATTCTGACCCGAGTCTTAATCATTGCGCTATTGGTTTGGCTGATCTGGTATGTCATCGACAAGATCATTCCAAAGCAATACCTGACCGTTTTGGGAGGCTTGGTGCTGGTCCTCTTTTTGATTCTTGCCTTCCAAGACCCCACGGATCGTATCGCGGGGCCCGTATGGGATATCTTGTCGTTTCCGCTCAAGCCCCTGGGGTTAGCTGTGGTGCTCCTCGCCTGTGCCCTACGGAAAGGGATTAAATCTGCCGATGGGAATTTGGTGCTCTGGGCATTGATCGTGCTGTGGGTATTCAGTACGCCCCTAGTGGCCTATTGGCTAACCGTGCAAACGCAGCAACGGGCCGAACAGCTTGCGGTTCAGACAAACCAGGGAGAAGTTGTCGATGTCATTGTTGTGCTGGGGAATGGTGTCGATCCGGCTGACCCAGCCTATCGAGGAGGAACCCAGTTCAATAACCCTGATGATGGGTTTGACAATACATTTGTATCTCGCTTGCAGTATGCCGGACGGCTCTATGTTGAACAGCAGGAGCGGGGGGGCAATCCACAGGTCATCGTCAGTCCAGGGTCACAGATCAATCGCCCAACAAAGGATCTAGAAACAGATATTCAGCAAATCCTTTCAGGAGCCGGAGTGCCGCCTACAGCAGTGCAAATTGAAGCAATCGGCAAAGATATCCACAGCAGTGCCGTCGGTGTTCGAGAAATTCTTGAAGCACAGCAATTTGAAGAGACGGGGTATCGAGTTTTGCTGGTTGCGCCTGCCCTAAAAATTCGACGGGCGCGGGCAGCCTTCGCTAAAGAACTGGATATTCTGAATCGAGAGGTAGTTGCTGCTCCGACAGACTTCTACGGGTTTCAGATTCAGGAAGACGATTTGCTCGTGCGCGTCAGCGATCTGGTGCCCGATGTGGAGGCTTTGGCTCTGTCGACCCAGGTGATCGAAGAGTATTTAGCAACGGTTTATTATTTTCTCCGGGGTTGGCTGCTCAACCCTCTGGGGCTTTGAAAAATGGTAGCAACTGGGGCAATGAGGGCACCCAGCGGGCTTTACCTTGATTTTCATGGGTCAATCGCTTCATCGAGGTGAATGGCAAGCTGTGTCATTTACGTTACAGTTTTTATGGATTCTATTCCTTTGTCCTTCAGGTGCGCTCAATGGCTCAGTCTCGACTACAAAAATTTAGGGAATACTTGCGTCCGTATCAAAAGCAAACCATTCTCGGCATTGTTGCATTGTTTGTCGTGAATGCCATTAGCGTGTACATCCCTCAGCTCATCAAAGAGGGCGTTGATACGCTGGAAGTTGCTTTTAGCATGGAAGACATTTCCCGCTATGCTCTGCTGACCATCGCACTGGCGTCTGTTATGTGGGCAGTGAGAATGACATCCCGTATTCTCATCTTTGGCATTGGCCGTCAAGTGGAGTTTGACCTGAAGCAGAAAATTTTTCAACACTTGCTGACCCTAGAGCCTGCCTACTTTAGCCGTACAACTCCTGGAGAGCTGATTAGCCGCGCCACTAGTGATGTGGATAATGTGCGTCGGCTCTTGGGATTCGCAGTGCTAAGTTTAGCAAATACGGTGTTTGCCTATGCGTTGACTCTGCCGTTTATGCTGCTAACTAACGTGAAGCTGACTCTGGCAGCGATCGCCATCTATCCCATCATGTTGGTTCTGGTGCGGTTGTTTAGCGAAAAGCTGCGTAGCCAGCAGCTCCGGGTACAGGAGGAAAATGCCAACATCAGCGACCTGATTCAGGAGGACATGAGCGGCATTTCCTTAATTAAGATTTACGGCCAGGAATCCAATGAGCGTCAAGCCTTTCGGCAACTCAATCGGCAGCTCTTTGATGCCACTTTGAACCTGGGGCGGACGCGCAATACCCTGTTTCCTCTGCTGGGTGGCCTTGCCAGCATCAGCCTGGTGGTCATCATGGCACTGGGCGCCGGGGCGATCGCCGATGGTGAAATTAGCGTGGGTGATTTTGTCAAGATGCTGCTATATGTTCAGCAACTCGTGTTCCCTACAGCGCTGCTGGGCTTCACCATTACTGCCTACCAGCGGGGAGAGGTGAGCCTCGACCGCATCGAATCTATTTTGTCTGTGGAACCTGACATCAAAGATCAGCCAGGGGCGATCGCCCTTCCCGTTGACCAAGTCGAGGGGGATCTCCGGGCGAATCACTTGACCTACACTTATCCGGGAACTCAGGTTCCGGCCCTGGATGATGTCAGCTTTCATATCTATCCTGGTGAAACCGTTGCCATTGTGGGCCCCATCGGATCTGGCAAAACTACCCTGGCGAATGTCTTGCCCTACCTGCTGGATATCCGCCCTGGGCAGATGTTTCTAGACGGCAAGGACATTACCCAGATTCGGCTCCAGGACTTGCGACGGGCGATCGCCTATGTGCCTCAGGACAGCTTTCTCTTCAGCAGCACTATTCGCAACAACATTCGCTATGGGGAACCTCTGATTGACCAACTAGAGGTGGAATACGCGGCAAAGCAAGCGCAGATTCATCCCGAAATTGTCAATTTCCCCCGCCAATACGATACCGTTGTGGGTGAGCGGGGTATTACACTCTCGGGTGGTCAGCGCCAACGCACAGCCCTCTCGCGGGCACTTCTTGTAGATGCACCCATTCTGATTCTGGATGATTCTCTCTCCAGCGTCGATAACCAAACTGCTACGGCCATTTTGAACCACCTGTCCGGTGATACCGCCCGCAAGACGGTCATCTTCATTTCTCATCAAATGTCTGCCGCTGCGACCGCTGACCGCATTTTTGTGATGGATCGAGGTCGTGTTGTGCAGACGGGCACCCATGCGGAGCTCCTCGCCCAAACAGGGTTATATCAAGAGCTTTGGGAGCAGCACAAATTAGAAGAAGTGTTGCAGTAAAGACTGAAGTGACTAAGCCCTCAATGCTGTAAAGCTTGTGTAAATAGGACGGATGTAGCTTTCCAGGGTGGCAGCACAGCCTCACCTAGGGACTTGCAAGAAAATAAAGTACCCGGAAAAGAGCAGCGGGCACAGCCCGCTGCTCTTTTCTTCCGGTATCTTTTTAGCCGCAGATCCCCTACCTTGAAAGTATCTGCTTATACAGCCACCGTGCACTAGGGCTAAACCTGCTCCCACCCACCCCAATGCGTCAGTCTTGCTTGTAATTATTCGTCAATCCTGGTGGCGAATTTCCATCCTCAAGCTATAATGCTCTTCATAAGAGAAGAATTGCAGTTAGCAAGAGTTTCCTCAGCACATCCACTCTTGGCTAGAGCGCATATCAAGCTAGCTGCGCTTCTGAAGAATTTTCTCCAGTGTTGTTTGCCAAAATCGCTGACCTCCAGAGCAGCCAAACCATTCTGATTTTCATGATGGTGATTTGGTTGCTTAGGTTCAAGGATTAAGTAAAATTCAATCTCGGGTGGAGCGACGTGGTATCGCCACGCTTCTCCGACCCAGGTCAGTTCACGTTATTTAATTCTCGTTCCTAATGTTCGATGATCGATCGACTCTGAATACCTTAGGACAGGTCTATTCGGAGGATTAAGGGGCAGCGTCGTGGTTTCCAGCGTTTTCGTCGTAGTTGATATGCCAGTTTCCAACGGATGCGGATGTTTTCTATCTGCTAATCCAGAAGAGGCAATAGGAAGCGCCATTTTTACAGAGTTTTTTCTTAATTCAATGCACCGACTGAAGATAGCTAGGGTTATCACGTTGTCATTTCGTATTTTTAGTGACCCAGTGAAGACAAAATTTTTGAGGAAGTTGGATGCCAAAGCAAATTGTAATTGCTGAGCAACATCGGATTGCCGCAGTTTTTTCCGAAGAACAAATCCAGGAACTGATTGTTGCAACAGGCACGTATCAGGTTGGTGATATTTACGTCGGCATTGTTGAAAACGTCCTTCCAAGCATTGATGCTGCCTTTGTAAATCTAGGGGACAGCGAGCAAAATGGGTTTATTCACGTCAGTGACCTCGGCCCCTTGAAACTGAAGCGGTCAGCAGGGTCTATTACCGAACTGCTGGCTCCTCAGCAGAAGGTGTTGGTTCAGGTCATGAAAGAACCAACAGGGACAAAGGGGCCTCGGCTGACTGGAAACGTGAGCCTGCCTGGACGGTATCTGGTGTTGATGCCCTATGGTCGGGGAGTCAACTTATCTCGCCGTATTCGCAGCGAAAATGAGCGAAATCGGCTGAGGGCATTAGCCATTCTTGTGAAGCCTGCAGGGATGGGGCTTCTCATCCGCACCGAGGCTGAAGGGGTTTCTGAAGAAGCCATCATTGAAGATTTAGAATCGTTGCAGAAGCAGTGGGAGAATATCCAGCAAGAAGCGGTTTCTACCCGTCCTCCTAGCCTCTTAAACCGGGATGATGATTTTATCCAGCGGGTTCTGCGGGATGTGTATAGCGCAGATGTGAACCGGATTGTTGGTGATTCTAGTGTAGGCGTAAAGCGGATCAAGCAGCACCTGATGTCCTGGAATGGCGGGCGATCGCCCCAGGGTGTGCTAGTGGATCATCACCATGAGCGTGTTCCTATTTTGGAATACTTTCGGGTCAATGCTGCTATCCGTGAAGCACTGAGGCCCCGAGTCGATTTGCCTTCAGGTGGCTACATTATTATTGAACCGACGGAGGCTCTGACCGTTATCGACGTGAACTCCGGTTCTTTCACTCGGTCGGCAACGGCACGGGAGACGGTGCTTTGGACGAACTGCGAGGCCGCTAGTGAAATTGCCCGTCAACTGCGGTTGCGAAATATTGCCGGGGTCATCATTGTTGATTTCATCGACATGGATTCCCGCCGCGATCAGCTTCAGGTTCTTGAACAGTTTAACCGCTCCCTCAAGGCGGATAAAGCCCGCCCTCAGATTTCCCAGCTTTCAGAATTGGGCCTCGTGGAGCTGACTCGGAAGCGCCAGGGTCAGAACATTTACGAATTGTTTGGCCGCACGTGCCCTACCTGTGAAGGGTTGGGACACATTGCCCGCCTACCAGGGCAGTCAGAGCATAATGTGTCGGAACCATTAGCTGTTGCGTCAGAAGCGCCGTCTCGTTCTCTGGATAGTCGATTTCCCCCCCGAGAGGTTCCCGATAGCACGGCGAGCAACGTTGACTTAGACAATGCTGCCGATCTGCAAGAACTAGATTTGTTGCACCATCCCAGCTATCAGGAGCGTACCGGACGCCAGAGCCGAGGTCGCCGTCGCCGCCGGGGTCCAGACACTCCATCCCCATCCCGTTCAGCCCCATCGACGCCGACCCCTGCTGCTGCTGCTGGTTTTGATGGAGCGCAAGATGGAAATGGCGATCGCCCAACGACGACACGCGATGCCCAGCCAGAACGGTCAGAGCGGTCAGAGAAATCAGATCGACGGTCAAGTCGGCGCGATCGCCGCTCAGCGCCGCCCCCTGAAGAGGTCGTCATTGAAATGACCGAGCAGGAAAAAGATATGTATGCCCTGATGGGGATTTCGCCCCTTGTTTTGGCAAAAGCTCCTGTGCAAGACACTAAGAATGTCATTCTAACCATTGCATCCCCCGGTGAAGGATACGCAGTCCAGGCTTCGGCCACTGCCAACGGGTCAACCGACAGCACGGTGGATGGCTCATCCTCCCCAAAGAAGTCCTCTTCTCCGTCAGTGCAGTTGGCCGCTGACCATGATTTTCCAAAAGGTGCCGAGGCATCGCCGGAGGGGGAAGGGGCAAGCACTTCTGCTCAGAACGTCCAGTCCGGTCGGCCTCAGCCTACCCGTTCACCGTCCTCAAACGGCGCAGACGCATCAGCCGATGACAATGGCTCCTCAGAGAAGGAATCGAAGACCCGCCGCCGCCGCCGCCGCTCCTCTGCTTCTCGTTCATAGGGTTCTAAGTCATAGAGGTTCTAAGGAGCAAGGATTAAATAAAATCCAATGTTGGTGAAGCGGTGCGGTGATGCCGCACCGCTTCGCCAACATTTGGTTCAAACTATTTAATTCTCGTTCCTAAGTCATGGAAAGAAATATAGGGGGCGATGGGCACGATGATTGCAGGCGTCGATGAAGTGGGACGGGGAGCACTATTTGGTCCGGTTGTTGCAGGTGCAGTTATCCTCAGTGAGGATGCAGCCCATGAGTTGATGCAAAAGGGCGTGACAGACAGCAAAAAGCTGAGTGCCGGGCAGCGCGATCGCTACTACGATGAAATTCTTTCGGTGGCGCACTGCTGCCGTGTCGGGTGGGCATCGGTGCGAGAGATCGACCGCCTGAATATTTTGCAGGCTAGCCTTCTGGCGATGCATCGGTCGGTGCGTCGGCTCTCCCCCCAACCGACCCTTTGTTTGGTGGACGGCAATCAGCCGATTCCTAAGCTCACCATTCCGCAGCAAACCCTTATCCAGGGAGACCAGCATTCGATTCATATTGCTGCTGCAAGCATCGTGGCAAAAGTGTGGCGCGATCGCTTAGTCATTCGGCTATCAAAACGGTTTCCCTACTATGACCTGGCCATGAATAAGGGCTACGGTACCCGGAAACATCTAGAATCCTTAACTCTCCTGGGCATTACCCCATTTCACCGTCGTTCCTTCAAATCCTGTCAGAACATCGCCTTTCAAAAAACACTTCCCCTGGATCCACACACTTAAAAGTCTTGCAATAGGATGGGACACGACTTGGCAACGTGCTCAAATTCACAACACAAAGATAGGGGTTTGGCGCGCGCTCCGCGCGCGCCAAACCCCTATCTTTGTGTGAAACTTGCCAAGTCGTGATGGGACTGCCCAGTATCGTCACCGAGCTGTCCTATTCCTCTTGCGTATTTCACTCCTAAGGGACTTGCAAGAAAATAAAGTACCGGAAGAAAAGAGCAGCGGGCT
>CAYXJG010000294.1:0-7149 GCA_964465285.1 uncultured bacterium
AAAGATTACCCCAGCAACCTGACTCAACACGACTTGGCAAGTTTCACGCAAAAATGGGGTTTGGCGCGCGCGGAGCGCGCGCCAAACCCCTATCTTTGCATTGTGAATTTGAGAACTTTGCCAAGTTGTGTTTGTTACATTTTTGTTAAGATACGAAGTGTAGAACGTATAGAAATGAGCATACCCATGGCATCTCTTAAGTCGGTACTCAAACAAAAAGCCGCTAGCGGTTTCAGAATCATCGCGGGATTTGTTGTAGCCCTCGTGCTGGTTACCACAACTCTGACGGGTGTCGCTCAGGCAGACGACTCCTCCTCCTCAGATAAATACATGACGCCGGAGGGAGAAAAATTGACTGCAATAGCGGAATGCATTCCTAAGGAACTGAGCAAAGGCGACCTAGGGCGGGCATGGCGCGAATCAACTAACGATTTCTTGGAAAAGGTCTTTAATCTTAAAGAAAAGTATCAGGACTATGCACTTGATGAGACTGAAGCCGAGTTCTTGAGATGCCTTGATAGCAAGGGCATTGTCCCTCAAGTAGAGCAAGTTTCTACTTAATCTTTGATTCCTAGGAGATTTCATTGCTGATGGGAGGTAGGTTACTGTGGCTGAGCAAAAGATTGACTGCTCTACAGCATGCGTGAATGGTTGTGTGTTGGGCAACAAGTGCCCAAACTTGGAGTATCGGGAGAAGGCATCAAACTTCATTGAGAATACATCTCTGGATGATATGTTGGCGATCGCCGAAGAAGCAGCGCGTAAAAAGATGACGGCTCCACCTCAATGGGTTTTCCCTGAAGATGGCATTAGCACAAAAAGCTAGTGCTCTGTCATTTCTTGAAATTGGGGTAAGTCCTCGGAGGGATTTACCCTAATTTTGAATCTTGACGCTGCCCTAGAGCTTAAAGAGGCGACTTGGCAGGTTTCACGCAAGAACAGGGGGTTGGCGCGCGCGCCAAACCCCTGTTCTTGCGTTGTGAATTTGAGAACGTTGCCAAGTCGTGTCATCAACTAACGACCACCCCAGGACGCCCCAGGGGTCAGGTGTTCTCCGGAGCCTCATTGACTAATAAAACTTATGCACAGATCCTCCGGAAGCCCCTCGCCCAGAGGGAGAGGGGTTGCGGGTGAGGGGCAACAACTTTTGTCAGTCAACCAGCTCCGGGGCTTAGGGGTCAGGTGCCTTGAAAGCACCTGACCCCTGGGGCGACACCGTCACCATGCGTGTTTCAATCGCTTCCCAAACCGGGGGCGACACCCGCACTGCCGCTTCCTTACAGCGCACCATTAATTCATACCCATACAAGTAGTTTTCTAAGCTCTTTTGGTCTTTCTTACCCAGATTTGCTAACACGTTTAAGTCAAATTGAAAGGCTTCAGACCAATAGTTGAATAACCTTTCGATGCCTAGTTTTGCCGTGTGAATTTGAGAGCTTTGCCAAGTCGTATTTGCCAAACTTTCCCGGCACAGGGGAATGCCAAAGACCATTTCGACCAGATGGCGTTGCAGAATGCTATAACAAGACTTACACGAGTTTTAGATTGGTGATAGCGTAGCCTAACATCAGTCGCAATTGTCTCTAACTTAACCCAGCATAAGTAACCTTAAAACCTAAAAACCGGGGGAGCACCCCGGAGGAGCGCTCCCCCGGTTTTTAAGTTGAGTTTATGAATACTGACCTACTCATGACTGGGCAAGGTACACACCACGATGACGGCTTTTTAGGTTGAGAGGGTTATGAGTCACGGAACGCTGTTTGATAAAGTTTGGCACCTGCACACGGTTGGGACGTTGCCTTCAGGGCAGACTCAGCTATTCATCGGACTGCATCTGATTCATGAGGTGACTAGCCCTCAGGCATTCTCAATGCTGCGGGAGCGGGGACTGCAGGTGATGTTCCCCGACCGCACCATTGCCACGGTCGATCACATTGTACCGACGGATAATCAAGCGCGGCCTTTCATCGATACCCTTGCGGAAGAGATGATTGTGGAGCTGGAGCAAAACTGCAAGGTCAACAACATTCGCTTCTACAGTATTGGATCTGGCAATCAGGGCATCGTCCATGTGATTGCTCCGGAACAGGGCTTGACCCAGCCAGGGATGACGATTGCCTGCGGTGACAGCCACACCTCAACTCACGGAGCTTTTGGGGCGATCGCCTTTGGCATTGGCACTAGCCAGGTCCGGGATGTGTTAGCCTCTCAAACCCTAGCTCTCTCTAAGCTAAAGGTGCGCCGCATTGAAGTGAATGGAACCTTGCCCCTGGGTGTTTATGCTAAGGATGTTATTCTCCACATCATCCGCAAGCTAGGAGTAAAAGGAGGCGTGGGCTACGCCTATGAATACGCAGGGACGGTCTTTGAGCAGATGAGTATGGAAGAGCGGATGACGGTCTGCAATATGTCTATTGAGGGCGGTGCCCGGTGTGGATATGTGAACCCGGATGAGACCACGTTTGAATATCTAAAGGGGCGAGACTTTGTTCCTAAGGGGAATGCCTGGGACGAGGCAGTGGCGTGGTGGCGGGCGATCGCCAGCGACCCTGATGCGGCCTACGACGATGTTGTGGTATTTGAGGCGGATGACATTGAGCCGACGGTCACCTGGGGCATTACACCGGGCCAGGGCATTGGCATTGGGGAAACAGTCCCTACCGTAGACTCCCTGCCTGAGGGCGATCGCTCCATCGCAACGGAAGCTTACGCCTACATGGGGCTAGTTCCGGGGACACCGATTAAAGGCACCCAGGTTGATGTGTGCTTTATTGGGAGCTGCACCAATGGCCGATTGAGCGACCTGCGGGAAGCGGCTCGCGTGGTAGAAGGGCAGAAGGTTGCTCAGCCAGTCAAAGCGTTTGTGGTGCCAGGATCGGAGCGAGTGAAGCAGGCGGCGGAAGCAGAAGGGCTAGACATTATTTTTCGTCAGGCCGGGTTTGAGTGGCGGGATGCAGGCTGTTCCATGTGTCTGGCGATGAACCCTGATAAGCTAGAGGGCCGCCAGATTAGCGCGTCTTCGTCAAACCGCAACTTTAAGGGACGGCAGGGATCTTCCTCTGGACGCACCTTGCTGATGAGCCCTGCGATGGTAGCCGCAGCGGCGATCGCAGGATGCGTGACCGATGTGCGCGAGATGATTGAGGATGCCTGAGCGCCAAATTCTGGCAACTAACGCACGCGGAGATTACGGCCTGAGTTGTCATACCCGGTCACAACGCCGTGTTTCAACTCGACGCTACTGGAGCCGTAGGCAATTTGTTCTTCACAGCGGTTATTGTTGCGGCTGATGCGGGTCGGCGTTTCCTGCTGAATTCGGAGCAGTTCATCTCGGCTCACTCCGAGGGACCAAAACTGGGGCTCACTGCCAGTCCCGGCATCCGATGCCTGCCCAGCAATCGGGGCAGAGATGCTTGCCGAGGCGACTTGAAAGGTTCGATCGCGGTTTTGATAGCCAATCACGATATCGTCCTCGATTTCAACGGAGCTGTCACCATAATGTAGAGTTTCTCGGTTCAGAGACTCGTAGTCGCTGATGCGTGTGGGCGGTCCTTCGATGCGAAAGACATCCTCCCGCGAAGATCCAATAGTCCAGAAGGTACGATCGCCCTGGGTAATGAGGCTAGAAGCGTTATCGGTGAGCAGAATCTTCAGGTTATTATCAACGTTGTCATAGCTGCTGACCTGTCCGTGGGAGAGTTCTACCCGGCTACCGCCGAAATACATCACTTCCCGGCACAGGGCGTCATAGCGCACGACCCGGGACGGGGTGCCCTGGAGGGCAATCACAGTGACCCGGTCAGACCCGAGTGTCCAAAATGATGATGCCGTGGGTTGAATTGCTTCGCGGGTTTCAACATTACTCTGGGCGTACTGTAAGTTTCGTCCATATTCCTCAACCTTTTGGCGGGCTAGTCCGTAGTTGGAATCAGATGAGGGCACCGCTTCCATATGGGCGATCGCCCCCTGCCACAGCATTGCCACCGTTACCCAGTCTTCTCGGTATTCAGCCCGTTGGGTTTCTTCGGCTGCCCCCATCGCTTTTTCAATCCCTCGCTGAAACTCGTTGAGCTTACTCGGGGCCGGGCGAGAGGACTGGGGCGTGCTCTGGACAATATAAGGCACCGCAATATGGCTAGCCACACCGATTCCAATACCCAATACCATCCCTGACACTACCCACATCAGGCGATCGCGCTGCTTCTTGCGCTTGTTTTTCAGCTCAAAGGTATAGAGTTGATGCGATTCATATCCTTCTAGTTCTGGATGTCGCTGATTTGCCATAGGATTCAAGGGGAAATGTGCGTGAATGGGTCAGGGATAAAAGCACATGCTGCACAGGCCGAAAATCAGCAGAGCTGAACGGAGAACTCAGTCAAACTAACTCAGCGTACTGCATTCTGGCAAAAACTGGCACATCTGATTACATCTGAAAATATATACCCTGCCAGGTCATATACACGACTTGGCAAGTTTCACGAAGAAACAGGGGTTTGGCGCGCGCTCCGCGCCCCAAACCCCTGTTTCTTTGTTGTGAATTTGAGAACTTTGCCAAGTTGTGTTCGGTGAGATCGAGTCCACTACTGTTCCATCTGCTACTGTTCCGTCTGTTGGGTTTGAAGCCACTGCACAATGCCATCGGCGATCGCCCCTGCGAGGCGCTGTTGCTCATGGGGGTCAACAATCCACTCAAATTCGGTGGGGTTGATCATGAAGCCTAATTCCAGCAAGACGGAGGGGGCAGTAGTAGGGCGAGTGAGGGCAAGATTATTCCAAAACACTCCATAGGAGGGGCGATCAAGGGTTTCCGTCAGATGGTTGTGGAGAAAAACCGAAAAGTCGTGCGCCTGGGGATGATACCAAAACATGCCCACTCCAGCCGTGTTAATGGCATCACCATTGTCGGGGAGGGCATTGTAGTGGATGCTGAGGGCAAGGGTGGGGGCAAGCTGGCGAATCTGCTCCATGCGATCGCCCAACGACACAGCGATATCCTCATCACGGGTTAGATACACCGTGGCTCCCCGTTCCATCAGTTCATCTCGCAACAGGCGAGACACCACCAGATTCACATCTTTTTCAGGATAGCCCGTCGGCCCTCGTGCCCCCAGTTCTCTGCCTCCGTGTCCTGGGTCGAGCAAAAAACTGGTGCCCTCTAGGGGACGAGGCTCGGGAGCTAAGATCGGCGGATGGCGGAGTGACAAAACCAGCGTGGTGTCGTCGTAGCGGAGCGTATACCCCCACTGCTGATCTGTTTGCAGGTGGAATGTATAGCGTACCCGGTCTGGCGTTGGTTGCGTCCAGTCTAGACGCCGAATCAAGGGGTCAGCATCAACGAAGATAGTGTCGGTCTGCGCAGTGGTGTTGTAAAGGGTGAGGGCAAAGGTGTCGTCCCTTTGCTCAACACTCACGGGAATCGGCACTTGTAGGGGAAACAGTACGTCTGTCCACCCGTCTCGCTGGCGGGACTGGAGGCTGCGAATGAGCGATCGCGGTGGTACGGTTCCCGGACGCACCGTCACATCGGTATCTCGAATCCACACCCCATAATCCAGGCGATACCAGTTGGCATCCTGCCCCGTTACGGTTGCCTGGGTGCCCCTGGGCAAGGGGGTCAGACGGGAGTAGCTAGTGCTGGGGCCTGTTCGGGCGGCCCCCGATGGCTCGGTGACCTCAGCAATCTGGATCTCGTTTGGGGAGAAAATGGTGATACTGCCCACAGCTGCTTCACTCACGTCTTCTCCATCCAGGGACAGGTGGTAGAGAGGGGAGCCTAAGGTTCCAGGCGTCATAAATATATTGCATCCCTCGTAGGTTATTGCTTCAGCAGACGTAGATTCGACTGGGGCATTCTGACGGGTCAGCACAGCAAAATTGGGCGGCAAATTCACTGATGAAAGCCGGGGCAGGAGGGGAAGGGTCTGAGCGCCAACCGTGACGGATACCTCGGCATTGGGCGGGGCGATCGCCCCAAAACAGATCCGCTCCCCTGGCAACCGTGCAATGTCTACGGTGGGGAATAGGCTCTCCGAGACGAAGCCAATCCCCTCTGGTGCTGGAGGCTCGGTTGAAAGGCGGGTCACGGTTTGTTCGAGTTGCTGATCGCCATACTCCAGGATGAACGAGTTTTCTCCCAAGGCCAGGGGAAAGCTGGGCGCAAAATGCCCTGCCGGACTTCGGTCAATCACTTCACCATTCACTCGAACGTCTCCCTCCGATGGAGCTGTTCCAATTAAAAAAATCTGCTCTGCAGTAGTTTCGTGCTCCGGAGGGGGATACACCACCTGAAAGCGGGTGTTGGAATCGTCATCCTTCGAGTCGGCTTCATTTGTGCCTGCTATGGTCAGGTTTGCTTCGTTACCCATTGCAGTGGAGATGAATCCCGGTGTGTGGACAAGTACAAATGCGGTAAGTCCTGCACAGGCAGCTCTTGAGAACATGAACCGAATTGGTGGTGTCATGGCGATCGCCCTGAATAGGTCACTAACGTCAATTGGGGATAAGCTCAAAACCGGTTAACCCGAATTCAGATTACGTTAAGCTTCAATCTGGAAGATTTAGCCACTATAGAGGAATTTTTGCCATGAAGCGACGCAATTTTTTGACCTGGATGGGTGTGAGTGGGCTTGCCACCTCTCTGCCTCTGGCGATCGCCGCCTGTACACCCTCCGAGTCTAATTCAGGTGCCAGCACCGAAGAAAACGCCACAAGTAGCGATGCAGGTGAGACTCCAGAGGAGTTAACTGTTGCGAGCAACGCCTCCAGCATCACTGTTGGCACTCTCACAGAGCTAGATGCCCAGGGGAGCTTAGTTGTCGACGATCCAGACAAAGTTATTGTGATTCGTGATCCGAGCAGTGCAAATGGCGTAATTGCCCTCACAGCAAATTGCAACCACCAGAACTGCACTGTGGGTTGGGACGCTGAAAGCAACCAGTTTGTGTGTCCCTGCCACCAGTCAAAGTTCGCCATTGATGGCACCATTGAACAAGGTCCCGCAACTCAACCCCTCCGGGTACTGTCTGCAACGGTAGAGGGGAATACCATCCAGGTGTCTCTCTAGTCATTTGCCAAGGAACTTTTGAATCAGCAACTCTCATTTTGGGAAACTTCGCGCCCTACAGGCGCTCACTTGTCTATGGCTCATGA
>CAYXJG010000295.1:0-7080 GCA_964465285.1 uncultured bacterium
TCATGACTTGGCAAGTTTCACGAAAAAATAGGGGTTTGAGGGGTTTGGGGCGCGCTCCGCGCGCCCCAAACCCCTATTCTTTCCTTGTGAATTTGAGAACTTTGCCAAGTCGTGAAGATTAGGGACTTGCAAGAAAATAAAGTACCCGGAAAAGAGCAGCGGGCGCAGCCCGCTGCTCTTTTCTTCCGGTATCTTTTTTAGCCGCAGATCCCTTATTTGTGATTAGTTTTGTTCGTTCCTTGACATATCGTCATATTTAATGAGTAAGGACTTGGGATTTCTTACGTTTTAAAGGAATCTAGGTTCATTTTGCTTTACAGATTGTCACTAAACGATCTAATTCGAGGGTCTGACCGTTGTATTAACTGTCATTTTGTACCGATACATCAATCTATCTTAATGCTCGCACTGTTTGTCGAATCGCTACCCTAACGTGTAACTAGGGGTAGCGTTAGCAATGGGAGAAATAATATGGATGTTAGTTGTTTACTCAAACTCTATGAGGCGGGGGAACGCGATTTTGTAGGGGTTAACCTGCAAGGAGCTGATTTACGGGGTGTTACCCTAATTCGCGTAAATCTGACGGGCGCAAACCTCACTGGAGCACGTCTCAATAAAGCGTTTCTTACTCAAGCCAACCTATCAGAGGCATTTCTGAACTGGGCAGATCTAAAGCATGCCAAACTCAGTGACAGCCTGATGGAAGACGCCGATCTAACAAAGGCGGATCTAAGTGGCGCGTTTCTTGTCAAATCAAATCTGCGATTAGCAAAGTTAAGCGGTGCCCAGCTTGAGTCTTCGAACCTTCGAGGAGCAAACATGGAGCGGGCAAATCTTTGCGGGGCAAATCTCCGAGGCGCTAATCTAAGATCTACAAATCTTAGTCGAGCAAATTTGAACTGGGCAAACCTAAGTAGTGTAAGACTCAGCGGTGCCGACTTGCAGGGAACGTTTCTCAGTCACGTTAATTTAAATGGTGCATTTCTGAACGGAGTTGATTTATCAGGGGTAGACCTGAGTGGCGTTAATCTTAGTGAGGCAAAGCTGAGTGGAGCAAATTTGGAAGGTGCCAATCTTCAAGCATCTAACTTGTCTGCGGCCAAACTGCATGGTGTTCAGTTAATGTCTGCCGATCTCACTCGTGCAGACCTGAAAGCAGCTTACCTGAAAAGTGCCAATCTCGACTGGAGCAACTTATCTCAGGCTGATCTGACCTGTGCCAATCTCTATGGGGCAAAACTCCTTGGCGTTCGTCTCAGTGGCACAAAGTATACGAAAGCTCTCTTGCCCGAAACGACGCGGGAGTATCTTAACCTGCTGTCTTCCAGTCCAAGCATTCTCAACCCAGTCATTGCATAGCAACAAGATTGAATACAAGGGTGTGTCTGATCGGTTTGCACACCGCTATGTTGACCTATTACTGTCCACTAGGACTATTGTTCACTAGAATTATGTTGAAGCAGGATATTCCAAACAATGAGTCTCAAGAGGGAAAAAAGCACAGCTTGTGTTGTGTTAGTAACGACCCCATCACACGAAGAAGCACAGATGATAGCGGGCACCTTAGTCGAAGAGCGCCTAGCGGCTTGTGTCAACATTATTCAAATTGAATCAATCTATCGATGGGATGGAAAAATCTGCACCGATCCAGAGTGGCAGCTAATTGCAAAAACTCAGTTCGATACGTTCCCTGCCCTGGAAAAAAGAGTCGCTGACCTTCATTCCTACGATCTCCCGGAAATTATCGCCATTCCCATTACAGCAGGTTCTCCATCTTATCTAGAATGGATTTCTACTGAAGTTCCTTCCACATTGCCGCTTGATAATAAAAGCAAGGCTTAGCCTGCAATCCCTTCAATGCGGCTCTTTTAGTGCCTGTTAAGGGTACCCACAAGCAATATGATTAAACTGAATCAATAAGGCGACGGCGATGGGGCGGGGCGCTATCCACTGCTGAATAAATCGAATCGCCCGGTTGAGGACGACAGCAGCGACAACTGCCGTTAGGGCCAACAGCAAAATATGTTGAAGCTGCCGTGTAACATACCAGATAATAAGTACCTATGCAGAATTAATTACAAACAAGTTTCCTAGGGGCACACCCCGACGGGGTGTGCCCCTAGGAAAATGTGTAAATAATTTTGTTCAACTACTGATATATGCAAATTGCTAAGACGATTAAGCTTAGGGATCTGCGGCTAAAAAAGTGCTTCGGCATAAAAATATCCCCGGTTTCTAGAGGAAACCGGGGATGCTGGGCCGTAACTTATCTTTCAGTCAATGGCATTAATACTCGCTTAAGTTGAACTGGTAGCGATAACCATTTTGATCCCAATCACCAACCCAAACACTGTAGGTACCCGCAGGCCAATAGCCAGAAATTTCAGGCATAAGCCCATTCGCATCGTCTGAGCAATACCGTCCGTCTGGGCCTTCAATCAGCAGTGTTACGTCGCCCTGAGACTGTACTGTTGCTCTAAGGAAATTGAAGGGCTGATAGAGTTGTACAACATGGTCAGGAGCATTGGTGGTATCTACAAAGCCACAGTCATTAGTTTGGCGAGAGCCACCAGAATACCCAGTCCCAACCTGTGGGTCTGGCAAAAAACCTGGCGTTAACTCGAAAGACTGGTAATCGGCACGGGCCTGCGGAGCAACCCCAACCGCCAATCCTGCCGATAACGCAAAAACAGACAGTGCAGCAGCAGAATTTCTAAGTATGTTCATAGCTCTTTTCTATCATTAGCAATTTTAGAGAATTCACATGGGAGCTGCTTCTACAAGTGATGGTTCATCTGAATAGCATGACACATGCCTTATCAAGAGAAATTTCAGGGCAACTCTCTGCCCAGCAATAAACCTGATCTGCACCGTGAGGTACGATGGCATAGCTTTGCCCAAAAGAGCCTCATTCAGATGATGTCACTACTGCGTAAGCAGCTATTTGTAGAGTTCCCAAAATTACAACCAGGAGTTGCAAGAGCACGGAGAAATTTTAGGCGGCTTTGCTAGAGAAAATTATGAATTTGGCAACGTAGCTTCTACCAATCAATGGAAAACATAAGGGATTTGCCGATGTCTGGGTCGGTAATTTTAATATCTGCATAGAAGAGCATGGGGAATGACAGAAAACGGACTCGATTGGGGCGATCGCCAGCCATGTTCTTATTGTTACTAACATTACCCATGCCTAATCGGAACCGCATAGCCCTGATGATGGCGAAACAAAAGTCCATTAATGGGTTAGTCCAGCGTCATCATTCAAGAAAATTAACATGACTTGGCAAAGTTCTTAAATTCACAACGCAAAAACAGGGATTTGGCGCGCGCCGCGCGCCAAATCCCTGTTTTTGCGTGAAACCTGCCAAGTCGTGAAATTAACCTATAGTTCAGGTTATGCAATTTTTGGGAGCGGACGCACTGCGTCCGCCCCCAAAAATTGCATTCTGTTGTCCGCGTCGCGGACAACAGAATGTGGTTTTGAGCTTATCCCGAATTGACGTTACTTAGAAGGATGATTTTCAATCCAACTGCGCAGCTCAGCTTCGGAACGGGTTGAGAAGCGCTCAAAGGTCTTGGGGTCATAGGCGTACCAGATATTTTGGCCATAGATATCTGAGTACCGAGCAATGTGCAATTCATTAGGATCCCGGGTTACTTCAAGGGCGATCGCCCGAACCACTTGCTTGAGCCGTACGCGAAACTGATAAAGCAGCGATACTCCAGGGGACTTATGAAAAATTGTCTCTAATTGTGCCCGACTGTTGGTGCCAGAGGGATATACCATGTCCGTCTCCTACACGATTTACTAAAGGGTGGTCTAAAACTATGAATGCTATGCAGCTGTGGGATGATAATAGGGAACCTGAATGCAGGAGGCATCTTTATCCAAGACGCATCTGATCATCTCAGACCCCCCACGAGTATTTTGCCGAGCGGATTTTGCCGTGTGACCTAGTATTCGGCGGCATAAGTCTCGATACCGATCTGCCCTCATCCCCGGCCTCTTCTCTCAAAACTGGGAGAAGGGTAGCCAGTAGCTTGAAGCCTCTCTCCCAAAGTTGGAAGAGGGATTCAGGATGAGGGCCAATAAGTGGGCAAACTTACGCCAAGTAGTACTAGGTCATTAGCACGGTTGATATGGCGCGCTTCGTACACCAGACCAGCCAGTGCTCTGCCGATTTTTAGAACCTGGGGCAAATTCCGAAAAGTTCGCCCTAACGTTTGAGCGTGACGCTGCACTAGATAGCATTTCTTTTATGGACGTCTCAGCCTTTAAGTGTTGTAAAACTGAGTGCTCAACAGCTAAACGATCGACACACTATTGCTATACATCTTTGCTGCACATCTTTAGATTATCGATTGAGTCTCTTATGTTTCAACGCAATATGTTCATCATATTGATGAAACTTTTCGATGGATGACGACGGGTATATCCATTGTTCACCAAGGGGGCACCCTTCTTTTGTCAGGTTGAGTATGCTGTGCCTGTCTTATGCTGCGCCTATCTGAAGGATGAAGGATTCAATAAAATTCAATTTTAGTGGAGCGGCGCAACAATGCCGCGCTGTTCCACCAAAATTACACGACTTGGCAAAGTTCTCAAATTCACAACACAAAAATAGGGGTTTGGCGCGCGCTCAGCGCGCCCCAAACCCCTATCTTTACCTGAAACCTGCCAAGTCGTGAAAAATAAATTTTTCAGATTTTGTTTAAGCCTTGAGCCTCCAAGAAGGTAACGTTCCAAGAGAAGGGCAGCACGGCACAATATCGGGTGACGCTCTTTTATTGGTATACTTGGGAACAAATAATGTTTAGTTTATTTGTACTATATCGCTCACATCGACGCTTTTGGAGTGATGCTCTTAAAGTTTCATGTGTATCCCCAGGCAAAACTGGCCTCTAAAGCGCTCTAGAATCGCTTCTAAGGCTTTTGTGCTACAATTTTCGAGTGTTTTTAAGTCTTGGAACCTTTTTGGGGTTCAGTCTTGTATTAGGAGCAATTATCCATGGCAGCAGAGTACGGTGCTGATCAGATTCAGGTTTTGGAGGGACTGGAGCCCGTTCGCAAGCGTCCTGGAATGTACATTGGCAGCACTGGCCCCCGAGGACTGCATCACTTGGTTTACGAGGTCGTCGATAACTCTGTTGATGAAGCTTTAGCAGGGTTCTGCAAGAAAATCCAGGTAAGCCTTAACAGTGATGGTTCGGTTACGGTGCTTGATGACGGACGAGGGATTCCAACCGATATTCACCCGTCAACAGGAAAGTCGGCGTTGGAAACTGTGATGACAGTCCTTCATGCGGGCGGAAAGTTTGGCGGTGGGGGCTACAAGGTTTCCGGTGGATTGCACGGCGTTGGTATCTCGGTCGTGAATGCCCTGTCAGAGTGGGTCGAGGTTAAGGTCTGGCGAAATGGAAAGGTTCATACCCAGCGCTACAGACAGGGCGTCCCCAGTGACGATTTGCAAATCGAAGCATCCAATAGTCAAAAAACAGGAACGCAAGTTTCTTTTAAGCCTGACACCGCAATTTTTACGGTCGGCATCGAATTTGATTACACAACGCTAGCGGGCCGTTTGCGGGAGCTAGCCTACCTGAATGCAGGAGTTGAAATTGAGTTTACGGATAGCCGCCTAGATGTTTTGAAAAGCGATGAGCCAAAGGTTGAGGTTTATCACTATGAAGGCGGTATCCGTGAGTACGTGGAATACATGAATAAGGATAAACAGGCTCTCCATGAGGACGTTATCCATATTCAGAGTGAGCGGAATGGCGTTCAAGTTGAAGCGGCGCTCCAGTGGTGTGTAGATGCGTATTCTGACAACCTTCTAGGCTTTGCCAACAATATCCGCACTGTTGATGGTGGAACCCATCTGGAGGGGCTTAAGGCTGTCTTGACTCGCACGATGAATTCTATCGCCCGGAAGCGCAATAAGCTAAAGGATAGCGACTCAAACCTCGCTGGGGAGAATGTTCGCGAGGGGCTGACTGGGGTTGTTTCTGTTAAGGTGCCTGATCCGGAGTTTGAGGGGCAGACGAAAACAAAGCTAGGGAACACTGAAGTACGCGGCATTGTGGACTCTGTGGTGGGAGAAGCCTTAACGGAATACCTGGATTTTCGTCCCAATGTGGCAGACGCCATTCTTGAAAAGGCAATTCAGGCGTTTAACGCAGCAGAAGCAGCACGGCGAGCCCGGGAACTGGTGCGACGGAAATCTGTTCTGGAGTCATCAACGCTGCCGGGTAAACTAGCGGATTGCAGTACCCGTGATCCAGCAGAGTCTGAAATCTACATTGTTGAGGGAGATTCAGCGGGCGGTTCGGCGAAACAAGGACGCGATCGCCAGTTTCAGGCAATTCTCCCTCTGCGCGGCAAAATTCTCAACATCGAGAAGACAGATGATGCCAAGATTTACAAGAACACTGAGATTCAGGCTCTTATTACCGCTCTTGGCCTTGGTATCAAAGGAGAAGAGTTTGACTCATCTCAACTCCGCTACCATCGCATCATCATCATGACCGACGCTGATGTAGACGGTGCCCATATTCGGACTCTTCTGCTTACTTTCTTCTACCGCTACCAGCGATCGATGGTGGACCAAGGGTTTGTTTACATTGCCTGTCCTCCCTTATATAAGGTAGAGCGAGGACGACAGCATCACTATTGCTACAGTGAACAGGATTTGCAGGAGCGGCTGGCCCAATTCCCACAGAATGCGAACGTGAATATTCAACGGTTCAAAGGGTTGGGTGAAATGATGCCTGAGCAGCTTTGGGACACCACAATGAACCCTGAAACCCGAACGCTAAAGCAGGTCGAGATTGAAGATGCCGCTGAAGCCGATCGCATCTTCACAATTCTCATGGGCGATCGCGTCGCTCCTCGGCGGGAGTTCATTGAAGCCCACGGCTCAAAACTCGACATCAATGACCTCGACATTTGATGCATGCTTTCGGGTAGCCAAGTAAGTACCTCGGCACAATTAAAAACCAATCTGTAAAATCCAATTTCAGTGGCGCGGCATCGCCGCGCCACTGAAATTGGGTTCAAATTAATTAATTCTCACGACTTGGCAA
>CAYXJG010000296.1:0-7080 GCA_964465285.1 uncultured bacterium
GGCAGGCTGTGCCTGCCTTTCAGAAAATTTGGTGCGATTTTGTTAAAAGTCAAGTTACTCATCTGCTGTGCCTTTTCCAGATCACAGTTGTACATGATGATGCCAAACCCCTGTTTTTGCGTGAAACCTGCCAAGTCGTGCATCATTGCCCAAAATGGGTGCCGCTGAATCTTGAATCGCGTACTCTTCGCCAAATTGATTGATTAAAACGGCATGGTTGGCCAATTCGGCACGACGGCGATGGAGCAAAACTTGCTCAACAGGGTTGGTAATTGGCATTCGGGTCATCTCATGGATGATAGGCATCACGTCGCTAATCGACTTGCCCTTCGCCTCTTGGATGCGCCATCCCGTTAACACCTCAGCCCTTGGATTGAGGTAATCGACACAGCCATAAACATCTGTAGTAATGACAGCATTACCAATGGAATGCAGGGTGACCTGGGCGAGTTCTGTTTCGCGGAACAGTTGCCGCTCTATCTCACGCTGGCGTATCAAACTCAGTATGCTATTTCATAGCGTGTATTTTCTGACACTTGCACGGTAGTAAATCCAGACATCAAGCTTCCACCCTGTTAGCACTGAGTCTTCTCACCTATCCTTAGAAAGTTTTAATAATTAAAATTTTGCCCGGACGTGCTTTTACGGTTGACGATATTTTTTTTCGTAAAGATTTGAGAAATGGGCTGACAGCTTCAGATTGCCGATTGACCTCCCTAGCCGCGTGGTAAACCCGAAAGGTAAAAAACACAGATAATGTTTAAGTGCCTCGGCACAATTAAAACCCATAAACCTGGCGCTGCCCGCGCAGCGGGCAGCGCCAGGTTTATGGGTTTTATACTTAATTGTGACCACCTACTTATAGAAGGCATTCTGCAGATGAGAAGGGGGCAATGACACAGCATGACAGCCCTTCAAAACACAACACACAACGATATGTCTCGCCATCAAACTTTCTTTTTCTCAATGAAATCAACATTGAGGCACCAGGAATGTAACAGTTTGTATAATAATCATGAATGAGTGAAGAAGTTCAAAGGGACATTGTGTTTTATGCAGGTTGCGATTGCTGGTGGTGGATTAGCTGGTCTTTCATGTGCCAAATATCTCGTTGATGCAGGGCACACGCCGATTATTTTAGAACGACAAGACGTATTAGGTGGCAAAGTTGCTGCCTGGAAAGATGAAGAGGGCGACTGGTACGAAACCGGACTGCACATCTTCTTTGGAGCATACCCCAACATGCTTCAGCTATTCGGTGAGCTTGGTATCGAAGATCGACTTCAGTGGAAAGAGCACACAATGATCTTCAATCAGCCCAGTAAGCCCGGCACCTATTCCCGCTTTGATTTTCCAAACATCCCCGCACCGTGGAACGGCATTGTTGCTATTTTGCGGAACAATGACATGCTGACATGGAAAGAAAAAATTCTCTTTGGCATTGGGCTAATTCCGGTGATGCTCCGAGGTCAAAAGTATGTCGAGGAGATGGATCGATACTCTTGGACAGAATGGCTCCGCAAGCACAATATTCCAGAACGGGTCAACGACGAGGTCTTTATTGCCATGACCAAGTCTCTTAATTTCATTGGCCCAGATGAAATTTCATCAACCATTATCTTGACTGCGATGAACCGTTTTCTACAGGAAAAGAACGGTTCTAAGATGGCGTTTCTCGACGGTTCACCCACTGAACGCCTCTGCCAACCCCTGGCGGACTACATTGCTGAACGCGGCGGCAAAATTCGCTTGAATGCTCCTTTGAAAGAGGTGCTGCTAAATGATGATGGCTCTGTCAAGGGATACTTGATTCGTGGGTTAAACGGCGCAAATGACGAAGTCGTGACCGCAGATGCATATGTGTCAGCAATGCCTGTTGACCCGCTAAAGGTGATGCTGCCCCAGCCTTGGCGCAGCAATCCCTACTTTGAGCAACTGAACGGTCTGGAGGGGGTTCCCGTTATCAATATCCATCTATGGTTTGATCGGAAACTTACTGATATTGACCATTTGCTATTTTCGCGATCGCCCTTCCTTAGCGTCTATGCCGACATGAGTAATACCTGTCGGGAGTATGCTAACCCTGACCGCTCCATGCTAGAACTCGTTCTTGCTCCCGCGAAAGACTGGATTCAGAAGTCCGATGACGAGATTGTAGAAGCCACCCTAGCTGAGTTGACTCAGCTCTTCCCTGACCACTTCGCATCAGACAAGCCAGCGAAGCTGCTGAAGCACAAGATTGTGAAAACGCCCCGGTCAGTCTATAAGGCTACTCCTGGATGCCAAAACTATCGTCCGAGTCAGGTGACTCCCATTCCTAATTTTTTCCTGACAGGTGATTTCACCATGCAGCGATATCTTGCCAGCATGGAAGGTGCCGTGCTTTCTGGTAAGCTTACAGCGCAGGCTATTAGCCATCGGGCAGAGAGCATCGCGTTGCCTTCTGATTACAAGCCGCTAGAGCCGCAAGTGGCCGTTTAGGCGCTATCCGAACCCCCCATCGGGCTAGTTCCCCAGGAATTCTGGCGGATTTTTCGGATGTTGCTTGATGGGCTGGTGCTTATTTCTGCGATCATAATTTTGTGGTCACAGAAACATAGACCATTGAGCCCTTCTCCGAACTCGTTGCCAGAGGCTGTGGATGCTAAATCTCCAACTAGATGCTGAACCGAGTTTGGATGGATATGCAGTGTGCACTGTGTCAATAGTTAGTTGATATTCATTTTCAGACTCCTATGACGGCCACCCGTGAAGTCCATTCCCCCGCCTACGATGTAATGCTGAATCTGTCTGAGTCGCCCTCGGTAAGCAGTCTGGCCTCATTGGAAGATGCCTACGAATATTGTCGGCAAATCACGTCAACCTACTCAAAAACGTTCTACCTTGGAACCCTGCTGATGCCCGAGGCAAAGCGTCGAGCCATTTGGGCAATTTACGTTTGGTGCCGTCGAACCGATGAACTAGTTGATGGGCCTGATGCGGCCTTGACGACACCCGTAACTCTCGACGAGTGGGAAAAGAACCTGGAATCAATCTTCTCAGGATGCCCCATCGCAGATCCCGACATTGCCCTGGTTGATACCTTGGAGCAGTTTCCCCTTGATATTCAACCCTTCCGCGATATGGTGGCAGGGCAGCGGATGGATTTGTACCGCAGCCGCTATGAGTCCTTTGAAGACCTGCATCTTTACTGCTACCGCGTGGCGGGCACCGTTGGATTAATGTCGAATGCAGTCATGGGGATTGACACTAGCCTGAACACAGCGCCCTGGAGTGCTGCATCTCTCGACTCTAAAAAGCCAGAGGAGGAGGCGATCGCCCTTGGCATTGCCAACCAACTCACTAACATCCTCCGGGACGTCGGAGAAGATGCTCGGCGGGGACGCATCTACCTCCCCCTAGAAGATTTGGAGCGGTTTAATTACACCGAAGAGGATTTGATGAATGGTGTCATTGATGATCGGTGGCGCAGTTTAATGCAGTTCCAGATTGAGCGAGCGCGGTCTTTTTACACCCAGGCCGAACGGGGGGTAGGAAAGCTGAGTAAAGATGCTCGGTGGCCTGTGTGGACGGCACTGATGCTTTATCGCAAGATTTTGGATGCTATTGAGCGTAATGACTATGACGTGTTTAACAAGCGGGCATATGTGCCCGGATTCAGCAAGGTAGTAACTTTAGCTCTCGCCCGGATGTATGCTGAGGTGTTCTAATAAGTAGGTGAGCACAACTGATTGTAAGATCCGTAAAATCCTACACTGCTCACTGCGTGAGGAGCGCAGGGCTTTACAGAGCTTAATTTTACCAAGCTACTAGAATACTCTAATCGTTCGCCAAGCGAACGCTGCGTCGTTGCCTATAAGCAGGCCATCTTTGTGTGACTCACCCATGAGTGCTAACCTACACGACTTGGCAAGGTTCACACAAAGGTAGGGGTTTGGCGCGCGCTCAGCGCGCGCCAAACCCCGATTTTTGCGTTGTGAATTTGAGAACCTTGCCAAGTCGTGTGCGCTCTTTCAATCGTCATTCGGGGAGGCGGACTCTTTCTCTTACACTATAGGGGTAAGGTTTTTTATGGTCAGAGTCTACGCCGATGGCAGTTACCATTAAAAAAATTGGTCAATACAAACAGCAAGGACGTCCCATTGTCGCTTTGACTGCGTCAGACTATTCCATTGCCCGACTCCTGGACGACGCTGGGGTGGATCTGATCTTGGTGGGCGATAGCTTAGCAATGGTTGCCCTGGGGTACGACACCACGTTGCCAATTACCCTTGATGAAATGCTTCACCATGCGAAGGCCGTGCGTCGAGGGGTGAAGCAAGCTCTTGTTGTCTTTGATTTGCCCTTCCTGAGCTATCAGGCGAGTCGGGAGCAGGCTGTAATTGCGGCGGGCCGTGCCCTGAAAGAAGCAGGCGTCCAGGCGGTTAAGGTGGAGGGGGGGTATCCTCAAGTGGTGGAGACTATTGCCCACCTTGTCCGCATCGGTATTCCAGTCTTGGGCCATGTCGGGCTAACGCCCCAGTCCATTCATCAGTTTGGAGGTTTCCGAAAGCAGGGGCGATCGCCCGAGGCCGGGGAACTCATCCTAGAGCAGGCGATCGCTCTCGAAGCGGCTGGAGCCTTTGCCATTGTACTGGAGCATATTCCCGCTGAGCTGGGACTTACCATTTCTCAAAAACTCACTATTCCGACGATTGGCATCGGGGCTGGCCCTCACTGTGATGGTCAGGTACTTGTCACTGCTGACGTGCTGGGGCTATCGGAACGTCAGCCGCCTTTTTCCAAGACCTATGCTGACCTGCGAAGCATCATTTTGGAGGCCGTCAAGTCCTACAGCGCTGATGTCCGTGAGCATCACTTTCCCGACGACACGCCATCATGACTCAGACTGACCCGCAGTATCGTGAATTGTTAAACCACCCTATCGTCGAGCAAAGTTTTGCCATCATTGACCAGGACATCGGCGATCATACCCTTCCGGCTGAACACTATGCAGTGGTGCGACGGGTCATTCACAGCACCGCAGATTTTGAGTTCAAAGACCTGCTGGTATTCAGCCCAGGTGTGGTAGAACGGGCGATCGCTGCTCTCCAAAACGGCACCTCCATTATTGCCGATGTGAACATGGTACAGCAAGGCATTCAGAGCATGGTTGCTAAAACCTTTCAGAATCCCATCCATGTTGCTGTAAATCACGCCGCTGAGCCGAGTCCAGGCAAGACCCGCACAGAAACAGGACTGCTACGCTGTCTCCAGTCCCATCCTGAGAGCATCATTGTCATCGGCAATGCCCCGACGGCTCTGTTGGCAACCTGCCATGCGATTCAGCACGCAATGGCGCACCCAGCGCTGGTGATTGGTGCCCCCGTGGGCTTTGTCTCCGTGCTGGAATCAAAGGCACTGCTGGCGCAAACGGACATTCCTCAAATTCGCGTCGAGGGGCGCAAGGGCGGTTCTCCTGTTGCAGCGGCGATCGTGAATGCGCTGATCGACTGGGCATGGCAGACACATGGTAAACGCAAGACAGATCGGTAATCCATCCGTGAATGACAGAGTGGCGCATCAAGTCACAACACCCATCCATGTCGTTGGCATGGGCATGGACGGGTTAGCAGGATTGCATCCCAAAGTGCAGGCGTTGATTGAGAAGGCAACCCTGCTGGTAGGGAGCGATCGCCATCTTCGCTGTGTTGCCGACCATCCTGCCCCAAAAATCGGTCTGGGGTCTATGAGCGCGGCCCTGGACGCTGTTCATCAGCACGTACACGAGCAAACGGCTGCTACTGAACCGCTGGTCATCATCCTGGCGTCGGGCGATCCCCTCTTCTTTGGCATCGGACGCCTGGTATTAGCAACATTTCCTAGAGACAGTGTGACCCTCCACCCCCACGTCAGCGCCATTCAGCTTGCCTTCAGTCGAGTCAAAGCTCCCTGGCACGATGCCCACGTCATCAGCGCCCACGGGCGATCGCTCCAACCTCTCCAGGAAGCGCTTGAAAAAAGCGTCGATAAAATTGCCGTGCTGACTGACCCAGAGCATTCCCCAGGGGCGATTGCCCGGTTACTCCTGGCGATGGATCGCCCCCACCGCTACCACATCTGGGTCTGTGAGAATCTGGGTGATGATAATGAGCAGATTCGTTTCTTTGAACCGCACGTACTAGCACAGATGGGCTCCAGCGATTTTGCCGCTCTCAACGTTGTGATTCTCCTACGGCAGAAGGATGGCCTGGAGGAGGGCATTCATCCCAGCAACCTTCCGGTGATTGGGATTCCTGACCGTTACTTTGCCAGCTTTGGCGATCGCCCTGGCCTCATTACCAAACGAGAAATTCGACTGATGATTTTGGGAGAACTCGCTCTCAAACCCCAGTCAGTGATGTGGGATATCGGCGCAGGCACTGGATCGGTCTCCATTGAAGCAGCGCGACTCTGCCCCAACAGCACGGTGTACGCTATCGAAAAAACAGCCGCCGGCATCAGTCTCATCCAGGAAAATCAGCAAATGTTTGGGACAAAGGCTATTCATCCTGTTCAAGGAACCGCACCCGACTGTTTGGCTGATCTTCCTCGCCCCGACCATGTGTTCATCGGTGGCAGTGGCGGCAACCTGACTCCAGTTCTCACCCATTGTCTGACGCAGCTTGCCCCAGGGGGAACTATCGTTGTTGCACTAGCAACATTAGAACGGCTCAGCGAGGCGATCGCCTGGGTCAACACGGGTGAGGTTAAATCCCACCTCACGGATTATCGATTAGTCAGCTGCCAAATTGCGCGATCGCTCCCCGTCGGCACCCTCACCCGCCTCGCCCCACTCAACCCCGTCCATCTACTCACCCTCACTAATTAAGTTTTGAGTTGAGCAACCAATTCAACGGGGTGTAATTTAAGCCGGGAAATCCTGACTAGCCAGGAGCTAGGAGTCAGGAGCCAAAATCCAGTCCCTTCTTGTATTCTAGCTTCTGACTCCTGAGTTCTATTACAGCCATAACGTTCCGCCTTAAGGAATACGCCTGTAAAACAAGGTTTTCTGTGCGTGTTCAAGATCATCTGCGGCGGGTGATGGGCCCCGATATATAG
>CAYXJG010000297.1:0-7071 GCA_964465285.1 uncultured bacterium
CACACCCCACACCCCACTCCTTCCCCAAATCTGCAACAATACTCCCAGTAGCATTAACAACTCCATGACGGAACGAGACAACCATGGGAGAAGCAAAACGACGCAAAGAAGCACTCGGTGATCAGTATGGGAAAGAACCCCGCATGATTTCCTGGTTGCCGTTCAAAAAAAGCCAGGCTGAGCAGTTCGTTAAGCTGACCAGCCGAGGAGCCTGGATTGGCATGGGCCTTCTAGTTGCTTACTGGGTGACCGTCCGATTTTTAGGGCCTGCTCTGGGCTGGTGGCAGGTCATGGACTGAATCATCTGGCTATGCCCCCTATAAGATTTCGTAAACGGTTGCAGGGTGCAAAATGCCATGCCATGCTGAAAGATAGCTTAAGACTGACGTAAATCGAACTCATAAAGCGCTATGGCTGTAAAAAAGGGCGATCTTGTTCGCGTGATCCGTGAAAAGCTAGAGAATAGTGTCGAGGCAAAGGCGAGTGACAATCGCTTTCCCCCGTACATCTTTGAAACTAAGGGTGAAATCGTCGATAGCCGGGGCGATTACATGCTCGTTAAGTTTGGGCATGTGCCAACGCCCAACATTTGGTTACGGGCTGACCAGCTTGAAGGGTTTCAGTAAGGGTCTTGCAAGAAAATAAAGTGCCAGGAGAGGGGCAGTACCCGCCGCCCCTCTCCCCCAGTATCTTTGATTTAGCCGCAGATCCCTAATCTCTTCCTCAGGGCGCTCCGATAGCGAATTTCCGTAGCTAGCGGGAATGCGATCGCTCAATGTACTGGCGACTTTCTCAAACTTGATATGATATCTTGCCCCCCCTTTGTTTCTACCTGCCATCCTCCCCGGGTCACTGTGATTGGGGCTGGAAATGTGGGAGGTATCCTAGCTCAGCGCATTGCCGAACGCAACCTAGCAGACGTAGTGCTGCTTGACATTGTGGAAGGGCGCTCCCAGGGCATTGCTCTAGATTTGATGCAGGCTAGGGGCATTGAAGGCCATAACCGCCGCATTATTGGCACCAGTGATTATGTAGATACAGCGAACTCTAATATTGTTGTCATCACCGCCGGATTACCCCGTAAACCAGGCATGACACGGGACGATCTGATGCGCATCAACGCAAAAATTGTAGTGGATGCCACGCGGCAGGCGATCGCCCATTCCCCTGATGCCATCCTCATCATTGTCACCAATCCTCTGGACGTGATGACTTATCTAGCGTGGAAGTCTAGCGGCTTCCCACCTCACCGCGTCATGGGCATGGCAGGTATTCTCGACTCCTCCCGCTTCCAAACCTTTATTGCCCTAGAACTGGGCGTGTCCACCTCTGACGTGCGGGCGATGGTTTTAGGCAGCCACGGCGACCTGATGGTTCCCCTTCCCCGCTATTCCACCGTCAGCGGTATCCCTCTGCCGCAACTGATGGATGAGGCGACTATTCAGCGGCTCGTGGAGCGCACCCGCAACGGTGGCGCTGAAATTGTCGGATTGCTTCAGAGAGGGGGGGCGTACTATGCTCCTGCATCCTCGACCTGTTGCATGGTCGAGTCCATTCTCCGCAACGAGTCTAGACTGTTACCTGTGGCATCTTATTTGCAGGGAGAATATGGCTTAAACGACGTGTATATTGGCGTGCCCTCGCAGCTTAGCTGTATGGGAGTCGAGAACATTCAAGAACTCTTGCTTGAAGAATCAGAGCTCCGGGCATTGCAGCGGTCAGCCGAAACTGTCCGAGAGAAGACGAAACAGGCGATCGCCCTTATGTAACTCACCCCATTCAAAAAGGAGCGTCACAGGAAAATACGCCGCCCATGCAGAGCCTGCGGAAGCCGCATGCTAGACCAAGCACAGCAAATCCAACCAGTTTGCCAGGCGGACTCTGAAGAGTTACCCGGTAGAGCATGCCTCGCGCCCCACTTGCCAAGCAAAGCCTACTGGGTCAACCACAAGTAGTCCGCCAGGCGACCATTGCCGAATCACCGGGTTGGTATAGCGAGTGATGTCAGCTATACCAACTGAGAGATCTGCTCCAATAGTTAATAATGCTGCTGTACTATGCAACATTATGCAGTTACAAGCTCTGGCTTAGGTTGCTTGCTGTTGCGAATGCCCTCAATGGCTTCAGCATAATCACTTGCCTTAAACACGGCAGAACCCGCTACAATTGCGTTCGCTCCCGCTTCGAGTACCTGCCAAGTATTGTTTACCTTGAGGCCACCGTCCACCTCAATCCAAGGGTCGAGCCCCCGCTCGTCACACATTTGACGCAGCTTACGAATCTTCGGCAGCACATTGGGGATAAAGCTCTGACCCCCAAATCCAGGATTCACGCTCATGATCAGTACCAGATCGCAAACGTCCAGAACATAATCAATCAATTCCAGAGGTGTGGATGGGTTCAAGACGACTCCAGCCTGCTTACCCAACTCTTTAATCTGAGTCAGAGTGCGGTGGAGATGAGGGGACGCATTATGCTCTGCATGAACAGAAATAATGTCAGCACCCGCCTTTGCAAAATCTTCGACATAGTTCTCAGGCTCAACAATCATCAGATGAACGTCGAGGGGCTTCTGGGTGAGGGGGCGAATGGCTTTGACAATCAGCGGGCCAATGGTAATGTTCGGGACAAACCGACCATCCATGACATCGACATGAATCCAATCAGCCCCAGCATTATCTACTGCTCGAATTTCTTCTCCTAACCGACTGAAATCAGCAGATAAAATTGACGGCGCAATAACAGTTGATTTCTGAGTATGAGTCTGAGTCATAGGGTCTCCAGGTTTTCAGCGTCCTCATTTTTGTAAGACTATTTTAACAAACTGTGTGCTTGCCCTACCCCCCTTACAGAAATATAGCGGTGTGCAAATTGGTTAAGCACACCCAAATGTGTTGAGTGGCGGCGCTCTGCGCCGCCACTCAACACACTGTACTTAATGCGCTCGCACAGGGCTATAACAGGCACTAAGAGACTTGCAAGAAAATAAAGATACCGGAGGAGAGGGCGGCATCGGCGCGGCGCGCCACTAAAACTGGATTTTACTTAACCCTTGATCCTAGGGAATGAGGACTCAATAAGCACCTTGGCACAATTAAAAAACGAGCATAAACCCCTGCGCCGCTTATCAAAGCGAGTCGCTATCTCGGAACTGTGCATTGGCGACAGCCTCTGGAAGCCCCAAAAACGCACTGTTAACTTGTTTACTGTTAACTTGTTTATTAAAAATAGACGTTCCCATGTTGAGATTCCGGGGACGAGAGGGCACTCTCAGGATATAGATACCCACAGATACCCACCGCATCGCCACACGTCATTGTCATGGATAACTCATTCATTGCCGTTGAACCTCAACTTGCCCAAGCGCCAGCAGCGTCACCATCGACTGGCTTTCCGACGAACTATATTTGGATGGGATTATCGGGGGTTCTCCTGATTGCAACAGTTGTCGTGTCAGTAATGTCCAATCTAAAAGTTAAAAAGCTCACGAAAGAGAAGCGATTTGAAGAATTTAAGAACCGGGAACTCAAGAAAAAATTAAAGCTATCGCTGCAAACTATTACCAAGATGGAGCGAAATCCCGACTTAATCTATTCGCGGGAGTTTAACCTTGATTACCTCCGGATGCGGATGGAAGAAGAACAATTCCATTTTTCAATCGTAAATCAAATCAAAATAAAAGTGAAGGACAAGGTGAGTGTTGCCCTTCGCTCTTCCCAATCAAGCCAGGGTGTCGTCGGGGTCTCTAGTACGGGGCGAAAAATTGATGAAGTGTTTGATGTTGAATACAACCTCTCCGAACGGGTTGGCGGTAAGCAGGGGGTACTATTTCGCATTCAATTTAAGCTGATCAAGCTTCCCGTCCAGGCAACATCTGTTACGATTCAACAAATTGTTGAATGTCTGGAAGCTTATATGAGTCCTAAGACCGACCACGACACATGGCAACCTACCATTCAAGGAAGAATTGCGACTATTCGGTGGGATCAAAAAGCAAAGCCGACCCCGCTTTTAGTATTGGAGCAAGCCAATGACGGCGTCAATGTCACCTTCCGGACAAGCCGCATGACAAAAAGTTAGGAATCTAGTACTGCTCGGTGCAAGTTTGCCCACTCATTGGCCCTCACCCTCAATTCCCTGGTTGACTGACAAAACTTTTCCCCTTATCCCCCAGCCCCTGCTTCGCACACCCTCCGGTCTACTCCCACAAGGGGAGCAAGAAGGCGACCAGGCTTTCAAAGCCCCTCTCCCAGCTTGGCTACTAAGTACACATAAGTTATCTGGCCTAGCTAATGCTGGGCTTGATCCTCCCTAACCCTCCTTAAAAAGGAGGGAACCGGATCGGAAGTCCCCCTTTTTAAGGGGGATTGAGGGGGATCTCGCAGAGTTTTGGATCCGAGCCGAGATGTGTGTACACAGTAGCCCAGCTTGGAAGAGGGGTTTGGGGTGAGGACTAGTCCAGGTTTTGAGGCAGACTGAGCAGTTACGATTGGTTTAGAATTAACGTTGTTCTAACCTACTTCTGGTGTGCCACGTCCTATGTCTGCGATCGCCCCAACCCCATTCTCCCCGGAGGAAATTGCTGCTGAAGGGCTGAAGCCCAGTGAATATGATGAAATTGTCCAGCGGCTCGGGCGGCACCCCAACAGGGCAGAGCTAGGCATGTTTGGGGTGATGTGGTCAGAGCACTGCTGTTACAAAAACTCTCGTCCCCTGCTAAAGCAATTCCCCACAGCGGGCGATCGCATCCTTGTAGGGCCAGGGGAGAATGCTGGAGTCGTGGACTTTGGGAATGGCCTCCACGTTGCGTTCAAAATTGAGTCTCATAACCATCCTTCTGCGATTGAACCCTTTCAGGGAGCAGCAACAGGGGTCGGCGGCATCCTCCGGGACATTTTCACTATGGGGGCGCGTCCCATTGCCATTCTTAACTCCCTGCGGTTCGGCACGCTGGATGGAGCATCATCTACCAGCACCCGAACCCGACGGCTGTTTAGCGGCGTAGTGGAGGGCATTGCCCACTATGGCAACTGTGTAGGAGTGCCCACCGTCGGCGGCGAGGTATATTTCGACCCTGCCTACGCCGGCAATCCCCTGGTAAACGCAATGGCGATCGGCCTCATGGAAACCCCAGAAATCGTGAAGGCAGGGGCATCGGGCATTGGCAATCCAGTTTTGTATGTGGGGTCTACGACAGGGCGAGATGGTATGGGAGGAGCCAGCTTTGCCAGTACTGAGCTTACCGATGAATCGGCAGACGATCGCCCTGCCGTCCAGGTAGGCGACCCCTTCCTCGAAAAATCCCTGATTGAAGCGTGCCTCGAAGCATTTAAAACGGGGGCAGTGGTGGCAGCCCAGGACATGGGAGCAGCAGGCATCACCTGCTCAACATCTGAAATGGCGGCGAAAGGCGGCACTGGTATTGAGCTAGACCTCAATTGCATTCCCCACCGGGAAACAGGCATGGTGCCCTATGAGTACTTATTGTCAGAGTCCCAGGAGCGAATGCTGATTGTCGCGCAGCAGGGGCGCGAGCAGGAACTCATCGATATTTTCCATCGCTGGGGCCTTCATGCAGCCGTGGCGGGCACGGTCATTGAGGAACCCATTGTCCGCATCCTCTTTGACGGCGAAGTTGCCGCTGAGATTCCTGCAACCGCACTAGCAGACAACACACCCATTTACCATCAAGACGCTTTAGCAGAACCCCCGGCTTACGCTCGCAGAGCATGGGAATGGGATGCCTCTCAACTGCCTCCCTGTGCGTTTACGGGACTTGTTGTCGCTCACCAGGGGCTTAGTTGGAACGATGTTTTACTAATGCTGCTAGACAGTCCCACTATCGCGTCAAAGCGGTGGGTCTACCGCCAGTATGATCATCAGGTGCAAAACAATACTGTGCTGTTCCCTGGCGGGGCAGACGCGGCGGTGATTCGGGTACGTCCTCAAGAACCGCTCGCTGGGCTTGCTCGGGAGGTAACCGGATTGTCAGAGCCGTCCTGCTACCGCACAGGCATTGCCGCGACGGTGGACTGTAATGCCCGATATGTATACCTCAATCCCTATGAGGGTGCGAAGATGGCGGTAGCGGAGGCAGCACGGAACATTAGCTGTGTGGGCGGTGACCCTGTGGCCGTAACCGACAACCTGAACTTTGGCAGTCCCGAAAAGCCTGTCGGTTACTGGCAACTGGCGGAGGCGTGCCGGGGACTGGCAGACGCCTGCCGTGAATTTTCGACTCCTGTGACCGGAGGGAATGTCTCCCTCTATAACGAAACGGTGGATGCCCAGGGTAATCCTCAACCCATTTACCCTACCCCTGTAGTCGGCATGGTAGGGCAGATTCCTGACATTGCCCAGACCTGTGGCCAGGGCTGGCGACAAACGGGGGATTTAATTTATCTGGTCGGCATTGGCATGGATGAGTCTGGTCCCTCATCTCCAACATTAGGGGGATCTGAGTATCTGGCAGTGGTTCACGCCACGGTCGCAGGACAGCCGCCAGCGGTAGATTTCGAACTAGAGCAGGCTGTTCAACAGGCTTGTCGAAGAGGAATTCAGCGGCAGTGGGTGGTGTCTGCCCATGACTGTGCAGAGGGGGGGCTGGCGATCGCCCTGGCAGAGTGCTGCATCGGCGGAGGTCGGGGCACGACCGTTCAGCTACCCGTGGACGCCTCATTCCCAGGTCGATGGGATACTCTGCTTGTCGGTGAAAGTGGAGCCCGCATCATTGTCTCAGTGTCTCCGACTCATCAAGCAGCTTGGGAAGCTCATTTAACAGAGACAGTGGGCCATCATCACTGGTTCCAACTGGGTATAGTGGGCCAGCCTACCGATCCGCTTATCATTCGAATTGCTGATGGACAGCATTTAATCCACTTAAGTCTTCAGGAAATGGGCGATCGCTGGCAGCTTGCTATTCCGAGACGAATGACCTGAAACCATGCGGCGCAGGACTCTAAATCTTCAGCAATTCTCATTTTAGGAAGCTTCGCGCCCTACAGGCGCTCACTTGTACGACTTGGCAAGGTTCTCAAATTCACAAGGCAAAAATAGAGGATTGGGGCGCGC
>CAYXJG010000298.1:0-7026 GCA_964465285.1 uncultured bacterium
CGGGCTGCGCCCGCTGCTCTTTTCCGGATACTTTATTTTCTTGCAAGTCCCTTACGGGACCCGCTAACTCACTCACCGTCCCAATGTTTCCCGTGCCAATTGGCGTAATTGGGAGGCACCAGGATGCTCTGGGTCAATCTGCAAGGCTTTATCCAGGGCTTCAATAGACTGATTGTAACGATTCAACCGCCACAGCGCCGCTCCTAGTAAGCTCCAAGCTTCTGCAGATTCTCGCTCCAGGTCAATAGCCCGTTCCAGCACCCGAATCGCTTCGGCTGACCGCCCGACTTCCTGCAATATCCGCCCCTGGTCTAACCATCCTGGAAACAGGTTAGGTTCCAGTGCGGTTGAGCGTTCATAGAGACGCAGGGCTTCTAAGTTACGCCCCTGTAGCTCCAATGCATTGCCTTTGCTGCGAATTGCTTCTGGATATCCCGGGCGGTATGCTAGAGCGTCATTGCAAGCGACGATAGCGTCATTGGTTCGCCCCAATTCATTCAAGACTTCACAACGCCCGAGATAGGCTTCCGCGCGCTCAGGCTGAAAGTCAATCGCCTTGTCATAAAAGGTCAAAGCCTCCGAGTAGTCTCCTGCCCGCTGACGTAGCTGAGCTTGTTCCATGGCATCATCTGCCAAAATCTCCGCAGGCAGGATTTGCCATGCTGCCGAGGGCAGATCCTTGAGCATCAGCGATGTGAGTGTCAGGGGGGATGGAGAAGGGATGATGTATTTTTCATAGAGCGCTACAAAGATATCCGGGCGGGAAACAGCGGCGATCGCCCCTACCCCTCCCAGCAAAGCAATGCTGAACGCCCATGCTCGATAAGGGAAGCTAGGTTTTTGAGGGATGACTTTTTGAGAGATGACATCATATCCCTGCCCGTTTCCCTCATACCCCATTTGATTAAAGACGGTTTGGTCAGAACTGTCATACATCATCCCAGCAACGGTTTCCGCAATGGATGTCGTTGTCTCCTGGGCGGTCAAGGGGGGAGGATAGCCCTCCGGCAGCGACAAGGCAATTTTGCCACTGACGTATGTGGGCATATCTTGAGGCATAGGATACTGAAACGCCTTATCTACATCGGAAGGGGATGCCTCGTCTGGGTCGATAGGGACCTGCTGGAGTGCCTCAAGAGCCTCGATTGCAGAGGGGTAGCGATCGCGAAAATCATATTTCACCATGCAATCGATGATCTCAATCAGTTCCGGGGATGCAGAGTGGACATGCTGATGCCAATCGAGTTCTCCCGTTTGAAAATCATCCTTGAAGTGTTTAGGGTGAATGCCTGTTAAAGCTCGAATGCCGATGACCCCAACGGCATATACGTCACTGCTAAAACGAGGGCGTCCCGCTAGCTGTTCATTAGGCATATAGCCCTGAGTCCCAACGGCCACGGTGAGACTCGTAAAGTCAGCTTCCGGAGCAATCTTTTGCTTGCTAACTTCCTTGACAGCACCAAAATCAATAAGCACTATCTTGCCATCTCGATATCGGCGAATTAGATTTGATGGCTTAACATCCCGGTGAATCACTTGTCTTTGATGGACAAACACAAGGATGTCTAAAATTTCCCGCAGCAACAATACTGTTCGTGTTTCAGACAGAGGAGCACGTTTGGACACCTCCCAGCTTAGCTGGATGCCCTCGACATATTCCTGAGCCAGATAGAACTCTTGATTTTCCTCGAAGTGAGCAAGAAGAGTCGGAATTTGATCGTGGCGTCCAAGTTGGTAGAGAACCCGCGCTTCTGTGTCAAACAGTCGCCGAGCCATCTCTAAAGATTTAGGTTCCATCGTTTGAGGCTTGAGCTGCTTAACAACGCATCGTGGATTGTTAGGCAGATGCAGATCGTGAACGAGAAACGTTCGACTGAACCCTCCAGCCCCTAATTGACCAATAATCTTGTATCGACCACCTAAGCAGTTAGAATCCATTCCCGTTTGAGGAGTGATTGTGTATACTCAACTCCAGTTTTGACCCTGCAAATTCCTGACACTCCGCATTGAATGCCCCACTTTGCAGCATTTCTAGTCTAAGCGTAAACCACCATAGAGCGAGTTGGCAGGGTTGAAACAGCACGCATCTGAATTCAGATGCGTTGCCAGAACATCCTCTCCTGCTCTGGAAAGCCTACGTTTCCTGTAAAAGCATAGCTTTAATCAATGATGTACTGACCTTTCAGTAAATCTACTTAACTAGTTTAGAGGACACAAACTCCTACTCCCAAGCGTATTACCGAATCTTTCTCCAAACAGTGGACGTATCCCATGTTTGCAAATTGATTAATTTTGTTTTGCGAGGTGGGCGGGTGCAGGCCGCCCACCTCGTAAAAATGGGATGCACCCCAAACAGGTCTCTGATAGGGAACGAGGATTGAACAAAAGCCAGCTTTGTTAGATGGCGCGGCGATCTTACAAAGCTGGGTTCAAGGTATTTAAGTCTCGTCTCTAGCCCCGTTCATCCCACCCATTAGAGTGTGTCTAAGCCCATGAGGTGAAGAAGGCATCTCATGCTGTAATTCTTAAGAAAATTGGTAGGTTCATCAGTACAATAGGGAGTGAGCAAACTGACCAGCATGTTTTTTATGAAAGGCTAGCCGACGGTTCTATTAGGGAAATCACGTTCCAAAGACGTTGGAAAGTTCTTCATATCAGGCATGTGGGCTTAGATTTGAGGAACAAGCACCCTTAGAACACACCCCCTTAGGAATACGATTAAATAAAATCCAATCTTGTTAGGGTGGCGCGGTATCGCCGCGCTGCCTCAACAAGATTTGGCTCAAGGTATTTAAGTTTCGTTCCTTAGATGCGGTCAGGCGTTGACGGGGATTGCGTGGTTCTATTGTGTGCGCTCTTCCTCAGCAAGTGCCTGGTGCTGTTCAAACTCCAGCATCTTACGTCCATAACTGTCATGAATACGGGAAATATCGAATGGAGGCAGTGCCAGACCCCAAGGCTTACTCTGAGTCGTGCATTCAACTCTTGCTATTCGTTGATAAGCGTCCGAGAATGCGAGAGAAAATCCGACAGGTACGCGATTTCCTGGCTGGTAAAACAGCCTCTTGTGCCTGTGAGCTTCGGGTGATTGATGTCAGTGAGCAACCCTATCTCGTTGAGCACTTTAAATTAGTTGCAACGCCTGCATTAATTAAGCTCCATCCTGCCCCCAGACAAGTTTTGGCAGGTGAGAATTTATTAGAGCAAATTGATAATTGGTGGTTTCGGTGGCAGCAGGCGATCGCCGATTATTTAGACGTCAACTCTCACAGAATTAGCACCATTCACGCTCATGGGCAGGGTAATACTGTGCAATCAACATCATCAGTTCTAGATGAAGCAGAACTCATTAAGCTCTCCGATGATTTATTTCAAGTCCGCCAAGAAAATGAAGAACTGAGAGCGCAAGTTTCTTTCAAAGACAGGCTTATTGCCATGCTTGCCCATGATTTGCGTAATCCGCTGACAGCGCTCTCTATTGCGTTGGAAACCTTAGAAATGCAAAACGTTGCGAAGATTAACAGTGGGGAAGCCAAGCTTAGCCCCGATTTGAGTAAGCAGTTGCTGAAACATGCCCGCACTCAAGCAAAAGCCATTGACCGCATGATTACCGATGTGCTCCAGGCTGCACAGAGCAGTGATGCCCAATTCCGGATTTATCCCGTTCCCTTAAATCTGCGAGAGGCGTTCCACGATACCCTCAATCGCCTGGAACGGCAGTTTCAGGCAAAGACTCAGCAAATTAAGACGGATATCCCCCAAGACTTGCCTGAGGTGTATGCCGATCCTGAACGAGTACAGCAACTGCTGGTTAATTTACTGGACAATGCAACAAAATACACACCTGTTGGGGGAACCATTGAGGTTACAGCCCTCCATCGAACCACGCAGAAAGTTCAAGTGAGCATCGGTGACAACGGGCCAGGCATTCCTTCTGAAAACCAGGAAAAAATCTTTGAGGATCGATTTCGCCTGACGCGAGACAAAGAAAAAGACGGCTACGGCATTGGCTTGTCTCTTTGTCAGCGGATTGTTCGGGCTCACTACGGTCAAATTTGGGTTGATTCGCTTCCCGGACAAGGAAGTACTTTCCATTTCACCCTGCCGGTCTACCGATCTTAGGCAGCAGAATTAAGGAATGTAGGCAAGATGATTTAGGAACAAACATTAGATAATTTGAACCCAAGTTGGGTGGAGTAGCGTCATTCGCTACCCTTCGCACAAACACGCTAGATGTACGAATGCGCTAGATACGTAGGATTGGCATACCTTCTGAAATTAAACAGCTTAGATTGATGTCAAATGGTCCTTAATGTCACCTTTTCACTTCTTTTTCTGAGGCTTTGTTCGGACCTCAACATTCCCGTTCACCAAGGTTTGGCACGCAAGTCTATAGGTTTCCGGCTTCTTTCGTAATTTTCGCTCCTCTGCTTCAGTGCGGGGAGAGAGATTTTCCATGCCGCTGATGATTTCTACAATACAGGTGCCGCACTGTCCATAACCGCCGCAGTTCATCAACTTGCCCGAAAATGTGTACAAGTCGACACCGTTCTCCATAGCTTTAAACCTCAGGTTTGTACCGTCAGCGGCAATAACCTCTTTGTCTTCATCAACGAACTTTATAGTTGCCATCCTGCTCCAATTTGTCTCACTCTACTGACTATGCCAACTAAGCGTAAGCCGCTTGCAATCGGTTCTTTAACTAGTTACACTTATTTACACTTTCATTTTTAGAATCCAATGTCAAACCGGGTGTTCCTTTGCTGATAGGTAGTCTTGTGATAGATAGCTGTTGATAGATAGCTGTTGATAGATAGCCTTTGTCGGTGATAGGCATAGCCTGCTTATTCAGCAAAAGCTGCCTAAGTGGGTGAGCACAACAATTATAAAAGCCATAGAACTCTGCCCCGCCCGCGCAACGGGCAGTGCATGATTTTCCATATGGTTTTTAATTGTGCCAAACTACCTATCAACTTCCAAAGGGAGATGCTCTGGCATCAGATAGCCCATCAGATAGCCTAGGATATCGTCAAGAAAATCTTGGTTATGCTGATACAAAGGCATTGTTGATATAGAGGCATTGCTCTTAAAAGAGGCTGTACGTAATAATGTCATTTGCCCTTCTGTATGGCAAACTTTATTTAGCATAGGCTTCTTTTAAGATCAATCGGTAGGTAGCTGAAAGTCAAAGCTCGATCAACGTCTGGAACATTGCCCCTCTGGTAATATCTCTATATTCTTTGATTATGAGCTTTGTATAAGGCTACATGCTAATAAGAGTGTTGAATCAAATATAGATTTAGGAGGAGTGTAGTCGATGGGACTACCCTGGTATCGGGTACACACAGTCGTTCTTAATGATCCTGGACGGCTGATTTCTGTACACCTTATGCATACTGCTTTAGTTGCAGGTTGGGCTGGCTCAATGGCACTTTATGAGCTGGCTGTCTTTGATCCAAGCGACCTCGTATTAAACCCGATGTGGCGTCAGGGCATGTTTGTCCTGCCGTTTATGGCGCGTCTGGGTGTGACCGAATCTTGGGGCGGCTGGAGCCTAACAGGTGCTCCGGCGATTGACCCAGGTTTTTGGTCGTTTGAGGGTGTTGCTGCAGCACACATCATTTTGTCTGGGTTGCTCTTTTTAGCCGCTTGCTGGCACTGGGTTTACTGGGACCTTGAACTGTTCAGAGACCCCCGAACTGGAGAGCCTGCCCTGGATCTCCCTAAGATGTTCGGTATTCATCTGTTTCTTTCTGGACTCCTCTGCTTTGGCTTTGGAGCGTTTCATTTAACGGGCCTTTGGGGGCCTGGTATGTGGGTTTCTGACCCCTACGGAATTACGGGCAGTGTTCAAGCTGTGGCTCCATCATGGGGGCCTGAAGGATTCGATCCGTTTAATCCAGGTGGAATCGTTGCTCACCATATTGCTGCCGGAATTGTTGGCATTATCGCGGGTCTGTTCCATTTAACTGTTCGCCCGCCAGAGCGCTTGTATAAAGCCCTGAGAATGGGGAATATTGAAACTGTTCTATCCAGTAGCATTGCTGCGGTATTTTTTGCCGCCTTTGTGGTTGCTGGAACCATGTGGTACGGTAGCGCAGCCACCCCGATCGAGCTATTTGGGCCTACCCGTTATCAGTGGGACAGCGGATATTTCCAGCAAGAGATTCAGCGTCGTGTCCAGTCTGAAGTTGCTTTAGGCAGTTCCGTTGAGGAAGCATGGGAGACCATTCCAGAAAAGCTTGCCTTCTATGACTACGTTGGAAATAGTCCTGCGAAGGGTGGTTTATTCCGCGTAGGTCCCATGGTCAACGGTGACGGTATTGCGATGGGCTGGCTGGGTCATCCTGAGTTTAAGGATGGCGAAGGCCGTTTGCTTAGCGTTCGTCGTTTGCCTAACTTCTTTGAAACCTTCCCGGTCGTTCTTGTTGACAGCGATGGTATCGTTCGAGCTGATATACCCTTCCGTCGAGCTGAGTCTAAGTACAGTTTTGAGCAGACAGGCGTGACAGCAACCTTCTACGGTGGTGAGCTGAGTGGCCAGACCTTTACAGAACCCGCAATGGTCAAGAGGTTTGCACGTAAGGCTCAGTTGGGTGAACCCTTTGATTTTGATACTGAGACCTTAAATTCTGACGGTGTCTTCCGTACTAGCACTCGGGGATGGTTCACATTTGGCCATGCGGTGTTTGCGTTGCTCTTCTTCTTTGGTCATATCTGGCATGGGTCTCGGACACTGTTCCGCGACGTTTTTGCTGGAATTGATCCTGACCTGTCTCCTGAGCAGGTTGAGTGGGGTTTCTTCCAGAAGGTGGGTGATAAGTCATCTCGTCGAGAAGAGCCTATTTAGGTCATTATCTGACTGGTAATTAGAATTGCAATAGCTGGGATGGTGGGCTAGTCTGTCGTCCCAGCTTTTATTGGGCGACGTTTACGATAGGTCTCTGACAGCAATTCTCATTTGGGGAAACTTCGCGCCCCATAGGCGCTCACTTGTCTATGTTTATACGACTTGGCAAAGTTCTC
>CAYXJG010000299.1:0-6974 GCA_964465285.1 uncultured bacterium
CTCCTGAATTCTATCCTTTGGAAAACTTCCCGCCTTGAGGAATACGCCGATTTAAGGATGATTGAATCCCTGATTTTTAGGCGTAGTCTTCGATGGGAAGGCAGGAGCAAACCAAGTTGCGATCGCCAAACGCATCATCCAACCGTCCCACCGCAGGCCAGAACTTACTGCCCTGTGTCCATTCAGAAGGGTAAGCCGCCTGTTTTCGACTGTAGGGACGTTCCCAATCCCCAGCGATCAGGCTCTCGGCGGTATGAGGAGCATGCTTGAGGATGTTGTTCTCAGCATCCACCCGGCCTGACTCGATTTCCCGGATCTCATTACGAATGGCAATCATCGCATCGCAAAACCGATCCAGTTCCGCCTTCGATTCGCTTTCCGTGGGTTCCACCATCATCGTGCCAATCACAGGCCAGGACATCGTGGGCGGGTGAAAGCCGTAGTCAATCAAGCGCTTGGCGATGTCTGACACCTCAATTCCTGCGGATTTTTTAAAGGGGCGAGTATCGATAATGCATTCGTGGGCAATCCAGCCATTTCGACCCTTGTACAAAGTGGTGTAATGGCCGTCCAACCGCTTGGCAATATAGTTAGCGTTGAGGATGGCGACTTCCGTAGCATGGGTTAGCCCAGCACGGCCCATGAGAGCAATATACATCCAGGAAATAGGTAGGATACTGCTGCTCCCCCAGGGCGCAGCCGCAACGGGGCCAATGCTTTCATCAGTGCCTAGTTCCGCTAGAGGATGCCCCGGCAGGAATGGAGTAAGGTGCTGCTTGACTCCAATGGGGCCAACACCAGGCCCGCCTCCGCCATGAGGAATGCAAAAGGTCTTGTGCAGATTCAAGTGACACACATCAGCGCCAAAGTCCCCAGGTCGGCAGAGGCCGACCTGGGCATTCATATTGGCACCGTCCATGTAGACCTGTCCTCCGTTGGCATGGATGATCGCGCAGATGTCCTGAATGCCCTCCTCAAAGACTCCGTGAGTGGAGGGGTAGGTGACCATCAAAGCCGCTAACTTAGTATGGTGCTTCTCGGCCTTTGCCTGGAGATCATCCAGATCAATGTTGCCGTCTTTGTCACACTTGACCACAACCACCGTCATCCCTGCCATGACGGCACTAGCGGGATTGGTACCGTGGGCAGACTCTGGAATCAGGCAGATGTGGCGATCGCCCTCCCCCCTAGACTGATGGTACTGCCGGATTACCAGTAATCCGGTGTATTCGCCCTGGGAGCCTGCATTGGGCTGAAGAGAAATGCCGTTAAACCCGGTGATCTCTGCCAGCATATCTTCCAACTGCTGAAACAGAACCTGGTAGCCTTTAGCCTGGTCTGCTGGGGCAAAGGGGTGGAGTTGGGAGAACTCGGGCCACGTAACAGGTAGCATCTCTGCTGTGGCGTTTAGCTTCATGGTACAAGACCCCAGAGGAATCATCGCCGTTGCCAGGGACAGATCCTTCCCCTGAAGTCGATACATGTAACGCAGCATCTCCGTTTCAGAATGGTAGCGGTTGAAGGTGGGATGGGTCAGGTAGGGAGTCGTGCGGCGGAGGGAAGTAGGAAGGGCGGAGGAGAGGGGAAAGAGAGAGGAGAGGGGCGGCAGGGGAGTATCTTCCGCAAAGACCGTCAGGATATCGAGGATGTCTTGCTCAGTGGTGGTTTCGTCGAGGGAGATGCCCAGGGTTTGACTGTCGATCTTGCGGAAGTTAATCTGGCGGGCGATCGCTCCTTCCAGGATGACCGCCGTGCCTATGTCGCCCACGTCTACCGTGAGGGTGTCGAAAAAGGCATCGGAGCCAATGGAGAACCCGAGCTTTTGGAGGCCATCCGCTAGCATGGCAGTCAGAGTATGGACGCGCTGGGCGATCGCCCTGAGTCCTTCTGGGCCATGGTACACCGCGTACATACTCGCCATAATCGCCAGGAGAACCTGAGCCGTACAAATATTGCTCGTCGCCTTATCTCGGCGGATATGCTGTTCGCGGGTCTGGAGGGCGAGGCGCAGGGCAGACTTGCCGGAGGAATCCTGGGAAACGCCTACGAGACGACCAGGGAGTTGGCGACGGTAGGCCATCTTCGTCGCAAAGTAGGCAGCATGGGGGCCGCCAAAACCGAGGGGCACGCCAAAGCGCTGGGTGTTACCGATAGCGATATCTGCGCCAAATTCGCCAGGGGGCTTCAGCAGGGTAAGGGCGAGCAGATCAGCGGCAACAGTCACCAGCGCTTTTCCCCCATGGGCGTTGTGAATGAACTCGGAGTAGTCATAGAGTGCGCCATCGGTCGTGGGATATTGCAGCAGGGCACCGAAAATGGGTGTGCTGAAGTCGAAGCTGCGGTGATCCCCAACAATCACCTCTATGTCGAGGGGAAGGGCACGGGTTTTAATCACAGCAATAGTCTGGGGATGGCAGTGTTTAGACACGAAGAAAGCATTGGCCTTGCTCTTGGACTGCCCGTAGCTGAGGGTCATTGCTTCAGCGGCGGCGGTGCCTTCGTCGAGCAGGGAAGCGTTAGCAATCTCCAGCCCTGTCAGATCTGTCACCATCGTCTGAAAGTTAAGCAGAGCTTCGAGGCGGCCCTGGGCGATTTCAGGCTGGTAGGGGGTGTATTGGGTGTACCAACCTGGATTTTCGAGAACATTGCGCTGGATAACCGGGGGGGTGATGCAGTTGTGATACCCCATACCGATAAACGACCGAAATACTCTGTTTTGGCTGGCGATCGCCCTCAACTCGTCCAGAAGCTCCACCTCGCCTTTTCCGGCATCAAGATCGAGGGGCTGCGTCAGACGAATGCTAGCGGGAACGGTTTGGTCAATCAACTCCTTGAGGCTCTCGAGTCCCAACACCTCCAGCATTTGCCCAATATCTTCAGGCGTCGGGCCAATGTGACGATATTCAAAACTACTCCTTTGGTGTATCGCGGGCGGGCGACCAGATACGGCCGCCGCCCCCTTGCCATTACTAGAGGTGGACGCTCCGCTGGCGGAGTCCCTAGGCATTGAACCATTGGATGAAACGGGAGACTGTTGGGGGGTGATCAACTCAGATGACATAGAACCTCGGTGCATAGATATCAGCGAACGCATGAAATGATCCATAACGTTCTTTTCTATTCTGCAATAGTTCTTCATAGTAGCTTGTTGCAATCGCCTCGTCATCTGCCCAAATTCTCACCCAGCCTTAAGAGAATGTTTGAAAAGTATTTCATAACACGCTGGAACAATACTGATCCCCCTTAAATCCCCCTTTTCAAGGGGGACTTTGAACGTAATTTCCCCCTTTTCAAGGGGGACTTTGAACGTGATTCCCCCCTTTTCAAGGGGGGCAAGGGGAATCTGAAGTAGCACTGAGGACTTCTCAAACATCCTCCAAGGTTTACGAGCCACTAAATTGTATGGCTATCCTATTTGATTTCCAAAGGTTGGGGGCGGGCTGCGCCCGCCCCCAACCTTTGGAAATATTTTCAGGAATCAAATAGGATTTTTATAGTTCGTTTGAACTATGATTTTGTCAATCTGCTCTATGAAAATGAGCCTATTGATCCGCGTATTGACCATTTAGAAGACCCTTAGAGAATTTTTCTTAAGCATGTTTCCTCAAAAAAGACCCATTGAATTTGCAGGATATTGCTTCATACTGCAATATTTAATTCTTTGTCTAAGTTCGCCTGTATTAAAGTTCTTGTGTACTGATACATTGGAGAGAACGGTTCTTTTGCTCGCCCATGATCCCGGTTCAGCTTCGTCTAAAAAACTTTTTAAGCTATCGCGATGTGACGCTCGATTTTCGTGGTATCCACGTAGCGTGCGTATGTGGGCCAAATGGAGCGGGAAAGTCCTCGCTACTAGAGGCGATCGTCTGGGCTATCTGGGGCCAGAGCCGCGCCACTGCTGAGGATGATGTGATTCACATGGGGGAACTGGAAGCCCGCGTTGACGTTACCTTTATCTGTCAGCAGCATACCTATCGCGTGGTACGCATCCGTTACCGGGGGCAAGGGGCGGCGCTAGAGTTTCAGGTGCAAGCGGAAGACGGCTTTCGGACGCTGACGGGACGGGGCATGAAAGCAACCCAGCGGCTAATTCAGCATCACATTCACCTGGACTACGACACGTTCGTTAATTCTGCCTATTTGCGCCAGGGGCGGGCTGACGAGTTCATGTTGAAGCGTCCGGGAGAACGAAAGCAGATTCTCGCAGACTTACTGAAGCTAAGCCAGTATGACGACTTGGCCGATCGTGCAAAGGAGCACTTACGCCAGATCAAGGCAGAAATGGGCGTGCTGGAGCGAACGATAGTGTCTACGGAGCACCAGCTTCAGGGCGAACCGGCCCTCCTTGAGCAGATCCGTCAGCTTGAAGCAGCTCAGTCCTCTCTCCAGCGACAGCAGCAGGACGATCAAGCACAATTAAAGCAGCTCCATGTCCAGCAGCAACAGCGGCAAACCTGGCTTCAGGAATACGCCCTGGTGCAGCAGCGGCAGCAGTATCTACGGCAGGAGGGCGATCGCCTTTCCCAGGAGCAGGCCACCCTCCAGCACCAGTGCCAAATCCTGGATACCGTTCTTGCCCGTGCCGACGCTATTACCCAGACCTATGCCCGGTTTCAGGCACTCCAAGCGGAGGAAGAGCAGTATTCTCAGCGGTTCCAGCGCTACCAGAATGCCTACCAGCGCCAACACGCCTTAAAGCAGCAGCACGCAGAGGCGATCGCCCAGTATCAGAATCAACTCTGCACCCTGAAAACCCAGTTAGCTGCCCTCAAGGAGCAGGAGCAGGAGATTGAGCACATCCTGCGAAAGCGTAACCAGGTTCAGGACGCCCTGGCTCGGCTGCATCAGGCCAAAGCGCACCTGGCAGCCCTGGATCAGGTGCAAACCCAGGCCGTGCCCCTGCTCCAGCGCAAACAACAGCTTCAGCAGCAGCTTCAGCAGCAGCACATCCGCCTCAGTACCCAGTTGGAGGAGCTACACGCCTCAGCTTCAATCCTACGGCAGCAGCACACTCAGCATCCAGAGCTAGAACAAACACTCCTCACCCTCGCAAGCCAACTGGACTATCTAGAAAAACGGCGGCACTATCAGCAGTTGGTGCTGGAACGGGGCACCGAGCGGCGAGCGTTTATGGAGCGCTTGCAAGAACGGCAGCGAGAACTGGAAAAGCAAATGGTAGAGGCTGGCCAGAAAATCCACTGGTTGCAGGTGGAGTGTTCTGGGGTGGAGAGAGAAGGCATGCGGGTAAAGCCAGGGAGTGAAGCAGTGAGGGAGAATAAGGCGGTGAGGGGGTTTCCACCCTGTCCCCTGTGCGATCGCCCCTTGGATGCAGATCATTGGCAGGTGGTGTTGGCGCGCCATGAGACAGAACATCAGGACATCCGAAGCCAGATCTGGGTTATTCGGGAGCAGTTGTCGGCATCAGAAAAAGAAATCCAGGTACTCCGTCAGGAGTATCTGCATCTTGACCAAGAGCTCGCTGCCTATGAAGACGTGCTGCGGCAGCGGGGGCGGGTGGAGGCACAACTGCAATCGGTGGAACAGAGCCACACCCAACTGCAAACCTTACTCAACCAAGCGGCACATCTAGAGTCTTTGCTGCAGCGAGAAGACTATGGTGCAGAACTGCGGGATGAGCTGACCACTATCGACATAACTCTGAACCAGTTGCAGTATGACGAGCGCAGCCATGCCTTGGCACGGGGACAGGTAGACCAACTGCGCTGGGCAGAGATTAAGGCAGCGGAACTTCAGCAGGCGGACAAGCGGCGATCGCGCCTCCTGGTTCAGCGTCAAGATCTGGAGGCCCAGCGGCAGCAGATTCAGCACAAGCTCACTGACCTCGACCACTCCCCCCTTCAGCAAGAACTGAATGCCCTGGAGCAAGACATCCAGCAGACGGGCTACGATGCCCAGGCACATACTCAGGTACGGCAGGCGCTTCGGCAGGTGCAATCTGCCCCCTTGCGATACCAAGAAATGATGCAGGCACGGCAGCAGCACCCCTTGATACAAAAACGGGTGCGGGCGATCGCCCAGGCTCTACACGACACCCAGCAGGCTCTCCAGACTACCGATGCCCAACTGACTGAGATGCACCATACCCTGACTCAACATCCTGACTGCGGGGATGCAGTTCACGCATTAGAGCAATCCATTCAGCAGCGGCGATCGCACCTGGATGACACCATCGCCCAATTGGGGCGGCTGCACCAGCAGCAGCGGCAGTTCAACGCCCTGAAACATCAGCAGCACGAACATCAGGCCACGCTCCAGCAGTTGAAATACCAGAGCCGCATCTACCAGGAACTCGCCACTGCCTTTGGCAAGAACGGTATCCAGGCATTGATGATTGAAAATATCCTGCCGCAGCTAGAAGCAGAGTCTAACCGAATCCTCGGCCAACTGAGCGCCAACCAGCTCCATATCCAGTTCGTAACCCAGCGAGCCAGCAAGCGGCAGAGCCGTGCTTCTCGAAAGATGTCTCCTAAGCTCATCGACACCCTCGATATCCTCATTGCCGACACCCAGGGCACCCGTCCCTATGAAACCTATTCCGGTGGAGAAGCCTTCCGGGTCAACTTTGCCATTCGCCTCGCCATTGCTCGATTACTCGCCCAACGATCTGGTAATGCTCTGCAGATGTTGATTATCGACGAAGGCTTTGGCACCCAGGATCAGGCGGGGTGCGATCGCCTGGTAAGCGCCATCAATGCGATCGCCCCTGACTTCGCCTGCATTCTCACCGTTACTCATATGCCTCATCTCAAGGAAGCCTTTCAGACCCGCATCGAAGTTGCCAAGGCCATGAATGGCTCCTCCCTGAGCGTAATTAACTAGACGCCAGATGAACTAACTGGACTTTTAACAAAATCGCACCAAATTTTCTGAAAGGCATGCTGTGCAAGCCTTTCAGAAATACGACTTGGCAAAGTTCTCAAATTCACAACGAAAAACTAGGGGGTTGGGGCGCG
>CAYXJG010000300.1:0-6966 GCA_964465285.1 uncultured bacterium
CGCGCCCTACAGGCGCTCACTTGCACAAATTTAGGGAGCAAAAAGGTCGCCTAAGACGACCTTTTTGCTCCCTAAATTTTCATCATGAGAATTGCTGCAAAAATAGTTAATTGTGCTCACCGACGTAACCTATTGCAAAATAAAAAGTCGCTTCGCAGATCGGGTGATGGCGACATAGAACAACTGATTCCGCTCATAGGTTTTGCGGTTGATCCACATATCCCGCATATCCACAAACACATTCTCAAAAGTTGATCCTTGAGCCTTGTGAATGGTAAGGCTGTAAGCGTAGCGCACATCATGAAAAAGGGTTTTCAACTCCCAATATTCGCGCCAGCGTTTTTCTTCTGCAAGAAGCTGTAGTCTGCGCTGATACTCGAAGGTACTGGTTTCATGGAGGACGGTCAGGGTGCGGCGATAGTCATCATCTGTGACGACATTGAGGAACCAAACGTTCCAGTTGCCCTGCTGCCCTTCTACTGCGTCTAGCACCTCGCACTCGGCGGAGTTCTGCAGCACGATGTAGTCATTTTCTAGGCAGGGGGCATTGGCTATGAGCCGCTCGCCTTCCACAAAGCGGGGAACGGCATCTCCGTAAACGGCTGCCCGAATTTTGGCATTGAGCGCATTGACGCGCTTGTTGGTATAGGCGAGGACGCGCACAAAATCGGCGTCTTTTTGGTAAGACGGACTCTGGAATGCCTTGAGCAAGAGAACTTCCCAGCCGCCTCGGTCAACGGCAAAAACACCCTCTGTTTGAGCGCTGTTCGCTTCTGTTTGGATGATCGGCAGGGTTTGGCGGCTCAACTGGTTGCGGATAGATTCCGCCAGGACGCCGATGGCCCCGCTATAGCGCACCACGTCAGTCAAGTCGGAACGGTCATAGATCTGGCTGAACACCTTAGACTCTGCCTCGCCAATGGGGGGAAGTTGAGCAATGTCGCCTACAAAGAGGATCTGGGTCTGCTTGTGCAAATCGGACACGGCATCGGTGAGGAGGAGCCACATATCTTCACTGATCATCGACGCTTCATCCACGATGACCAACCGGTAGCGATTAAACTTGTTTTCCCCATTCCGATCGGCTTTAAAGATTTGCTTCCCGGTGGTAGTGTCAATTTCAGGCCGCAGTCCCAGCAATTTACAACAGGTCATACAGTCCACGGCGAGATCCCACCGAGCTGCCATTGCACTCAGAACCTTAGTGGCTTTGTTGCTGTGGGCGCTGAGAACAATGGGGCGGCGATCGCCCCCTTCCCGTAATCGTTTGATCAGGGCTTGCAGCAGCGTTGTTTTGCCTGTGCCTGCATAGCCCGTGAGGAGGTGCAGCTTCCGGCTGCTGTTTAGAAATGCTTCCAACTCCTGAAGTGCCTGCCATTGCTGTGGTGTCAGGCTGATTCCCGGCAGAATACCCGGAATATCATCAGGGTCGCTTGCAGAGGGTAACGTCATGGGGACGCATAGGACGCATTAGAAGCAAGAGTTTTCTCTAAAAAGGGCATGATAGTGGACAGATAGGTGTCTGCATCTTCCAGCATCGGAAAATGTCCAGTGTTGCGAATAATGACATGCTCTACCCAAGGACTTAACCGGGCAGCGTTGATGCCCAGCTTGACCGGAATAATTTGATCATATTCCCCCGAAATCAGCAGTGTTGGCACTTGAAGCTGCTGAAATTCTTTAGGCATCTGAAGGGAGGCTGTTTCACTCACCGCCGTGTAAATGGTACCAATGGCGGCGTCTTCATCCGCGTCGATGAAATCTTCCAGAAATTCCCGGTAGTCCGATGCTGGAATTTGGCGCTTTAGAAACCGCACCATAAAGAAACGATCGAGGAAAGGCACCCGAAGAAACCAGCGGGGACGGAGGGCAACGACATAGTTGCTCACTCGATGAAAAATGCTAAAGGTAAGCTTGTTGTAATTAAAGATGCCGCTACAGGTCAAGATTGCAGCTTGAACTCGGTCTGTCCATCGATTTAAAAACATGGTAGCGATGGACGCCCCGGTGGAATGGGCGTTGATGATGACGCGATCAAGGCATAGCACATCCAGCAGCCGTGCTAAGTCTTCGGCATAGCTTTCAAGGCTGTAGCCCAGCGCCTTCACGTCATCAGGCAGGGGGCGAGGGAGGTGCGATCGCCCAAATCCCCGCATGTCATAGAGCAGGCAATCAAACCGGTCGGCAAGGGCCAGGGCTGTTCTGCGCCAATATCGCGTAGACCCTGCCCACCCGTGGATGAAAACAAGGACAGGCTTCTGAGAATCTAGCGGGCGAGAGGGGTGGACGCCGAACTCTTCCGTCACCCACTCAAAATAGTGATCAACGCCTCGGATGGAAACGTATGCCATGAATGCCCCTGGTCTCAGCTTTATCCCTAACTTTGATATTCGATAGCAAATGAAACAGTGTAATTCTAAAGCAGCACAACTTTAGGCAGATTCTGGCTCTGGTAATGAGGAGGGGTGAACCAGGAGCTCTGCTGTTGACCGCTTTTCAACCATCTCTTTGGTAATGGTGCAGCGGGTCACATCTTTACGGGAGGGCAACTCATACATCACATCCAGCATCAGTTCTTCCACGATGCCCCGCAGTGCTCTTGCCCCCGTTTTACGGCGATAGGCTTCCTTGGCGATCGCCTGCACCGCATCTTGCTTAAACTCCAGGTGAACATTGTCCATCTTCAAGAGCTTCTGATACTGCTTCACGAGGGCATTCCGTGGCTCCGTCAAAATGGCAGAGAGGGCATCCTCATCCAGTGGCTCGACAACGGAAAGCATGGGAATCCGGCCCACAAACTCAGGAATCATCCCATATTTCACCAGGTCATCCGCTTCCAAGTGTTTCAGCACATCAGCAGCTCGCTTCTCTTTGGACTGCTGACGCTCACCGGGCTGTACAAACCCCATCGACTTCTTGCCAATCCGCTGTTCAACAGTTTTCTCCAATCCCACAAACGCGCCACCACAGATGAAGAGAATATTAGTGGTATTGATCTGGATGCAGTCCTGGTAGGGGTGCTTGCGACCACCCTGGGGAGGCACGTTCGCGACGGTTCCTTCTAGCATCTTGAGTAATGCTTGCTGAACGCCTTCTCCAGAAACGTCGCGAGTAATCGAGGGGTTCTCGCTCTTACGGGCAACTTTATCAATCTCGTCTATGTAAATGATGCCCCGCTGAGCTTCTTCCACATCTAAATCAGCCACTTGAAGCAGCCTCAGAAGAATATTCTCAACATCTTCACCGACGTAGCCCGCTTCGGTTAGGGTTGTCGCATCGGCAACTGCAAAGGGCACATCCAGCATCTCAGCAAGGGTTTGTGCCAATAGAGTCTTTCCGCATCCAGTAGGCCCAATTAAGAGAATGTTCGACTTTTGGAGGTCAATGGCATCTTCAGTACGACTGCTGTTGCGAGTCTGGTCGTAGCTCAAACGCTTGTAGTGGTTATAAACAGCGACCGAGAGAATTTTCTTTGCTTCTTCTTGGCCAATCACATGCTGATCAAGATGTCGCTTGATTTCAACAGGCTTAGGAATCTGGTTTAGGGAGATGTTTGCTGCTCGAGTGGCTCGCTTTTCGGTCGGCTGTTCGCGCCGGGATGTAGGCTGAGGAACAGAAGAGCTAGAGTCAAACAACTCCTCATCCAATATTTCGTTGCATAAATCGACGCACTCGTCGCAAATATAGACACCGGGCCCGGCGATGAGTTTACGCACCTGCTCCTGCGACTTACCGCAAAATGAGCATTTAAGATGGGAGTCGTACTTTGACATGGTTGTCCCTTAGCTACCTTCAAGAATGGTCGTATTAACCGCTACGTTGATTGTGTTGATGAAACGACCGAATCAATTAATCCATATTCTTTGGCCTCTTCAGCGGACATAAAGAAGTCGCGATCAGTATCTGTCTCGATCTTCTCAAGGGGCTGACCTGTGTGCTGGGCCAGCAAATCGTTCAGGCGTTGCTTGAGATACAAAATCTCTTTTGCTTGAATTTCGATATCAACAGCTTGCCCCTGAGCACCGCCTAAGGGTTGGTGAATCATAATGCGAGAACTAGGGAGAGAGAGGCGTTTTCCTTTAGCTCCACCTGACAGCAAGAACGCCCCCATACTGGCAGCAAGCCCGAAACAAATAGTAACGACATCTGGACGAATTTGCTGCATCGTGTCATAAATTGCCATCCCAGCGGTCACCGACCCCCCAGGAGAATTAATGTAAAGCTGGACATCCTTTTCCGGATCTTCTGCATCGAGATACAAAAGTTGGGCAACAATCGAGTCAGCGACCTCATCGGTCACCTGAGTGCCCAGAAACACAATACGTTCTCTCAGCAATCGAGAATAGATGTCGAACGCCCGTTCTCCTCGCCCTGATTGCTCTACAACAGTTGGCACAACCCCTGTAACAGAGATGCTAGAGGACAGCGATGAGAAATCTAAATTAAATTGGCTCGATGCAGAATGACGGGAATGATGGGAATAAAGCATGGTGCGTTGCTAAACGGACATTGGGTAAACAGCAAAACTAAGGCGTGCTCCAGTGAGCAAAGGGAACTGCCCCTTTAGCTGAGGTTTTGCACTGTTCAAATATGGCTAAACCCTGAATTAAACATTCAGGCTCATTTATTAAAGATAGAACTGCTCATATCTCTACCGCCATTATGCCTCAACCTTGCTAAGACAGTTCGAGAATTTAATAAACCTGTTGGCGCTCGCTATGAATCAGAGATCTCATCAGATTGAGAGTCTGAATCATCAGACTTTTTGGAGGATTTTTTAGCCTTTGTGGTCTTGCTACCTCGAGTTGTCTTTTTCGTAGGCGCAGTTTCTTCAGCAGCTACAGACTCATCTACAGACTCATCTGTAGACACCTCATCCTGAGTCAACTCAGAAGCTGGCTCTCCTTTAGATGATTTCTTACTCGCGGCCTTCTTCCCAGTTGAGCTTTCTTCAGCAGCTTGGGCTTCAGGTTCCTCGACGGGAGTCGCAGCTACATCAACAGTTGCTGCATCTGCTGACATGGGTTCACCCAAGGTCATATCGGTACTAGCTTCAGCGTCTTGTTCAGATTGAGCATCCAATGCGGATGAGTCGCCTGGAGCTTCCGCTGCTTTTGCGCTACCTTCTGACGCATCGGTGGATTCTGTCGCGGTATTGGCCTCTTCCGTATCAACCGCCAGGGTTCCTTCGGGTACAAGTTCAATGGTGCTGTTCTCTTCGATCCACTCTAGAACCCTCTCTTCGAGCAGCTCATCTTTCAGCACCTCACGCACACGCTGGGGGTCAACATTCTGATCCTGATAGCTTTGCATGAATTCAGCGACCTTTGCCTCAAGCTCATCACCGCCAACTTCAATAGACTCCTTCTTGGCAATCTCGCCAAGGGCAAGGGTTCGTTTAAGCCGAGCCTCAGCCTCGGGGCGTGACCGTTCGCGCATTCCTTCAAGCAATTCTTTATTGAGAATTTTACGAACTTCGAGCCCACGATTTTCCAGTTGTGAAACGGCCTGAGAAACCAGAAAATCAACTTCCTGCATAATCATGCTTGCGGGAAGATCAACCTCAATATGCTTGATTAACTCGTTGAGGATGGCAGTCGTTTTATTTTTCTTCGTCTTTTGCTCAGCTTCACTCTGAAAGCGCTTTTCAAGCGTGTCTCGAAGTTCTTCCAGGGTTTCAAATTCACTCACCTCCTGGGCAAAATCATCATCTAGGTCGGGGAGTTCCTTCTCCTTAATTTCCGTAAGCGTGATAGAAAAGACGGCGGGTTTACCGGCCAGTTCTTCCTTGGGATAGTCCGCTGGGAAGGTCAGATTCAGCTCCCTGGATTCACCTGCGTTCATACCAACGATGCCTTTAACAAATCCTTCAATGAATTGCCCTTCTTTCATCTCTAGCTGAAAGTCTTGGGCACTGCCACCGGGAATTTCTACAGGGTCTTCTCCTTCAGAGGGCACATAGGTGCCGCTAAAGTTGATGATTGCAATATCTCCAATTTGAATGGAGCGGTCTTCCACGGGCACAAGGGTTGCAACCCGATTTCGATAATCTTCGAGAACGTCATCAACCTTAGACGCGTCATAGGTAACTTCTTCAGCCTTTAGGCTCAGACCGCTATAGTCCTGGAGAGTGACATCGGGGGGAACATCAACGGATGCAGAGAACGTGAAAGGTTTGCCTGGCTCAAATTGCTCTGTGAGGTCCTCAAAAGAGGAGCGTAGTTGAAAGTTGCCTAAGGCACTAATCTTTTCCTGGTCTATCGCTTGACGTACACTTGTATCAATTAGTTCTTCAAGAACAGCCATTTTTATGCGGTTGGCCCCAAGCCGCTGGATCAAAACCTGACGAGGCACTTTACCTTTACGAAACCCAGGAATATTGGCAGTACGAGCATAATCCCGGACTTTTTTGTCATAGACCTGCTTCGACATCTCAGGCGCAATCTCAATTTCTAGACCCAGTTGACTAGCGGGCAATTTTTCTTGGGTAACCTTCATCGGTGTCCTTGTAAACCTAACGTCATGTGATTGTGATGGGGATTGATGCTTAAACGCAGTCTTCTGCAATTAGTTATACTATCTGATTCTGCCGCAATATGCAGGGACTTGTGGTTTTCCTCAGCAATTCTCGCTTTGGAAAACTTTGCGCCCTATAAGCGCTCATCTGTGTAGGCTTATGGAGCAAAAAGGTCGTCTGAGGCAACCTTTTTGCCTATCAATTTCCACGACAGCGTGATGGGTTTAATGGACTAGACGGGCGATCGCCCCTTGATTATCCTTATTAAGGTTGCGTATCAAGGTTGCGTATCCATCCCAGGAGCAGCTACCCAAATCATACGAATAACTTAGGAACGAGAATTAAATAGTTTGAACCAAATTTTGGTGAAGCGGTGCGGCGATGCCGCACCGCTTCACCAAAATTGGATTTTATTTAATCCTTGCTCCTTAGCTAATCCACAGGCAAGC
>CAYXJG010000301.1:0-6933 GCA_964465285.1 uncultured bacterium
GCGGGGGATACACTCTCATCCAATGTCCCAACCTAAGTGCGTATTGCGATGGTCACATAACGTTTCAATCTATGGGGGGCGCACGGCTGTATGCCTCTACCAGTACTTGTATGGTTCTTTCATCGAGCTTGGCATGACGACTGTTTCTATTTCATTTCATGATTCGTCCTTCAAATCCCTCTCTGCTGAAGCCCATCAACCGCTAACAGAGCAGCTAACAGTACAAAACTCCCCTGTTCTGTTTGGCTGTCGTACGGGCATTTGCGGCACCTGTCTGGTCGAGATCGAGGGGGACATTCCACCCCCAACCGGCGACGAATGGGAACTTTTGGAGGCGTTAGCCCCTGGCAATCCAAAAGCCCGTCTTGCCTGCCAGGTTGACGTGACCTGCGATGTCACAATTCGGGCGATCGCCCCCCAGGGGTGATTTTGGATTTGGGATTTTCGATTTTGGATTGTAACGATAGAGCGATCATGACTTTTGAAGACTTTTGGTATGTCATCGCCCCCAGCAACCAGCTCAACCCCAACACTGTCCTGGGCCGCACTGTCCTGGGAGAATGGCTTGCCATCTTCCGGGGCGATGATGGCAAACCCGTTGCTCTGCGCGATCGCTGTGCCCACCGCAACAGCCGCCTCTCTACAGGCACCGTCTGCAACGGTCACCTCCACTGCCCTTACCACGGCTGGGCCTACGACAACACCGGAGCGGTCACCTCCGTCCCCGCCGAAGGCGAACATCCCTCACGCATCCCTAATCGCCACACCCTCCGCCACGACACCCTCGAACAAGATGGCTACATTTACATCCGCCTCAATCCGCCCCAGGCATCCCCTCACTCCCTTACTCCCTCACTCCCAACGCCTCCGAAGACGCCTCGCGAGCAATCCCTCACGTCCTCCCCTGCCCACTCCCTACCCTTCCCGATGCCTCACTACCGCCAACCCGGCTGGGCCACCGTCCGCGTCATCAACCGCTTTCAAAGCACCATCACCAACTGCGCCGAAAACTTCATCGACATTCCCCACACCGCATTTGTCCATCCTGGTGTATTTCGCCAGTCCTGCAAGCAGATGATTGAGATGACCGCTGAGCGGCGCGGTGGCTCGGTGCTTGTGGAGTACCGCAACGAAACCATTAATCTGGGCTGGTTCAGTCGATTTTTGAATGGCGATCGCCACGAAATCCGCCACACCGACAGCTTTCACATGCCCAATGTGACCTGTGTGGAGTACAACATGGGCAAACACCGACGACTCTTCATCACCAGCCAGTCGGTTCCGGAAACAGATACATCAACCTTGGTCTATACCGATGTCACCTACAACTACGGCATCTGGAACTGGCTAGCGCGTCCCCTGGTTTGGTGGACGGCTCAGCACATTATTCGCCAGGATGTAAAGATTTTGGCGATTCAAAATGAGGTGATTCAGAAATACGGGCAGCGGTTTGCCAATACCCCGGCAGATACGATTCATGTGTTTGTGGAGTCGATCCAAAAATGCTTGGAGGAGGGAAAAGACCCATCTGAATTACCGGATAAAACGACTACAGTGAAGTTTTGGGTGTAAGGGATCGAAGATTTTTCTAGAATTTGATATCAGTGATACCTGTTGGGATTGATTCTGAGGTCATGGTCATGCTCATGCACATGCGGTTTGCGTTGCTCACGGTCGGACGTATTTTGCCTTTTTGTCTGCTGGTGCTAGCTCCTAAGGTGGCGATCGCAGAAGCGCTCCCCAAGCCCCAAGACAAGGCGATGATCGAGACGGCAGAGACAGTCATGGCACTGATTACAGTTGAAGCTGAAACCCGGGCTGACGGGCAAGCTGAAGCGCAACCTTCGAATGAACCGAATGAACCGACCTTGGATGAACAGGATGAACAGCCTGTCTTTCGGTATGAGCGTATTCCCTCTCGGTTGCCCGCTGAATCTGTGCCCTCAAATCAACCGGATGATTTAATGGGTGTCCCATTGGATGAGTCCCTGAATTCAGTTCCCGATTCAGCTCCCGGCCCCATGTCCGGTAATGAATTTGAGCCAGAGTCCCTTGCTGAAGACCTGGATACGGTCGAGGCGACTGCTGAAGGCAGTGGAATTGAGCCACTGGATAATACAGCGGATGATGAACGTTTGGATGAGCACGTCCTGGGAGAAATCGCCTCAGACGAGGATGGTTCAGACGAGGATGGTTCAGACGAGGATGGTTCAGACGAATACCTGCGCTGGCAGCAGTTATTGATGGAGGGCGATCGCCTCTTCTTGCAGGGGCGTTACCTGGATGCAGAAGCCCGGTATCAGGAAGCAAAAGACCCAGAGGATGACGACCCCGACCCCATTGAACGCCCGGAGGCATTCACCGATCCTGCCCTGCTCTCCACGGCAGGGCAGGTCTATTGGCGGGAATACCAGGCGGGGCTGGAGGCGGGCATGGACACCCGCATTCAGGTTCCTCTGGAACTGCTGACTCAGGAGTTTCCAGAATTTATTCCTGCGCAGATTGACTATGCGCTGCTGCTTAGTGAGTCAGAGGATGATGAGGCGAAGCAGGAGGCCATTGAACTGCTGGAGCAGGGAACGGCACTGTTTCCCGACCATGCAGCCTTAGCACGGACGCGGGTTGATTTTTTGGCGGCGGAAGAGGAGTGGCTGCAGGCGGCGATCGCCGCTCGACAGTTTGCCGTGCTGAATCCCGAGGCTCCTGAGCGAGAAGAATTTGAGGCCGCGGCAGACGAGTATCAGCGCAAGTTTCGATCCCGACTGCGGGGACAGCTCACCCGCAACGCCATTGGCAACGCCATCATGGGCGGTGTCGGCTTTGCCCTGACGGGGAACCTCTTCGGCCCCTTTTCTGCTCTGGAAACCACGGTGATGATGCTCCGGGGCGAGTCTGCCATCGGGGAAAGCATCGCTAACCGCGCCGCTGAGGAATTGGATCTGATCGAGCATGAAGAGGTCGTTTCCTACGTTAACGACATTGGTCAGGAGCTAGCATCCCTGGCGGGACGGGATGAGTTCGAGTATGAATTCTATGTGGTGGAGGAAGATGATCTCAATGCCTTTGCATTGCCGGGGGGCAAGGTGTTTGTTAATGCAGGAGCCATTCTCAGCACGGAAACTGAAGCGGAACTGGCGGGTCTTGTTGCCCACGAACTCGCCCATGCGGTGCTGTCCCACGGCTTCCAGATGATGACCAGCGGCAACCTGACCGCCAATGTGCTGCAACTGTTGCCCTACGGCGGCTACGTCGCCAACCTGGCAGTGCTGCGCTATAGCCGAGGCATGGAGCGGCAGGCAGATCGCCTGGGAACGCAGCTCCTCGCCAATTCCCACTACGCAGCTGATGGCCTCCATCGGCTGATGATCACCCTGCACGAAGAGGGCGATCGCCAGGGTCGCTTCGATTGGCTCTCCACCCACCCCGATACTCCCGAGCGCATTCGCAACCTGGATCGGCTTATTGACGAGAATGGATACAATCGCTATGCCTTTGAAGGCATTGAGCGCCATCTCCAGGTTCGCGAACGGGTCGAGCAATTACTTCGAGAAGCGGACAAGCTAGATGACGACGATACCATCACTATTCAAGACTCTCCTGATGGTGGGAATACAGATGGCGTCAATCGGGAAGAAGACACTTCAGGTGTTTTCAATGAATAGACAAGGGACTTGCTTAAAAATAAAGTAACAGGAGGAGTGTGGCGGGCGCCGCCCGCCACACTCCTCCTCCGGTATCTTAATCACACGATTTGGCAAAGTTCTCAAATTCACAACGCAAAAATAAGAGTTTGGGGCGCTGATCGCGCCCCAAACTCTTATTTTTGCGTGAAACTTGCCAAGTCGTGTTAATCAGTAACCTCTGGTACTTGAGAGGTTGTCGAACTCACGTATTCTTCTAGGGGAAGATAGATGTTCTTTACTTCCCTTGTTCCAATCAAGCTATCCCTCCCCCCTAATGGCCCAATCTCTATGTACCTTGACGCTTGACATTAACGGGCAGCGGCGATCGCCCGCCTGTTCCCCTGGCACTAGCCTGCTGACTCTCCTGCGGAAAGAGGGCTGCATGGGCGTCCATCGCGTCTGCGGCACGGGCGACTGCGGCAGTTGCACTGTCTGGGTTGATGGACACGCCGTTCATAGCTGCATCTATCCCGCCCTGCGAGCCGATAACACCACCGTTACCACCATCGAAGGACTCGAACAGGACGGCCAGCTATCCCTCATGCAGCAAAGCTTTCTGGATCAGCAAGGCTTCCAGTGCGGCTACTGTACCCCTGGCATGATCATGACCGCTGAAAAACTCACTGCCGATACCGCAGCCGACATCCGCCAAGCCCTTGACGGCAACCTCTGCCGCTGCACCGGATACCAAGCCATCATCCAAAGTATTCTCACCGCCAAAACCCCATTCCCTCTCCCCCCCACATCCTCACCTCCTCACTCCCTCACTCCCTCACCCCCCTCTTCCTCCCAAATCGGCCAAAGCATCCCCAAGCAAGACGGCCCCGACATCGTTACCGGAAGACCCGTCTATACTGCCGACTGGGCACCTCCTGGACTGCTTCACCTGAAGGTCGTGCGATCGCCCCACGCCCACGCCCATATCCGTTCTATCAACACCCAGAAGGCAGAAGTCCTGCCCGGCGTTCACGCCGTCTTGACGTACCGGGATGTGGAGCGCCACCCCTACTCCACAGCGGGTCATGGTGCTCCAGTGCCTGATCCCCATGACCATTACCTGCTGGACACAAAGGTACGATTTGTGGGCGATCGCGTTGCCGCTGTCGTTGCCGACAGTCCCGCCATTGCCACCCACGCCTGTGCCCTGATTGAGGTGGACTATGAGGTGTTGCCCCCTGTGCTTGATCCGATGGTAGCAATGGGCGACCGCGCCCTTGACATCACTGCCTGGAGTGCTCCGGTGAACCCTCCTGATTCCCCAACACCACCCGTGATTCACGACGAACCGGATTCCTTTCAAATTGACGATGCTGCCCACAACATCGCCGGAGAGGTGCGCCTAGAGAGAGGGGACTGCGAGGCTGGGTTTGCTGTTGCTGACCAGATTTTCGAGCGCACTTACCATCTGCCTGCGGTGCAGCATTTTCACCTGGAACCCCACATCAGCACCAGTTGGCTCGACGAGGATGGGACGCTGGTGGTGCGCTCCAGTACCCAGGTGCCTTTCCACTGCCAGCGCTTGCTTTCGGAACTCTTCGATGTGCCCCAAGAAAAAATCCACGTGTTTAAAGCGAAGATGGGGGGCGGCTTTGGCAATAAGCAGGAAATTCTTACGGAGGATCTGTGCGCGCTAGCGACATTAACAACGGGACGTCCGGTGCAGTGGGAGTTCAATCGCTGGGAAGAGTTCACTGCTACCAATAGCCGCCACGCCACGGTGATCCACCTCCGCATTGGAGTGAAGCAGGACGGTACTCTCACTGCGATGGAGATGCGGGCGATCGCCAATACAGGAGCCTACGGCAACCACGGTACCCAGGTGGTGTTCCTCACCGGGAGTATGCCCCTAGGACTCTACCGCTGTGCTAATCAGCGGTTTCTGGGGCGTTCTGTTTACACCAACACCATGCCTGCCGGAGCCTTTCGGGGCTACGGGGCCACCCAGGGGGTCTTTGCTGCCGAATGCCTGATGGACGAGATTGCCGAGGCACTCCACCTCGACCCCGTTGCCTACAAGCGGCAACACCTGATTGTGCCCAGCGATGAGATTTTACTGGGAGCCGACCACCACTATCACCTGCTGGGCAGCAGCGGTCTGGATCGGACGATTGAGGAAGTCGTTCAGAAGCTGGGGTATTCCCCCGGCATGCCTCCTGTAGTGGACGGGACGAAACGGCGGGGTGCGGGGTTTGCGATCGCCATGCAGGGCAGCGGACTGGCGAAAATTCATCTGGCGACGGTCCGGATGGCGCTCAAGCCTGATGGACGTTACGAGATGCGAACGGGGGCCGTAGATGTAGGCACCGGGTCAGACACTAGCCTTCGGCAAATTGCCGCCGACATACTGCACACCACCGTTGACCACATTGACCTGATTGCTGCTGACACCAAGGAGACGCCTTTCGACGCGGGTTCCTATGCTTCCGCCACTCTCTATATTTCTGGAGAAGCGACTCGGCGGACAGCAGCGGCCCTGCAAGAGGCAGTGGTGAAGACGGGGGCATCCCTGCTCGGCGTTGCAGTGGAAGCGGTAGAGATGAGGGGCGATCGCCTCCAGTTCACCACCGGATCAGCTCTATCGCTCGCTGAACTCGCCCAGCACGCAGTCGAGCAGGGCATCTCCCTGGAAGTCGAACGAGACTATGCCGCTGACCGTTCCTCCCTCACCTTTGCGGTTATGGGCGTAGAGGTTGAGGTTGATACAGACACCGGACGGGTTACCCTCCTGCGCTGCATTCAAGCCCTTGACATTGGTAAAGCCATCAATCCCCGCATTTGTGAAGGACAGGCGGTGGGGGGTACCGTCATGGGCATCGGCTATGCCCTGCGGGAAGAACTCAAATGGGACGAGGCCGGACATATCCTCAACCCCCATCCCCGCACCTATCGGCTCCCCTTGGCAAAAGACCTGCCGCCCATTGAGGTGATGCTGATCGAAGAAGCGGATCCCTACGGTCCCTATGGTGCTAAGGGCATCGGGGAAATTGGAACCAATTGCGCGGCTCCGGCGATCGCCAACGCTATTGCCCACGCCACAGGCGTTCGCCTGCGGCAACTCCCCATGACCCCCGAACGGGTTTGGCGGGCACTTCAGACCACAAACCTGGATTGATGTGATCTTGCATCTCTTCACTTGTTAGCCCATGATGGATGCTGGGTTTCTGCTTCCTTCTACTGTGTTGCCGTGGATGGTATGCGACTTGGCAAAGTTCTCAAATTCACAACGCAAAGATAGGGGTTTGGGGCGCGC
>CAYXJG010000302.1:0-6917 GCA_964465285.1 uncultured bacterium
CGCAGCCCGCCCCAACTCTCACATTTCATTTCACAAATCACTTAGGAACGCTCTACTAGCAGACCACTGTCAGATTCGTATTTATTCGTGCTTATTTCTTAATTATTGTTTTATTTGTTGCAACATGTACGCATTCCTCACGAAAACATGAGATACATCTAAACTGGATAGCGCCCGCCTGTCACCTTGGATTGCTATATAGTTAGGAACAGGAACAAGCATGAACTGATTTGAAGCAGATTATGCTGGGGTGGAATCGTAGCACTGCGCTGCCTCCAGCATCGTCAGATTTTATTGAATCCTGAATCCTTAGGAATGGGATTTAATAACTTGAACCAAATCTTATGGGGGCGGCGCGGCATCGCCTCGCCGCCCCCATAAAGTTGGATTTTATTTAATGCTTGTTCCTTACAGTGGCAACAGAACCATGCAATGAAGCTATGACGCTAGAAAACTTCCAGATTTTTGAAGAGGACATCTCTAAAGCGGCTTTAGAGGAGTATCAACGGGCAGAGGCGATCGCCATCGACACTGAAACAATGGGGTTGATTCCCCAGCGCGATCGCCTCTGCCTGGTGCAACTCTGTGACCCTGAGGGGCATGTATCTGCTATCCGCATCGGTATCAACCAGCCATCTGCTCCTAACCTCAAGGCACTGGTTGAGACACCTAGCGTTACGAAAATCTTCCATTTTGCCCGGTTTGATGTAAAAGCCCTGTTTTATCACCTGGGCATTACCACGTCCCCAATTTTCTGTACCAAAATAGCCAGCAAACTTGCCCGCACCTACAGCCCCAAACATGGCCTTAAGGAACTAGTTCAAGAGCTAGAGCAGGTTGAACTGGACAAAAGTGCCCAAAGCTCTGACTGGGGCAATGTAGGCAATTTATCTTTTGAGCAACTTGAGTATGCAGCAAACGACGTCCGCTATCTCGTCAGCCTCAGGCAGAAACTGACTGCTATGCTGCAGCGAGAAGGCCGATGGGAACTGGCAGAAAACTGTTTCAGGTGTATTCCGACGATTGTGCAGCTTGATCTTATGCATTACCCCAATGTGTTCGAGCATTGAGAAGCGTGCATCAAAAAGTGAGCATCAAAAAAGCTTGGTTCTTCCAAAACCAAGCCATTCTAGGAGTTTCAAGGAGAAATTCACTACAATCAGGTCACGGGCTGAAAGCAACCCGTGGCGAAGACTAGCTGACTGCCTGCTCTTCTGCGGTAACATCAATCGAAGTCGCATCCGCAGCTGTATTCTGGCGATCGCGCGCTACCCGACGCTTGTTCAACTGTTCCATCAAAATTTGTGAGACTTCTGCAACAAGCAGGGTAACAACCACGCCATCATCAACCCATCCAATAACGGGAATGAAGTCAGGGGCGATGTCAAATGGAATCAGCAAATAACCAAGGGTTGCGACAACGATCAGCCAGCGATACTTGCTGTTGCGAAGCGTCCGTCGATACCAGTTATAAAATCCTTGCACAATCTCTGCGTATTTCATAGGCATACCTACCGAAGCAATGTCCTCATGATGTCAGGTATTTTGCCCCTCGCCTAGTGGAGATATTGCACTCTCTGCGTTCGGTTGTTTCTCCCTCAAACTGTCACATCCCTGTCGAAAAGTCAGCGGGCATCGTGGTACGAAACTAGAGCTAAGTAACTGAAATCCATGATGCTAGAGTAGTGCAGCACTCCCCGAGTTTAGCGTCAGATTTCCTCTCCTCGCCCGTTGTTCCCAAGGATCAAAGATTAAGTAAAATCCAATTTTTGCTGGGGCGGTACGGTGATTCCGCGCCGCGCTAGCAAAAATTGGGCTCAAATTATCTTGGTTTTGCTCCCTACCTGTAGTCGGGTTCGGGTTCCGGTTGAACCATCTCGAAGTTAGATGGGTCATAGATATACCGCACGACTTCCTCTTCAAGCCGATGGATTAAATACGCTTCGAGCGCATTGGTATTTCGCAGAGCGGCTAAATAGCCATCAATGTACTGACGCTGGTCGTCAAAGCGATAACCGCGATGCCACATCTCAGTCAGGGCATCGGTCATTCGCTGATAGTGGCGGATAGTTTGAGTATCGCGAAGCATAGCTGTTGAAAGAACCTCTTCTCTGATGCAACTAATCTAAGTGGAATGAGCATTGCCGCTGTCGATTCCTATTCTTAGGGAACCCACTCTTCTATTCTGACATTTCACATTCATAAATGTTCTTAGTTCAACATAATTGGAATATTTATAGTAACAGGTTGTTACTTTAGATACCCTTTTGCAAATTGCTGCCATTGCCTGCTGTGGAGAGGCTTGATAGACGTAGCAGTAGTTACAAAACCTTGACAACTGCTTTGTTAAGGTGAAATAACTTGTGTCGCGGGCCTTGCAGTCGGTGTTAACCTCAGTTTCCATTGAAATTATTGAAGGCAATCCTCACTTGCGATCGCTGTTGGGATGGCATTTACAGCAAGCTGGGTATACCGTTCACCAGTCTGCCGATTTGCGGCAGGCACGGGAAGCCTTTAGGTCACGCCAGCCTAGTCTTGTGATTCTTGACTCTGATCTGCCTGATGGGGATGGCTTGGACTTTTGCCGATGGATGCAGCCCCAGCTTCAAACTCTGACTCTCATTCTTTCTGCCCGAAGCACTGAAGCGGATATTGTAGAAGGGCTCAAGGCAGGCGCAGATGATTATCTGAAGAAGCCCTTTGGCATGCAAGAATTCTTGGCTCGGGTCGAGGCGCTCTCCCGTCGGTGTCGGTCATCCATTGCTCCAGCTTCCCTAGACTATGGTGACTTGAAAATCGACCTGATTCAGCGGCGGGTATGCGTGAAAGGCTCTTATGTCGATTTGACGCCTCAGGAGTTTAGCCTACTGTATGTGCTGGCTCAGGCCGGGGGCACACCCCTGAGCCGTTCGGAGCTATTGCGGCGGGCATGGCCAGATGCCATTGATAACCATCGGACAGTAGATACCCATGTCCTGTCTCTCCGGAAAAAGGTCGAGATCGACCCCCGTCAGCCTAATTTGATCCAAACGGTACGCAACGTAGGCTATCGGCTGAATATTGATTTACTGGAAGCCAAAAGCCGCTATCAGACGACGCCATCGAATGCAGTAGCGCCAACCTCAAACGGCACCACTCAGCGTCCAGCCGCCGCACCCCAGCAGGTGACGCGAATTGCTGGCCATTGAGCCAAGTCCAGTTCCTAGCCGGGCACGGTATGGGGATTGACTACAGAAGATGGGCGATCGCCCTCAAAACTAAAGTGGCACCTCCTACCAGAAAACTACCATCTAGGGTTTCGGGCCTATCGCTGGGTTGATGATAGTGGGGATTGCGAAAATTTGCCGTGTCAGTCACCATTACGGCACCAATGCCCCGACTCCAGAAGGGAACATGGTCGCTGCGTAATAGATCCGGCGTCATCGGTCCCAGGGTTGGAACTTGTAGGGTAAAGACCGGAGGTACTGAAGATTCATGCTCCCCTGGTTGCCGAAATGCTTCGACCAGTTCAGGATGTCTCAGATCACCAACAATCGCTAGAAAGTTACCCACATCCGAAGGTGGATCAATGGGAAGCCCTTGGGGGTAGGTCTGACACCCTGCGGTATAGCAAGCATAGCCCATCATCTCTAAAATGATGGCTCCGCCAATGGTAGGCGATCGCTCCTGCCCTTGAGCGTCCACGAACGCTTTGCTGCCCAGAAGTCCCGCTTCTTCCAGGTCAAATAGGGCGATCGCCACACCGCGTGACGACGGCACATCTGAGAGTAGCCGCGCCAGTTCTAGAATGATGGCCACGCTGCTGCCATTGTCGTCAGCACCAGGAGAGGCGGCAACGGTATCGTAGTGTGCACCCAGAAGCAGCATCCCCGCGTGGGACGTCTCGTCGGGTTTCATCGCCAGAATATTAACGCCTGTCACGGTGCCATTTGGTGTAGAGGCCGTAAAGGGATGTTGTTGTGGAACCCACCCTGCTTGCTGAAGCTGCTCTATCAGGTATTCCCGCGTCTGCGCTCGTTCACCTTCGCTATGGCGCACCACGGCAAGCCGATCCACGTCCTGAAGTATGCGATCACCATCCACCCGCAATGCAAGCAGCTCACTGGGTAGATTTTCTGATAAATTTATCTCCGATAAACACGTCTCTGATAAACCTAATGAGAAGCGGGAGTCGGTAGCAGAAGGGGTCAGGAATTGGAGAAACGGCAGAGGCGATCGCCCGATGCCTAGTACCACAACTCCGGCAGCAGCCAGCACCAGAAATCCCAAGACCAAGCTACGGGGAAGTCGCATTAGCAAAGCAGATAACGTTATCCAGGCAAATGATCAGCAGAATCGGAATCACGTCCCTTAGCCAGACCATTTGAGCTGTTTCCAACTCGATTTTGGTGAGAGAGGCGATCGCCAATGCGGTTTTGCAAGCGGCTCTTAGACTCAGTGCTGGTGTGGTCGGGATAGTCTGACTCAAGTCCCGCCTTCTTAGGGAGAGTGTGCATGGAAGCACTGGCTCCAGAGTAAGCAGACGGTGTCCCGCTACCGTTCGCTGGCACTGAATTGGCGTCCGTAGGACTTGAGGCTGCATCGGAAGGGGCACCCTTGCCTGAGGGGGATGGGCGTGTTCCAGAGAAAGTCTGGGATACCTTGGCACTCGTTTTAACTTGCGACCAAGTGAGCCTGAAGCGCTCAGAAATAGCCTTAAAAGACTGGTCGATCTGCTGGCGCAACCGCCAGCGACGAAACGCCCGGTTATAGCTTTCACCCTCGCACTGCATGACCTCCCACGCTTGTAGAGCGATCGCCATGCCCCAAATGACAACCGGGTATACGACCCAGTCGATTCGGTGCGTGGTAATCACGTTCAGCATCACCAAAAACGAGTTGATGATGATAAATCGAACAATCCCTTGCCGGAGTTGATGATGGCGGTAGACGGCAAACTCTTGGCGAGCTTGCTGCTCCTCGGTCTGAACCTGCCATTCTTCCTCAGCCGCCGACAAGGACGCTTCTGAAATACCCAATTCTTCAGCAATTTCAACCAACTGTGATCGCAGCATTGGGCCCTCTTGCCCTTGCTTCATCATCGCTAGCCTCAAAATTTGCTGAACCGCTTCTTCATCGTAGGTCTCTGGCATCAAAGATACTCCCAGAGTTGATGGACGCCAACATGACACACGAACATTTTCGCCAATGGCGATGCACTTTTCAGTATACGGTCATGCTCTGAGCGATTGGCAAGTTATTTGGGCAACTTTTTCGGGCGTCATTCAGCAAAACCCTAGCATCAGGGCGATCGCAAGGTTCACGATGCTAGAGCACCCTGGTCTGATAGACTTTTACATTAAGACGCTAGTTGTTGACTAAAAGAGTTTTGCCTGGTGAGTAGAGCATGCTTCGTGCGCCTTAGCCGTCAGGCAACTCTTCAAAGTTAGTTTGGAGAACTACTAGTTGTAAAAGACATAATCTTATTCATACTGCTGGGAGGGCATGACTGGTGGAGAGTACTCTAGGTTTAGAAATTATTGAAGTTGTTGAGAGAGCGGCGATCGCCTCGGCTCGATGGATGGGTAAGGGCGACAAACACATGGCGGATCAGGTTGCTGTAGAAGCAATGCGCAGTCGCATGAATGAGATTCACATGCGGGGCCGGATCGTCATTGGTGAGGGCGAACGTGATGATGCCCCCATGCTCTTCATCGGTGAAGAGGTGGGCATCTGTACCCAAGAGAACGCTACCGACTACTGTAATCCCGATGAGCTCCTTGAAATTGATATCGCTGTTGACCCCTGCGAAGGCACAAACCTCTGTGCCTATGGTCAACCTGGCTCCATGGCGGTCTTGGCAATTTCGGAGAAGGGAGGGTTGTTTCACGCCCCTGATTTCTACATGAAGAAGCTGGCGGCTCCTGCCCTGGCAAAGGGTAAAGTTGACATTCGCAAATCTGCTACCGAAAACTTGAAGATTCTGGCAGATTGCCTTGATCGTGCGATTGATGAGCTGGTTGTGGTTGTCATGAAGCGCGATCGCCACACCGACCTGATTAAGGAAATTCGTGAAGCAGGCGCACGGGTCAAGCTCATTACTGACGGTGATGTATCAGCGGCGATCTCCTGCGCTTTCTCTGGAACTAACACCCATGCTCTGATGGGCATTGGTGCGGCCCCTGAAGGGGTGATTTCCGCAGCAGCGATGAAGTGCCTGGGCGGGCACTTTCAGGGGCAACTCGTGTATGACCCTAAGGTTGTTATGACTAAGGAATGGGCCAGCATGACTAAGGAGGGGAACTTAGCTCGTTTGAAGGAAATGAACATTACTGATCCCGATCGGGTCTATGAGACTGAGGAACTAGCATCTGGTAAAACGTTACTATTTGCAGCATGTGGTATTACCTCCGGAACGTTAATGGAGGGAGTCCGCTTCTTCAGTCACGGTGCCCGAACCCAAAGCCTGGTCATTTCCAGCCAGTCTAAGACGGCACGGTTTGTAGACACCATCCATATGTTTGATAAGCCGAAGACTCTGCAACTCAAGTAAGGGACTTGCAAAAAAATAAAATCTCCTCAGAGAGAGGCAGCAGAGAGAAGCAGCATGCGCAGCCCGCTGACCCTCTCTGAGGAGATTTTTTCTTAGGGGATTTTTTTAACCGCAGATTTCTAACGCCACCTCGACAACATGCCTCTGTAGCAATATGGCTCAGTTTACAAAAAATAGAGGTTTTGGGTGCGCGCTGCACGTCCTAACAGCAATTCTCATTATGGAAATTTAGGGAGCAAAAAGGTCGCCTGAGGCGACCTTTTTGCTCCCTAAATTTGTGCAAGTGAGCGCCTGTAGGGCGCGAAGCTTCCTAAAATGAGAATTGCTGACGTCCTAAGGGACTTGCAAGAAAATAAAGTACCCGGAAAAGAGCAGCGGGCGCAGC
>CAYXJG010000303.1:0-2474 GCA_964465285.1 uncultured bacterium
GTTGTGAATTTGAGAACTTTAGCAAGTCGTGAAACATAGACAAGTGAGCGCCTGTAGGGCGCGAAGTTTCCCAAAATGAGAATTGCTGTATTTTTTTCGTGAACCTTGCCGAGTCGTGTCAAATCCCGCTGTGCTTCACGCATTGCTTGGCGGAAGAGGACGGGCGATGCTAACCCGTGAGCCTTCAAAAATTTTGCCGTAGCCCTGGCGCTGACAGTCAAAGTCATACATGCAGTACAGCAGCCAAATTTTTCGCCACAGCTCCTCTCGGGGTGAAAGATAAGTGACATCTAGCCCCAAATTCTCAGCTTCTTCGGCGTTAATTACGGCTCCGTGGGATGCATAGCGCTGGGCCGAGGAAAGCTGGCTCACTAAGTCTTCAACATGGGTAGAATCGGCTCCGTGCAACATGCCCCGGCTTAAGACTTGATTAGCGAGCTTTTGGGTGCGGCTGATAGCGCTTTCGGCAATTTGCTTGTAAGGATATTTCTCTTCCGGATCGTCCCGAATAAATTCAGCAGGAATGCCGTTGAACTGCGGGTCAATCGGCCCTAGCTCGGAATTAACGCCCATGACGATACTGCTGGATGAGAGGGCAATGATCGTCCCCGCACTCTTTGCCCAACTGGGAATGATTACCCGATAGGCTCCACCCCGGAGCTTGAGCACGCTGATGACTTTTTCACAGGCATCAATGATGCCACCGGGCGTCTGGAGCAGAAGATCAATGTCAGTCGTTTGGCAATCGTCCAACACCTCCGAGATATCGTCCGCATCCCGAAAGTCAATCATGCCCTTATTTGTGAAGTAAACGACCAGTTGCCGCCCCGTAATATCTTCGATGTCTTCAATCAGAATTTGGCGAAGATACCGATCCTTTTCTTTAACCCAATACTTCGGGGACTGACGCGGTAAGTCAGCGGTGCGAGGGAAGTCGGATCGCCTCGTAAACTTTCTCACGCTTGGCGAAGGTGGCGTCGTAGAATCCAGGTTCTCGGCTTTGCTCATGGGGAAATAGGTTACGGCTGCTGAGATCCTCTGGCGCTGTGGGTGAAACGAACTTGTCTGAGTGCAGCCCCCTGCGATTTAGGTCGCGCAGCATTGCTTCGTAGGGAGAACCAAAGCTGTGTTCTCCGTTTGAGTTTTGCACAATGTCTAACATAGGTGTCACCGATAGCAGCTCAATCTATAGAACAATATAAGGCCGCGCACTGCGAACAGAGCACTCCCTAAATTAATAATAAGGCATTTGCCTCGGGCTAGATCGTGCTGACAAGGCCCTGTGCGTTGATACTGTTACCTTTTGGTTAGCATCTCATGGGGCTTACGCTTTTGCACAGGCAACCTGTTGGAGCACGCTCATGGGCCCAGCCTGCCGGAGAATCTTCTTTTGTTCTTCATCTTTGACGAAGAGTGATCCGGCAAATCCAAGGGAATTGACCGAAATGGATGCATATTTTTCTTGCTGACGGGGCACAATCATCATCCATCGGCGAGTCACGAGAAGGTTGTAAGACAGCGACTGGCGATCGCCCGTCACCACTGTCTCCACGCCCATCGCCTGGAGCATCTGTCGATAGGTGTCCATGAGTGTCATGCTGATAGCCTCCAGGTCATTGTCAGCCCGTAAGTCGAGGGGGGCGATGGCGTGGGCAAAGGGAAAGCAGTCTAATTGACAGAGCCTCGGGTGGGTCTGAGGCTCCTCCGATGTAGAGCAGGTCGAGGAGATGTCTGCCATCACCCCTTCCATGGGAATGGGGTGTCCCTGGGGAGCAAGGGGCATGGGCACAAGCTGGAGATGCTTATGGGGCTGGCTCGCTCCCGCAACGTGTCCACCGTTGTAGAAAGCCAAGCCGTCAATGGAGGCTATACAGCGCCCTAAGGCGAAAAAATCCTGTTGGTTCAGCCAGGTTTCCTGTTCCTCGAAGGCGCGGGTCACAATCAGCAGGTGATAATCCACCACGTTGTATTTGTTGAGCAAGCAGAGGTGGGTGTCCGAAAGATTATCAACAAATAAGTTTTCTTCGTAAGGGAGGAAGGGATTGACTGGCTTTCCCGATGAGGATGCCTGTTTCTGGCGCTGGGTGGCTCGTTCTTTGCGTGCCAGGTTGTCGAGGGAGCGCACCAGGAAGGCTACGCCGTCCTGTTCGATAAATTCATAGCGGGTGGGAATGGACTGGAGAGCGCCACAGGCAAGGGCATACTCGGTCTGAGTCTGAATTTTTTGCCACAGCGCTGAAGACGATGGAGAGGTTGCGAAAGCTTCGCCGGGTGAGATAGAGCGTTCTGCTAATCGGTCGATGTCAGCCATTGCCAGATAACCAACGGGGTGCATTCAGTCAAGGAAGGTTCATCAAGGGAGCTCAATTGTTACAAAAGAGCCATCTGAGCGTCACAGGAATGACACAGCTCTTTTCTAAACTCAGTGTACAAGGTGAATGAATGCACTAAAGGGGAGCAGCGCTCCCCTATTT
>CAYXJG010000303.1:2574-6893 GCA_964465285.1 uncultured bacterium
TAAAGGGGAGCAGCGCTCCCCTATTTTTTTCCTGCCAAGTGGTCGTACTGGCGACTGCGCCACCGGGTCGGACGGCGGGTGGATGAGAGAAAGATACGCAACACGGCTGCCGGATCTGCCAGGGGAGAAAGCCAAAAACTCCAGGCTGAACCCTTTGCCTGGGAAAAGTCGTAGGAAGGGGCGATCGCCCCTAACAGCGCAAACCGAATCAGCACCAGCAGGGCATTGATTCCAAACGCATCCAGGAAAAACGGTGATGATAAGCCCAAAATTATCAGCAATCCAAGGATGGGCGTTAGCAGAATCGGTGCAGCCTGAATCGCTGCCAGAAACGCAACGTCGCCCCACCGCTGTCCGACAGAACAGGCGTCTTTCAGGTCGAGCGATCGCCCCCACCCTTCCCAGGTATCCTGCAATCCGTCATACATGCGCACCTTCAGGACATCAGAGCCGTCCAGAAAAGCCACTGACGCCCCCTGGGAAGCAGCGTACCGTGCCAAGGTAACATCATCAGCAAAGGACTGCTTGGCAATCTGGTAGCCTCCTAGCTCAGCCAGGAGCGATCGCCGCATCAAAAAACACTGGCCGTTCGCCATGACCCGCTCTGCACTCTCAGTGCTGCCGCCCGATGGCCCAAACCGATAAACCAGAGTCATCAGCAGGGCAGGCTGCAGCAGCCATTCTCCGGGTGATTGCAGAATAAAGCGGGGGGAAAGGGACACAAGATCGTACCGCTGGTGTTCTGCCACATGAACCAGACCTGCCACGAGTCCCGGATGCAGTTGCGTATCTGCATCAATACCCAAGATCCATTCACTGAGGGAAGAGCTGTTTAGAAACCCCGTGTGGAGCGCCCAGGGACGACCCACCCAGTCATTCGGGAGGGGATCGTCCTGAATTAGCCGAAAGCGGGGATCGAGGCATTGGGCTGCCTTCACCATATCTACGGTGCCGTCTTCTGAATGACTGTCTACGATTAACATTTCGCGGACTTCATAGCCTTGGCGAGACACACTGTCCAGGCAGGGCTGGATGCGCTCAGCCTCATTCAGGGTGGGTACCAGAATACTGACGGTGCCCAAGCGGCTTAATGCAGAGGGCATAGGCTGTACAGGAGCTTGGCGCGTGGGCCCGCGCAGTAGCCTGGATAGCAAAATAGCAACGGCTGGAAGCTGGAGCACCAGGAGCAAAAGCCCTAGGCATCCAGCCCAGACTGAAACGACATCATCAGGCACGTTCAACATGTCAACCCCTATCCCAAGTCAAGGTCATGACTTTGTAGACGCTCCTACCGTTGTTGCTGAAACGTTGGATGGGGCTGCATCCGATGCAGCTAGACGCTCCTCACAGCGCTTATTTTCAAGCAAATTGTGCTGCCGCCAGCACAGCACGGCTGGAGCTACTCCCAGTAAAATGCCCATGCCGATGGGAACCCAAAATCCTGCTGCCATGCTCATGACCATCGCAAAGGCAAAATTACTCAGATAAACCACCAGCGGAAGATTTAAGGAAATACCCTGGATAGACACGCCTTGCCAGCGCCACAGCAGAGCGGCGATCGCCATGAATATGCTTCCAGTCAGCATCCAGCCAGCAAAGTTTTGATAAGGCATCCCAAAAAATGCGCCGGGCTCATGCCAGTACCAAAACGGCAGCGCTGTTTGGCTCATGGCAGGGTCGAGCACAAAATCCCAGGACGTTAAGATCACAGCTCCCAGGCCGATGGCAGACGCTTGTCTGACGATTCCCCATCCCCAGCTTGAATGAGGGGTGTGGGGGGATGCAACTGCTAGGGGCTGCGGAGCCAGGCCGGATCGAGCCAACAGGTAAGAGGAAATTCCCAGATAGAACCAGGACAAGGGAATGGTGAACGGAACCCGCCCCAACAATTTGAAGCCTAAACCGTTGAGGTAGCTGTACTCCCCAAAGGGAAAGCCAGTACCCGTGCCGATCAGCTCACTGCTTAGAGAAATGGCGATCGCCGGAACCATAAATAAAAATAGCCCCCTCATCCCTATTGAGCGATAGGCGTAGAGAGCGACTGCAATCGTGCCCAAAACAATGTAGATAACCCCTCCCCCTGCCATGCTCCAGCGGAACATTGCCTGTCCGGCAGGGATATAGCTCAAAAATTCAGGATGAGGCATGACTAATAATAGCCCAGCTAGCCCAAACGCCATCGAAACAAGGTGTCCAATGAGGCAGATTCGCTCAGCTCTTGCCAACAAACCCATAGTTTTTCTCTCCAGTACTCAGCTCTAAACAACCATCAAGCGGATTCAGATCGATTATTAACAAAAATTAAAAGTTTCTGAGAAGCATCCTACTCCAGATCCATAGGGTTTGTAAAACTCAAGGGACTTGCCTGAAACCGATAGATGTGCATCTACCCTGTTGCGCGTTTGCGAACAGGGAAACTCAAACAGTATTCACGGATCGGGATCAGGAATGAAATAAAATCTTACTGGTGACTTGTCGATGCTGCGTTGCCATAATTAACCTAGCTCAAAAATTTTTAGCTCAAAAATTTAGTTCAAATGACTGACAGCGTTGTCCTTGTCCGTTAAAGCTGATACAGCTGATGCAAAAGCTAATGTAGCTGATGCATAAGTGGGGGGAGGAGCCTCCAAATGGCCATCGTCCGCTTGCCCTAACTAAGGGTTGGCTCATAATAAATGCTGATTAATTTAAGGCAAGTTCATCAAAGCTAAGACAAGACGTTTGCTACGATCTACACTAGGAATTTAGATATTATCCCAAATCTGGCGCATTAAGGCTTTACGCATGGCACAAACTTCTTCCACCGATTGCCCAAATATTTCAGTTCGTCCATGCCACTATGGGGATTTAGAGGGGGTGGAAGCTCTGGTCAACCAGGCCAACCGTGCATTTGAAACGAAAAGCTGTGGCCATTCATTACCACAAGTTGCGCAAGATCTAGACCGCCTGCGTCAATGGTATGGTCTACTGAAGCTGCTGAGCTGGTTTCCAAATCCTTTACAGCATTTCTTCTCCGCCTACGTAGCAGAGCTGGATAACAAGGTTTGTGGGCTTATTCAAGTCGCTCCTTGCAACCGCACCCGCAGCACATGGCGGATTGAGCGGGTTGCAGTCGAGTCTATTGCTCCCCAGCCCTCCCTGGTCGCTGCTAATAATGCTCCAAGGAATGGTAATGGCCACAAGGAGTCGGATTCTCATCCTTGGGATAACCAGATGTCACTGCGCTCTTCAGCGCTGTCACCCGACATTGCCTCACAATTGCTGCGGCACTGTCTGGAAACGATTTGGGAGGCACGAACCTGGATGGTTGAGGTGAGCGTCAATGACACCGCTGGCATGGGGCTGTATCGACAGCACGGTTTTCAACCCCTGGCACAGATGACCTACTGGGCGATCGCCCCTGAATTGCTGACTGCCCTGGCAGAACGCGACGTTGAGTTGCCCAATCTCCGCCCTGTGAGTAATGCTGACGCTTCTCTCCTGTATCAGCTTGATACCGTGTCCATGCCGCCCCTCGTCCGCCAGGTCTATGATCGGCATGTGGTTGACTTTAAGACAGGGCTGGCAAAGTTAGCCGTAGAGAGTGTTGATCATCTTCTACAGCATCGTGAGGTTCAGCGGGCTTACGTATTTGAACCTCAACGGAAAACTGCTATTGGCTATTTTCGCCTTGATATTTCTCAGGATGGTCAGTCGCCCCACCAGGCACAACTCACAGTCCACCCCGCCTATACCTGGCTATATCCGAAGCTGTTGGCGCACATGGCTCGACTCCTGCAGGGTTACCCGTCCCACTCCCTTCAGATTGCCTCATCGGATTACCAGACTGAGCGAGAAGAATACCTAACAAAGATCGCTGCCGAACGCATTGAACACACGCTGATGATGTCGCGATCGGTCTGGCACAAAGTGCGGGAAACGAAGCCTGCTTCCCTAGAAGGGCTCCAGCTTGCCGAAGTTCTGCAGGGATTGAAGCCTAGCCGCAACCCTGTGCCGGGGCGCTTTTCTCTGAATCCCCCATTTCGGCCTATGCCCTTGTCTGAAGCAAACCTGCGGGATGTCGAGAAAACGGCATCGGGGGGCTGGTTCTCCCAGGATTCCAAGGCTGTAGACCCTTGGCGATCGCCCGGCGATAGCACCGAGGATTCGCCGAGTGAGAATCCATCTGGCGACTGCTACGACTCATCTCACTGGCCTACTAATGGCACGGCTTAGGCACGAAAACTAGTAAATGTTAGTGAGGCGGTGCGTCATTTTTCTATCGCCCTGTTAACGTTCTGACTCTGTTAACGTTTTGACTCTGTTAACGTTTTGACTCT
>CAYXJG010000304.1:0-6865 GCA_964465285.1 uncultured bacterium
GACCAGCCTCCTCCTGCGCGATGTCCCTGACTACGGCAATCGCGTCAGCCAGCGATCGCGCCGTTCTGCTTCCACCACCCCCCCCCAAAGCCACATCGTCACTGCTAGTAGCGCCACCCTCGCCACCCTGGAACCCCGGCAGTACAGCACCATCCCATCGCTAGAAGAAATCCAGGCTCAGGGGTTAGAATCCATCTTCTTCACCACCCTGGAGCGCCAGTATCTTGAGAATGATGTGGTTCACCTCCAGCACCACCACTGGGCATTTTTGGCAGACACCAGCGATGGCTGGGCGCTGGCATTCATGTATTCCATCCTGGATAATAATTCCGAGACCGAGCCACTCACGCCACCTTACAACAGTAGTTATGGGGTCATCGCCCAGGCAATTCGCCTCTGGCTCCGGGACTGCAACGCTGGCTCCATCGAACCGCCCCGATCCTCTTCTAATGCAGCTTCTCAATCAGTTCCTTGGCACAATTAAAAAGCAAACATAAACCCCTATGCTGTCCGCTCAGCAGGCAGCGCAGGGGTTTATAGGTTTTAATCACGGCTTGGCAAAGTTTACGAAGGAAAGAGGGCTTTGGGCGTGCATCGCGCGCCCAAAGCCCTCTTTCCTTCCTAGTAAATTTGAGAAGTTTGCCAAGTCGTGTTTAATAATTAATTGTCCTCAACCCTTAAATCTGAGAACAACGACACCCCCATGACAGATCTCAAGACCCTGCTACACACCGATGATGTTGCTTTGCTGCGCTCAACTCTACTGGAGCTGTTTTGCCAGGTGGCATATACCGAAGGAGATTTCCTGCTGTCCTCTGGGGGGCGCACCTCCTACTACATCAACGGCAAGCAGGTTACTCTCCACGCTCAGGGGGGTGCCCTGGTGGGGCGGGTGCTGCTGCCCATGCTGGCTCCAGAGACCCAAGCCGTTGCTGGATTGACCCTGGGAGCCGATCCCATCGTTGCGGCGACGAGCATTGTGGGGGCCTATGAGGGGCGATCGCTCCCGGCGCTTATTGTGCGGAAAGAAGCAAAGGGACACGGCACTCGCGCCTACATCGAAGGGCCAGAACTGCCTGCGGGTAGCATCATCGCCGTTCTAGAGGATGTGGTCACCACCGGGCAGTCGGCATTGAAAGCGGCTCAGCGGCTCATAGATGCAGGCTATACCGTGCGCCAGGTGATTTCCTTGGTTGATCGTGAAGAGGGAGGCGCGGAATTGTATCAGCAGCATAACCTGGACTTTCATCCGGTCTTCTCCATCCGCGATATTCAACAACGATGGCGAGAGATCCACCCTGCGGAGCGTACAACCTAAATCTCTCCCCGCTCTGATGGTGATTTTAGCCAGTTGTACGCTATATTAAATGCACATTTATGTCCTTTCATGCCTGATTCCTTCACGTCTATGAATGCGTGCGATCGCCCACGTCAGATGTGGTACCGAGTGACGTGGAGTAGCTTAGGAACGTTACTCACCTGCCTGTTTGCTCAGATGCCTGTAGCGGCTCAGGCTACTGCTCAGCCTCATTCTCCTAACGTCCTATCATCGGCGACGATTCGGCAGACGTCCCTGCATACCCTCCGGGACGAATCACCTCCCGGCTATCCAATAACACGACTTCCCTTTCGTGTGCGTGCGGCCTACGTCCCCAGGCTGAAAATTTCCCCCGCGTTCCCTGACCCCATCTTGCCGGAGCCTGTGTATCCGTTGCGCCTGGTTATTCGCTTGGGAGAACGTCGGGTCTACGTATACCGGGGCGACACAGTCGAAGTGTCTTACCCGGTGGCAGTAGGCCGCCAGGGATGGGAAACGCCAACTGGAGAGTATGAAGTGCTCAATATGATTGAGCATCCTGAATGGCGGAATCCTTTTACAGGTGAGGTCATTGGGGCAGGGTCATCGAACCCATTAGGTGAGCGGTGGATTGGATTCTGGACAGATGGCGAGAACTACATCGGCTTCCACGGCACGCCCAACGAAGCGTCCGTTGGCACAGCCGCTTCCCATGGATGTGTTCGCATGTACAACCACCACGTTCGCGAACTTTTTCAGATAGTTGCTCTGGGCACCCCTGTCACTGTTGAGCCTTAGGAACGAAGATTAAATAAAATCACTTTTTATTAGGGCGGCGCGGCATCGCCGCGCCGCCCTAATAAAAATTTGGTTCACGTTATTTAATTCTCGGTCCTTAGCACATAGTGGCATCGGGTTCCAATTAATTGAACAACTCCGGTTGGACATCCTCTGACGCTTCATTCAAAAGTGTGTCAATGAACTCATGCAGGTCTGCTTCTGTGCGCCCTTCAAGCTGCATATCCTTCAATCCCATCAGGCCACGGGCGATCGCCTCAGCCCGCTTGCGGTAGGTGTTGTTCGCTTCCACGAGATCTCGATAGACTTCGCGTTCGATTTCTAACCGATTTGCATCATCAGAGAGGGGAGACTGGTACACGACTGAATCCGCTTCATTCTTGAGTAGGAAGATCAGAGCATTGCTCATGTCCTGTAACTGCTGCTGGAGCTTACGAATATCTAAATCTAGGCGCTCAAACCCCAACTGCCCCCGAATGCGGAGTTCAACGATGGGGGAGGTGTCTGGCTGTAGAGAACCTGATTGGATGGCCTTTTCGACGGTAGCGATCGCCCCCTGCTCAATCTCCTCTAGCCCTTCGTCTCCCTTAATGTCCAGCGACAACCGGATGATGGGACGCTGCCGATAGTCGGTTTGCAGGTCAGGATGAATAGTGCCGTCACCATCAATTTCAACTAGATAGACGCCCCGCGTGTAGGTGCTCTCTTCAACGCTATTGGCTTCTACCGAACCAGGATTAAAGACCCAGCCATCAACAGCATAGTTTTTGTGAATGTGACCTAGGGCAAGATAATTGATGCCTGCTTCCTTTAGCGGTAGTAAATCGGTGTAGCGCAAGGCTCCAGCATAGCGGGCAATTTGCCCCTCCAACCCATGATGAAATAAAAGAATATGTGGGATGTCGTCTTTAGGCAGGTCGGCGATCGCCCCAGCAATTTTCTCAATGGCGATCGGGGCTGTGGCCCCATACCAGGCACTCCCCAGCACGCGTACCCCACACGGCAGGTCAACGTATCCGCCTCGCCTTGTTGACGGCGTCCAGGGTTGGTACATGGCTTCCCCACTCGTACCGTCGCCTGGCTCGAGCAAAATGACCTGCTCCCAATCTGCTAAATACCGGAGCCAGTTTGTTTTCGTTCCATAGGGGCGGTTATCGTGGTTGCCCTCAATGGCGATCACTGGAATGCCCGCATCTTTCAACAATGCCAAACATCGCTGCGCTTGGTTCAACGTCGCAGGCTGAATGGTGCGATGCTCGAACAAGTCCCCAGCAATAAGCACAAAATCAACCGCTTTGTTGACGGCGTACCGCTGCAGGGCATCATAAAACGCAAAGAAGAAGTCCTGGGTTCGGGTCTTGCTATCGTAGCGGTCATAGCCGAGATGGACATCTGCAATATGCAAAAAGCGAACCATCGTTTATTTCCTTCCTATGTCAGAGTCCAGTTATCCAATCGAATTATGCTGAAACAGGAGAAGATTCAGCCGCAAGTTCCTCCAAGCGCTCCTGCTGATCCTGAGTAATGCAGGACTGAATAATGGTTTCCAGATCGCCTTCCAGGACACTCGCTAGACCAAAATTCTCACCTAGCCGATGATCTGTCGCCCGATTATCTTTATAGTTGTAGGTTCGAATTTTCTCGGAACGGGCACCTGTGCCCACCTGAGACCGACGCATAGAGGTGACTTCCTCTTGCTGTTCCCGCAGCTTCATCTCGTACAGTTTTGCCCTCAAAATCTGCATTGCCCGCTCCCGGTTCTGAAGCTGCGATCGCTCTTCAGTACAGAAAATTCGGATGCCTGTCGGTTTATGGAACAGGTCTACAGCCGTTTCAACTTTGTTGACGTTCTGTCCCCCTGCGCCCCCTGACCGAGCCGTGGTCAACTCAATATCCTTTGGCTCGATATCAATTTCAACATCATCGACTTCTGGCATAATTGCCACCGTTGCAGTTGACGTATGTACCCGTCCTCCTGCTTCAGTCACAGGAACACGCTGAACCCGGTGAACCCCTGCCTCAAACTTGAGCTTGCTATACACCTGATCCCCTCGAATTTCGAGAATTGCTTCCTTGAAGCCCCCCATGTCTGCTAGAGATTCACTCACAAGCTTCACCTGCCAGCCCTGGGACTCTGCATACCGGGAATACATCCGCACTAAGTCCCCAGCCCAAATACTTGCCTCATCCCCACCAGCACCCGCTCGAATTTCTAGCATGATATTCTTGTCGTCATTGGGATCACGGGGAAGCAGAAGTACCTTCAGCCGTGCTTCGATGGCTTCGATTGAATCTTCCAGGTCTTTCACCTCAACGGCTGCCATCTCTCGCAGTTCGGGATCGTCACCGGATTCTTTGGCAATTTGCTTCGCACCCGTCAGTTCATCCTGTTTTTCTTTCCAATGCTCAAAGGTATTAACCGTTTCCTCCAGGGACGCACGCGCCTTCGCGATCCGCTGTAATTCAGTGGGATCAGCTGCTACATCTGGATCTGCTAGCCGCCGAGTTAACTCATGAAACGTCTGCTCAACAGACCTCAATTTATTTAACAGGTAGGACTCAGCCATAGCATTACCTAAAGACCATATCAATCAGTACCAATCTGCGACACATCGATGTGGATGTGTCGCTAAAGGGAGAACAACGTCTTCAGACACTCGCAGTCACAGACACGACGCAAGCGCTGTATGTTAAATCACTATAGCGACTAAACCACAACTCTGCTAAAAACCAAGAGTTAAATATAGCGGTGTGCAAATTGGTTAAGCACACCCAAATGTGTTGAGTGGCGGCGCAGAGCGCCGTCACTCAGCACACTGTACTTAATGCGCTTGCATAGCGCCATAAAATCAAATTTTTTTCCAGATGGCAGGATACTGCTGCATTTTCTCGGAGGCAAAACTGGGTAAATGGCTTAAGAGGATGTTTGAGAAGTCCTCAGTGCTACTTCAGATTCCCCCTTGCCCCCCTTGAAAAGGGGGGAATCACGTTCAAAGTCCCCCTTTTCAAGGGGGATTTAGGGGGATCAGTATTGTTCCAGCGTGTTATCAAATACTTTTCAAACATTCTCTAAATCTAAAACCGTATTTTCTATCCACGTCCGCTATTTCCCATGACTTAAGAGCAGATGGAGACAGATTAAGGGGCGCAAACGCTTTGCAGTGGTGGATACCCTGGGACTGCTGCTAGGGTTCAGTGGCCCTGATTTTATGATGTGGGTAATGGATCAGTGTCGTTGGATTCTTACGGTGGTGTTGCATCCCGAGCAAACAAAAGGCTTTGTCGTGTCAAAAAGCAGTGGATGGTGGAGCAGACGTTTGATGGTTGATGCACTGTCGTCGCTTCGTGAGAGATTACGAACAGTTACCTGAGAGTTATCTAATGAGGAGATTCTAGCTGAAATCAGTCTTAAGCTTTGCTTCCTTTGCGCAATACATGAAGATGACTAAAGTGAATAATGCACGATGTAACCCTGCTTGACTGAACAAAACTCTTGAAACCCTGATTCTGCTGTAGGATGGGTTAACGTTAGTGTAACCCATCGAAACCGTTGCTGGTGTTAGGTTTCGCTTCGCTTAACATCAACCTACGGCAGAACTTTTGTCAGTCAATCAGATCTTTAGTATACAATGTCTAATTTACATCAGTGCATCAGTACGAAAGTGGCAGTTATTGATCCATTTGCAAGCCCACTGAGAATCCTTACCTGATGTTATGGCTTCCGGTGCTGGCTCTCAATAGGCTCTCAATACACATGGAGACAATACGCATGGAGAACATTAATGCTGATATTTTTCAAAATATTGGGAATTGCTTTAGTCGTTGAGTTTACCCTTGCATGGTTTTTCACTCTGCTACCCAAAGCTGGTAAGCCAGGGCGGGTGCTTTCCGACAAATTCACCGAGGCTCCCTGGCTTGATATCGCCATCGCTGCACTCATCTGGGTTCCTTGGATTATTGGAGGGGCGATCGCCGGATGGGTTGGCTTTGTCGCTACCTTGATTGGTCAAGTCTCAGCGATGCAACTCTGGATTTTTGGCCATGAGCAGATGCACCGCAAAGCTTTGGAGCAACCTCGCATTGTCAGCTATCTCAACAAGCGCTTTGGTTGGTGGCGCAATAATCTTGCCCTATGGGTGACGAGTGTAAGTGTCCCCGTTTTCCTCTTCATTCGTATAGCAGAAGTGCTGCTATACCCGATACTCGTCAAGCTGCTTAACTTCCGCGATTACGACCATCGAGAGTGGGTGAATGTGAGCCGTCAAAAGTTTGAAGGGCTGGTGGGCCATGATTTGATCTGGTGCCTTTACTGTGACTGGATGACCGGAGTGTATTCTCTCGGAGCAGAAATGCTCAGAAATGTAGAGTCTTTCTGGTGCCCAATCCGCTTCTACAACGGCAAGAAGTGTGAAAACTGTAAAGTTGATTTTCCAGATATTGATGGTGGGTGGGTCGCCCCAGATGCAACCATGAGTGATGCAGTGAAGATCCTCCAGGAACAAATGCCGAGCGATCGCCCCTGGAGTTGGTTTGGTCATCCAAAAAAATGGAATGATTTAGAGTCGATGAATCAAGGTGAGTAATAATACGACTTAGCAAAGTTCTCAAATTCACAACACAAAAATCAGCAATTGTAAATTCAGAAATTCTAGGGCATGAAACCCTTGATACCTCGTTCAGATCAAGCTCCATTGATGGACATTGATCGGTTGAAACGCCTTAAATTCGTTCCGAATTTATTTTTGCGTGAAACTTGTCAAGTTGTGTATA
>CAYXJG010000305.1:0-6836 GCA_964465285.1 uncultured bacterium
GGGCGCAGCCCGCTGCTCTTTTCTTCCGGTATCTTTTTTAGCCACAGATCCCTAATCACAATCTGGTTTCCGGGCGTGCATCACCTGCAGGCTGCCCCCGGCGTGGAGGTCGGACTTTATGACCTGGAACCCCGTGTCAGTGAGCAACTGGGGGAGGTCTGTCTGGATCAATCGCCACGCCGTTTCCGTTTCAAACAGCCACATAAAAACGGCGAGTCCGGGCCAAAACGCTGGATTTGTAGGCTTGTGGAGGTCAATAAAGGTGAAGATGCCGCCCGGTTTGAGGACGCGATACACCTCATTGAGAATCTTCTGAAGCTGATCTGCCGTCATCTCGTGGAGAGCAACGCTGGTGTGCACCACATCAAACCGATTATCGGGCATGGGCATAGCTTCTGCCCATGCCTCGACGTAGGTGGCGTCAGGCACATTCTCTTGAGCACGCTTGATGGATTTTGGAGAGGCGTCCAGTCCCGTTACGTGGGGCGATCGCCCCACCAGAAACTGCGTCGTCTGCCCACTGCCACAGCACAGATCCAACACCTCGGTGTCCGCGTGGATGGGAATGCCGTCAAGGGCAAGCTGTCGGAACCGAACTTCGCCGCCCACGGCTAGGGCGCTTAGGCGGGCGATCGCATCATAGAGCCACTGGTAGCGGTAGCTCCACGTTCGTAAGATGGTGGCCACGATAGTCAAGGAGGTTGGGGTTTGGGCAGCAATTCTCATTATGGAAATTTAGGGAGCAACAAGGTCGCCTGATGCGACCTTGTTGCTCCCTAAATTTGTGCAAGTGAGCGCCTGTAGGGCGCGAAGCTTCCTAAAATTAGAATTGCTGGGGTTTGGGGTTTATTGTAGCGAGAAGGGAGGCGTGAAGGAGAGAGAAATAGGTTTGTAACAGGGGTGTAACAGGTGATGGGGTCGGGCGGGACAAATCGTAGAAATTCCTTCAGGATGTAGGTGTTATGGACATGATTCTCCCTTTTTAGAAAAGGTGTGGCACACTGAGGCTAAATTCAAGGTGAAGTATTAAAACTAAAATTTAAGACTAAATGAAGGCTGAATTTTGTTGCCATTCTGGGCAAGGGCAAAGGGGGTGGAGGTCGTCATGGATTTTTTTGAGTTTTTGATACAGCGAGAGGGCGATCGCTCGTGGCTACCACTGGAGTCCTCGGAGACTGAGATTCTAGAGGGGCGGTATCGCATCATAGGGCGATCGCCCTATGTGAAGCAGCCTGTTGATATCCGCATTAGCTATCTGGATTTAGAATCGGTGCCCCCCCGCCGCCGGATGCACAAACGCACAAGTCGCACCAATGAAAAAGGTCTGGTCGCTATCCTGCCATTTACAGCCCTTCGCAATGGCAAGTGGGGTGTCCAATGTGCGGGCATGGGCCCTGGTTCAAACGGAGCGCCAAAGTGGCAACATAACATTCAGCTCCAGGTGCTTGAAGACAATGCCCATCATGTTGTGGATTTTGAGCCAGAATACGCAGCGGATGCCCCGGTGAATTCCACCCTGGTTGATTCTACTCACCCTTTTCCTCAAGCGGAAAAAGTCCGGACAGCAGAAGACTTGATGGGTGGAGGCGAACAAGCCCAGGGAAATAAACAGGTTTGGGACGATAGGCAGACCTGGAGAAGCGCACAACCCCAGGGCGATGAGCAGCAAGATAGCCAAAACTTGAATTGTGAGCAGGTTCAACCTGCGGGGAGTGCAGGTCAGACGCCGAACACGCCAGAGGGCTCTCAGCAGAAAGCTCGGGGCAAGGAACAGCCCCAAGGTGAAGCACAGCATGACATAGCTGATGAGCAGGGAGTGACGGCTCAAGCCGATGCAAAGGGTGATAATAGTAGGGCTATGCCAGGCCAGGCATTGCCTACCGGACTGCCCATTGACCTAGACAGCCTTGCGCCAGATATCCGCGACGATATCGCCCACGTTTTTCAAGCGGTAGATGCCATGGCAGAGGATATCCTGGCATCCATCGGCATGAAAATGGCAGAGAGGTCAGACGTTCAGGGGCACATCCAGCCCGAAGAGGATGCTGGGCAGGATGCTGGCTACAACGCTGATGCTGAGGGAGTTCATGCCAATGGCTTTTCCCTTCCCCAACAGCAATTCCCTAGCTTGCAGCTTGTTTTGGATCAGGACGCATGGCCTTACCAGGGCGATCGCCCTCTAACTGTGACAGGACAAGTACAGCCCTTAGGAGAAAACCCTGCTCACGATGAGCTTTCCTCCATGCTACTGTCCATGAGGCTGACAGACCCACAGAATGGTTCCGTTTTAGGGGAAATAACCGAGTCTATTTATTTGAGACAGCAGGAATCAACACCGTTTCGCTTGAACCTGGACACCATTCACTCCACCCAAGCCCACGTCGTATTAGGCGAAGTGGTACTGGCTATTCCTGTAGCCCAAGGCAACGCAAGCAAGACGTCTGCTTCGGAGAATACTTCCTTGGGCTCTCGTTCGTTTTCTGCGGAATCGGGCATCATTATTGCCAGTCAAGCATTTGTCGTCACAGTAGATATGGACAGCCTTCTAGGGGCAATGTCTATACATCAAATCGATAATACCTCTGACTCTGCAGATCAGCTAGCGTCCGAGTCTGCCAACCGGCCTTCCTTTGATCCGCCGCTGCCTTTTGTGGACGCAACAGAGCAGCCTGCAGCATCGGACAATGCCGACCCGCCAGAACCCCGTCCGTTTCGCGTGTCGGATCAGCCAGCACTGCCGCCAAAAATTCATGGGGAGTCCTCCACAGATTCGACGGCCTCCCCTTCACCTTATCCACCTCTGGATCTACCTGATTTTGTGAAAAGCCCAACAAGCTTGGCGTCTAGCCTACTAGAATTGGCCGGGCTATCGAGCGACGCGAGGGAAAGAGTCGGGGAATTTCCTTCCGTGGAACTCAATGAAGCTGTTGAGGAAGAGTCTGATCAGAAGGGGACTGTAGATGAGGTAGCCCCTGGGGTGGGAACAGGGCAGACTCCAGAGGCATGGCTGGAACGGCTGATGCAAGAGTTGAAACAGGCTGACCAGTCGGGTGAGGCTGAAGTGAACGCCGGTGCCGATCCCTTTGCTGCTACGGACCTAGATGACGACAGCCCTGGGGGTAATCATTCCTACGAGGATTCCCCGTTGGGAAACGACCTCAAAACCGATAATCCCTTTTCAAAGGCAGTGCAAGCACTAGACGCCACTACTGACCTGACTGACCACGAAACCGTTGATCCATTTGATTTATTGGATGAGTCGGAACTGGCACTGGGAAAACCGACGCCGTCTGCTGCTTCTCCTTCAGGAAAAGCGTCAAAAGCTAAGGATGCAGAAAATATCCCCAGTCCTCTGGCCCAGCAGTTTATTCCTGATTATGCGGATGATCCCAGTGATTTTGAGCGTCGCCAGGAGTTTCTCCCTCCTTTGTCCCCTGACCTGAGTGACTCTACAGAAATCCTAGTGGATGATGATCCCTGGAGCGAGGGGAGTAGAGACGGGGCGATGTCCTCGGAAAACCGTTCTGCTAACGCTTCGGTGACGAAACTGGAAGGGTATTCTCCATCGTCTATGGGGCATCACCCTATGAATGGGACGCATCCAGCCGCAGGGGACAGGGGCATGCCTGACCGGACGGACACACCTGCCCAAGAACGTTATTCTGCTTTTCCCGATGATGTTGAGATTCCGACGCCTACGCTGGAGTGCATGGATGAGGAGTTGGTTGCAGGACAAGCCTTTTGCATCACGGCTAAAATTCCTGACCTAGGGCCACGGGCGTTTGTCAAGCTGTGGATTCAGGATCGGCAAACCCGTGCATTGCTGGATGGTCCCCGCTGGCTAGCTGATTTCATTCCTGGTGACGAGGGGACGCTGGAAGCTCGGACGCAGATGACCATCCCCCTAGGGGCCGTGCAGGTGCGTGTGGAAGCGATCGCCATGGAGATGATGACTCAGCGGGAAAGCCGTAAGGTATCCCTGGATAAAACAGTTGTGCCCCCCGATATGCCTACTTTTTCCCTGGATGATTTGTAGATTTGCGAAGATTGTTCCCAGGCGCTGGGCTATGTCGGAAGAAAGACCATACGCGGCCGCAAAACGCGGGTCAAGGTGTTGGAGAGTTGGGCATCGTGTTCAGGAGATGGACTAGTGAATTCACCTACGCCTAAAAAGCGATCGCCCTCATCGTACACGCGCAGCACGCTAGGTGTTCTGTGCTCACCACCTTGATTGGAGCCAAACCCCATCGCTCTCAGGACAGACGCGGGAAGGGCGTCGGCGGAAATTTGCTGGCCCATGCGCCAGCGGCGGGCGATCGCTTCCTCTAGCTGCACAACGGGTAAATGCGTTAGCGCGGCTTCAGGAGGAATCGGAGCAAATTTGCTCTGTTGAATCTGCTGCTCCAGTCCGTCTACGGTGATGCTGTTCGTCAGGGGAAAGCCGCTGCTTTCGGTGCGCTCCAGGGCGGCGAGGGTTGCCCCCGTGCCCGCACAATCCCCCAGGTCACGGGCGATCGCCCGGATATAAGTGCCGCTGCCACAGGCGATCGCCATGTCCAGTTCGGGGTGAGTGCCAGGTCGCCATGCCAGGGGGCAAATGCTGTAGATTTCGACGGTGCGGATAGGCACATCCACAGGTTTGCCTGCCCGCGCTAGGTCATAGAGCCGCTGTCCACCCACCTGAATGGCGCTGTAGCGGGGGGGAATTTGCTGAATGGTTCCCCGAAAATTTGGGAGTAATTCGGCGATGTTGGACTCGGAGAGGTGGGCAGCATCCTGCTCGCGAATAGTGTCTCCTTCTAGGTCATCGGTGGTGGTTTGCACGCCAAATCGGACAGTGGCACGATAGGCTTTGTCGCCCCGTAAGTATTGGAGCAGACGAGTGGCTCGCCCCAGGGCGATGGGCAGAACTCCCGTTGCGGCTGGGTCAAGGGTGCCTGCGTGCCCTACCTTACGCTGGCGCAGAATGCGTCGAACCTTCGCCACGCAGTCATGGGATGTCCACCTAAACGGTTTATTGAGGTTTATAAATCCGTCCACTGATGCTCCTTATACTCAACCCGTTTTGGTTACACGACTTGGCAAGCTTCACGAAAAAATAAGGGTTTGGTATGACTCACTCTCCTGGTTCCCTGACGCTACCAGGGAATTCCTTGGGGAGCCTGTGGCTCCCGTCTTGCTCCCATTTTCTCTGGAGGCAGAGCCTCTGAGCAATGTTCCCAGCACGACGCTGGGAACAAGCTCCAAAAATCGTTCTTAAAACCAGTCGTAGTGGAAGGTGCCGGGCTTGTCCACCCGCTCAAAGGTATGGGCGCCAAAGTAGTCCCGTTGTGCCTGGGTGAGGTTTTGCGGGAGAGAGGCGCGGCGGTAGCTGTCGAAGTAGTCCAGGGAGGCGCTGAAGGCGGGGACGGGAATGCCTAACTTAGCGGCGATCGCCAACACCTCACGCCATGCCTCTTGCCGATCCAGAATGGTTTGAATAAATTCGGGAGCCAGCAGCAGGTTCGCTAACCCCGGATTTTCATCAAAGGCTCGCTTGATTTTGTTCAAGAACGCCGCCCGAATGATGCAGCCGCCTTTCCAGATACGAGCCGTTTCTCCCAGATCCAGGCTGTAGCCAAACTCGCTGGACGCTTTGCCCAACAGCGCCATACCCTGGGCATAGGAGCAAATCTTGGAGCAGTAGAGAGCGTCGCGCACCATGTTCACCAGGGTTTGCAAGTCACCCTCATATTTTCCAGAGGGGCCATCTAGCACCTTAGATGCCGCCACCCGCTCCTCTTTATAGCTGGAGGTGATGCGGGCATTCACTGCGGCAGTAATAGTAGGAATGGGGACGCCCATCTCCAGGGCGCTAATCACCGTCCAGCGGCCTGTGCCCTTCTGTCCTGCTGCGTCTAGAATCACATCCACCATCGGTAGCCCCGTCTCAGAATCTACCTTGGAGAAGATGTCGGCAGTGATTTCAACCAGGAAGGAGTCCAGTTCCGGGGTAGTGTTCCATTCCTTAAAGACCTCATGGAGCTGAGTATGGTTCATGCCACCTGCATTTTTTAGAATGTCGTAGGCTTCAGCAATAAGCTGCATGTCGCCGTACTCGATGCCATTGTGCACCATCTTTACGTAGTGCCCTGAACCGCCTGGGCCAATGTAGGTGACGCAGGGGCCGTCATCTACCTGGGCGGCAATTTTGGTGACAATGGGTTCAATGGCTTCGTAAGCTTCCCGCGTGCCTCCTGGCATAAGGCTGGGGCCATTAAGGGCACCTTCTTCACCGCCGCTCACGCCCATGCCAATAAACCGAAGGCTCATCGCTTCTAAGTCTTTCACTCGGCGCTCAGTATCTTCGTAGAGGGAGTTGCCGCCATCGATAATCATGTCGCCTTCGTCCAGCAGGGGCTTGAGCTGGTCGATGACCATGTCTACAGGCTTGCCTGCTTTCACCATGATGAGAATTTTGCGGGGGCGTTCGAGGCTGTTGACAAATTCTTCCAGGGTAAACGTGGGGGTTACGTTCTTTCCTTTTGCACGGTCAGCCATAAAGGCGTCTGTCTTTTCGCGGGAGCGGTTGTACACCGAAATTGAATAGCCATTTCGTTCGACGTTTAGGGCTAGATTTTCACCCATCACCGCGAGGCCAATTAGACCAAAACTGTTGTTAGCCATAGCTTCTCTGCCTTCTTCCTTGACGTTTGGGGGACTTCGTTCAAAATTGGGACTTTCGTTCCACATTAGACAAGGTTTTGTGATCCTGGGGTTCTTCAAAGACTTTCTTTATGCGTTTAGGGACTTGCAAGAAAATAAAGTACCCGGAAAAGAGCAGCGGGCGCAGCCCG
>CAYXJG010000306.1:0-6824 GCA_964465285.1 uncultured bacterium
CTAGTACTCGACGGCGTAAATAGCCCCACTGTTTTTGATACACGACTTGGCAAGTTTCACACAAAGATAGGGGTTTGGCGCGCGCGCCAAACCCCTATCTTTGTGTTGTGAATTTGAGAACTTTGCCAAGTCGTGTTTGATAGGCACAACTCCTGGCACATAAAGAATCCCCATTCTGCCTTCATCCTTCTGGCTTCTGCCTTCCGAGACTAGCGCTTTGTTAAAAAGCCCCTGAAGAGTTAGCGCCGCCTCAAATGACTCTGATTTTTAATGTGCAATCGTAAGATACTCCGCCATTACTCGCTGACAGAGCATTAGCACGCGAAAACGATGATCGAATCGATGTGACGTTGCGTTCGTCCTGTACGGATAAGAAGAAATCTGACTGGAAAGAGAAAGTAGGTTTCACTTGATCGCTCCCTACTCCTTATATTTATCGTGGTACACACTATTTCTCCTACTGTTGTTGATTTGAACCAGAAAACCTATCAACGGTTAAAGTCAGCCCTGGAGTTAAATCTCAGGCGACAGATTTTTATTGCCATTTGCGACAATATCATTCTGCGCGATCGCCTTGTGGCTGATTTAGAGGAGGATTTGTCGGGTCATCTTTCCTTTCACTCGACGCGCCAACCATCGCGTCGTTCATCCTATCCGCAACTCGTAACGCTTCATCTAAACGTCTCCAATCCCGACCCTATCGCCCAAATTTCTCAGTGGCTGAGGCAGTATCCACCGCCGATCAATCGCCAAAACCGACCGCTGATGCCTGCCTTTCAACTAGTTGGCATTGAACAACTGAGTCGCGAATCAGCATCGGTGCAATGGCTTTTCCTCAACCATCTGCGCAGTATTGAACCGAGTTTGCCTGCCCTGGAGTCTAGCCTGTTGCTCTGGGTGACGCGCCCCTGGAGCCGCATGATTCCCCAGTCTGCTAAAGATTTTTGGTATTGCCGCACTGCTGAGTTCGATTTCTTGGGTGAACCCACACCTGTGATTTCTCAACCTGAGAGATTTCCAATGTTGTCTAATGGCAACTCCAGCCCAATTACTTCCTATAGAAGAACCTCAACCATTGCTAAATCCAACCAAGCAAACCGCAACGGTGTAGAAGCAAAAAGCGATCGCCCATCCAACCGTCATTCTCAACACGCTAGTTCAGGCAGTCATGCTCAGGTTGATGATGCTCCCATCATTACTCCAACTGCAGATGACCAAGGGGCAGATGAGACGAAAAATGATGAGGGGGCGATCGCTGATACCTCTAACATTCTTGCACCCCAGGAATCTGATCAGTCTGATCGTCAGGATGCAGCTCCTCAAGCAACCATTCATCACTTCACCATTCCTCTGGACGCCACGCTGGAGCATGATCGGGCCGATGCCGATGAGGACACGTGGCTTCCCTTATCGGATGCGCCATTCAATCCCGATACGAGCGTACCATCGCCTCCGACGGGTGATGAACTTGCCGAAACCCTTGCAGAACTGACGACAGACGCGACTGCTGCTGACCCGTCCGTTAGGGACCCTTGGGGCACCAGGCTGGATGATGACAGTCTGGATACCCCGGCGATCGCCGCCCATTTTGATTTAGAAGACGACGAAGCGGAATCTCCCTCCGCCCAGGATTTTGAGGCCCCTAGCCTACCAGATGACGAACCAGTAAGTCTTGAACAGCAACACGAGCAAGCAGATGATACGCCCCTTACTGACAGCTTAATTCCCTTAGAACTGGATGCCGAATCAGCAGTCGAGGAACCCGTTGGAGACCGGACAACCATTGAGGATACAGACGACAATGAAGAGCTTCCCATCTTTACGGCAGAATCCAGTTTCCTGGATGGGGCGCTCTCCTCTGATCCTAGCCTGGGCTTTAGCGTCACAGGACAAAGCGCTGCCCAGCGATCCTGGCTCGATTCGAGCATGGCAGAAGCGTTTCAAAGTGACCTGGCAGCAGATGACCCCCAGGCCCATGCTCTGGTGCAGCAACTGGAGCGCCTCCACCAGCAAAAAGCCTCTGCCAATGTGATGGCAGGAGCCTACCGCAGCCTGGGCAACCTATACCGCGATCGCATTGAGCAGGGGAACGTTACACCCAAGAATTTGCTCCGGGCAATGAAAGCCTACGAGCATGTCATGCAGTTAGTCAAAGATGATTCTCCAGTCTGGTCTGAGGTCTTGAACGACATCGGCAACCTGTGTTGGCTACTGTCTCGCTGTGCCCCTGCTCCTGAACAGGGATTGCCCCATCTTCAGCAGGGCATCCAAGCCTATCGTATGGCGCTGACGAAAATTACACCCCAGACCCATCCTCAAACCTACCCCATGATTCAAAACAACCTGGGTGCTGCCTATGGGGACTTGGCGCGATACCGCAATCCCTTTGATAACTTGCAGCGGTCAGTCAAAGCCTATCAGGAGGCACTACGCTATCGTCGGGCAGATGTTGATCCCATGCGGTTTGCCTCGACCCAGAACAACCTGGGCACCACCTACTGGAACCTGGCGCAATATCGAGAACCTGTCCATAACCTAAAACAGGCGATCGCCGCTTATTCTCAAGCATTGAGCTACTATCAGCCTGAAAAGGATGCCTTGAACTACGCCATGATTCAGAACAATCTAGGCACCGCCTACTGGAACCTGGCGCAGCATGACCATGCCAAAGAATGGCTCCAGTCAGCAATCAGTGCCTACACTATCGCCTTAGAATACAGAACCTTGGACGTCAACCCCGTTGCCTATGCTGCCACACAAAATAATCTGGGCACAGCCTACTGGCATATTTCAGGCTACCACCCTGACCAGGTAGAGGAACGCCTCGCTTTTCTGCGACAGGCTATTTATTCCTACACGGAAGCGCTCAAGGCAGCAGACCTGATTCAGCAGAGCAATCGTCCAGTGGCCTTAAATTTCGACGTACTTGCCACCTGTAACAATCTTGGTCTAGTGCAATACCAACTCGCCTCAGACCATGAGTTCATGGCTCAAGATGATAAGGAATCTCGCTACCTCGAACAGTCCCTTAGTCACCATGTCAAAGCGCTCCAGGGCTGGCAGGGACGCCCCGACCTGCGGCAAACTGCGCTCAAATGTGTTACTCAGACACTCAAAGCGATTTACACCCAAAAGGGATTAATGGCACAAAATCAAGCGCTTTCCAACATTCCTGGGCAACTTCTACCGGAAATTTTGCCCCAGCTCTAGCAGTGACTCGAATAGGTTCTACCGAGTGGGTGTGGCCCACGACGCTCGCCCCAAACCCATATTTTTGCGTGAAACTTGCCAAGTCGTGTTCGATAACATGAGTTCGATGAGAAAAGCGTCCATAGGGCATCCTCTACCTTGAGAATTTCCTGCAAAGTTCTATGCTTTTGGCTAAGACACTCTTGCTGCTCACCTTAATAGGTAAGGCACAGACCGATTCAAACTCTGGCTTGAACCCAGCACGCAAGTACTCCACTGAAAGGCACTCATTCAATACCATCACCACCGCTTTCACACGAGCAGGGGGGCGAAGATACAGCAATTCTCATTATGGAAATTTAGGGAGCAAAAAGGTCGCCTGAGGCGACCTTTTTGCTCCCTAAATTTGTACCCGTGAGCGCCCTACGGGCGCGAAGCTTCCTAAAAATGAGAATTGCTGGCGAGGATAAAGGGGGCGATCGCTCTTCTCAAATGTCCAGTACAATAACAGTCACAACTTCTTGCGAATCCTTGATCTCTCGTGAACTAAGACCGTGACTTCTCTCACTCTGCCCCTCAAAATCGATTTGCAGCACGTTCATCTCAGCGATGAACAGTTTTACCAGCTCTGCATCAATAACCCAGACTTAACCGTTGAACGCGATGCCCAAGGAGCCTTAATTCTCATGTCACCCGTAGGAGGAGATAGCGGCAGTCGGGAACTGCAATTCGGGGGCGAGCTTTATGTGTGGAACAAGCGCACTCAGTTGGGCAAAGTCTTCAGCTCGTCAACGCTGTTTAAGTTGCCCAGAGGAGGAGACCGTTCTCCTGATGCAGCTTGGGTAGCACTGCCTCGCTGGCAGGCATTAACGCCAGAACAACGCCGGAAATTCCCGCCCATTGCACCAGACTTTGTGATTGAGTTGCGTTCTCCAACCGATTCTCTCCTCACCCTTCAGGAGAAAATGCAGGAATACATGGACAGTGGAGTTCGCTTAGGTTGGCTGATTAATCCCCAAGACCAGCAGATTGAAATTTATCGGCAAGGACAAGAAAAAGACGTGCGATCGCTCCCCACTGAGCTTTCTGGTGAGTCTGTCTTGCCAGGATTTGTGTTGGAAATTGATCGGTTTGAAGGTGAGTAAATAGAGGGGAGTCGGCGATTAAAGCTAGACCGTAGAAAATCCGGAAGGCGTGCAGCATAATTTGAAGGAACCATTGTGCTGTTCTCATTGCCCCCGCCATGACTGACGTATTCATTTCCTATTCCCGCAAAGATAAAGCCTTCGTTCAGGTGCTCAACCAGGCACTCAGCGAAAGCAAATACAACGCCTGGGTCGATTGGGAAAACATTCCCTTCACGGCAGACTGGTGGGCAGAAATCGAGGCTGGCATCGAAGCGGCTGACACCTTCATTTTCGTCATTAGCCCCGACTCGATCGCTTCTCAGGTTTGTGCGCAAGAAATCGACCATGCCGTTGCCAACAACATATGACATTGATTTCAGCCCCAATGGTCAGCTCCTTGCATCGGCTAGCGAAGATCGCACCGTTAAGCTGTGGAATCTTGACGGACGACTTTTAGCCACACTGGAAGGACACACAGGCAATGTTCATGAAGTAAAGTTCAGTCCTGATGGGCAAACACTGGCGTCTACAAGCTTCGATCGCACGATAAAGCTATGGGATTTAGACGGAAACTTGTTAAAGACACTTGCAGATCATCAAGACTGGGTCAGTAGTCTTGCTTTCAGTCCTGATGGACAACTCTTAGCCTCAGCCAGCGAAGATGGCACCGTTAAGCTCTGGAACGCTCAAGGCAACCTATTAAAGTCTTTGGGAAAAGGAGAGTCTCTGTATTACAAAGTCGCGTTTAGCCCAAATGGAAAAAGACTTGTGGCGGCTAATAGTGACAATACGCTCCAACTTTGGTCAAGGGACGGTGAGCTGTTGCGTAACCTAGAGGGCCACGAGGACCAAGTTCGAAATGTAGTTTTTAGTTCTGATGGCAACCTGATGGCTTCTGCTAGCTCTGACAGTACAGTTAAACTTTGGACTATAGAGGGTAGACTTTTGCGTACCTTTAAGGGCCATGAGGGTAGAACGTTAGGGCTGGCATTCAGTCCAGATGGTAAGATTTTGGCCTCAGCCAGTGCTGACGAAAACGTAGTCAATCTATGGAGTGTAGAGGATGGTCTTCTACAAACCCTCGTCGGTCATCGAAACTGGATACGTCACTTAGCCTTTAGTCCAGATGGGCAAACTTTGGCCTCAAGTAGCTGGGATGGAACCGCTATTTTATGGGATTTAGAAGCCCTGGAATTTGATGCCCTGATGCAGCGGGGCTGTGAGTGGTGGCACGAGTACACCGAGTATCAGGACACTCCACCTGATGAGCAAGGTGCTATTTGCGACGGAGTATGAGCTAAGAAACAAAACGGAAAGTACTTTTTCTACGACAATGCGTGAATATGCGCTATTGTTCGGGTGCGTCGAGCAACCCACAAGGAGAGACCCCATGATTGCTCAACCCCAGGCATCACAAACCCGTTCCCTGGATGAATACCTGGATCTGGAAATCACATCGACAGACCGCCATGAATACATTGACGGAGAGATTGTACCGATGACGGGCGGCACTCCTGACCACAACCGCATCATCCGCAATCTCTGTACATGGCTCACTGTCGGCTTACGCGACCATCCCTACGAGGTGTTTGTTGCCGATCAGCGCCTGTGGATTCCTCAACGAACGATCTACACCTATCCCGATGTCATGGTCGTGGAAGGTGACTTGGACTATCAAGAAAATCGCACAGACACACTGACCAATCCTTGTTTGATTGTTGAGGTGTTGTCAAAATCCACCCGTGATTATGACCGAGGCGAAAAGTTTCTTGCCTATCGCACCATTCCAACCTTTCGGGAATATGTGCTGGTCGATCAGTACACGCAGCATATTGAGCATTATGCCAAAAGCGGCGAGAAACGCTGGACGTTTCGGGAATATGACAGCGCTGATGAGCAGATTGAATTAGCAACCATCCCTTGGGCAATTCCCTTCCAGGATCTCTACAACAGCGTCACGTTTGTCTCTGAAGCCTAGAAAATCCGGAAGGCGTGCAGCATAATTTGAAGGAACGATTGTGCTGTCCTCATTGCCCCCGCCATGACTAACGTCTTCATTTCTTATTCCCGCAAAGATAGAGCCTTTGTCCAGGTACTCAACCAGGCCCTTGTCGAAAGTAAGTATGATGCCTGGGTCGATTGGGAAAACATTCCGCTCACGGCAGACTGGTGGGCAGAAATCGAAGCAGGCATCGAAGCGGCAGACACCTTCATTTTTGTGATTAGTCCCGACTCGATCGCTTCTCAGGTTTGTGCGCAAGAAATCGACCATGCCGTTGCCAACAACAAACGGCTCATGCCCATCGTGCGGCGCGAAGGGTTCGATATGTCCCTGGTGCATCCAGCGCTCGGAAAACACAACTGGCTCTTTTTTCGAGAAGAGGATGACTTTGATAGTGCCTTTTCCGCACTCATCACAACCCTCACAGGTCATACTCAGACTGTAAACTGGGTAGGGTTTAGTCCAGATGGCAAAACACTCGTTTCATGTAGTGACGACGGCACGAT
>CAYXJG010000307.1:0-6817 GCA_964465285.1 uncultured bacterium
GCGCGCCCCAAATCCCTATTTTTGCGCGAAACTTGCCAAGTCGTGTTACTTATGGACGACTAGCCGGGCGATGGCTTGAGACTGGCGAATAACGATTTGTTCGTTGCTGGGCAAAATCTGGATATCGGGCACATTATCGACGGCGAGCTGACCGGGACCACGGGTGATATCTAGAATCACTTCATCTTCGGAGGAGAGGCGTAGAGGGGCGATCGCTTCGGTCGAATTGTTGAAGGCGAGGCCATAGCCCTGGTCGAAGGTCTGTCGAGTGACGGAGCGATAGTACCCGGTTGAGCCAAAAGAGGTGGCGGCGACGATACCATCGCCGATCACCTGCTCGACTGCGACCTGACCGTTGACGCTGACTCGAAAGCGAATGGCCTGAGTAGGATGCTGATTTCTCAGCACGATGTCGTTGATAGCGGTTGAGCAGCCTTGACTATGGCCCACTTCCAGCTTGGGAATTGCCATCGTGGTCGCTCGCCCCTGTTGGATATCGTCCAGCAGGACGGGCAGGGGTTCGTTGTGACAGCGATAGCAAATCCGACTATCGCGCACTAGTAATTTAGGAATGCCGGGATAGCGATGCTCTGCTTGTAGAAAGGTGCCGTCTCCGCCGACGGTGATAACAAAGTCGGGAGCGCGATCGCTGTACTGAAATCCGGTTTGCTCGACTAAGGAACGAACTGGATTGACCTTATCATCATCCTTGGCGTGAATGCAAAATTGCTGCCATTCCGTTGAGGGTTTGTACTGTGCGGTGCGATCGCGGAGTCCAATCATCGGATGTTTACTCGTATAAATCACAAAAAATATTGCTTAAAAAGGAGGTGAGAAGTAGCTGGACTGATTCAACTGTAGGATGGATAAAGCCCTCCGGGCATGGCTTCGCTAAAGCGGTAGCGTAACCCATGCGGGTGTTGGTTTATCGCCTTCGGTGAGGCTGCGCCAACGTTCCTCAACCGCAATCTACGGCGTCTTAGGTTTAATTGCAACTTCCTACTGAATAGGTTGACTTCTAAATTTTAGATTGCAAGTTTAAATTGCCGCTCAACCCAAAACCCTGATTGACTGACAAAAGTTCTCATGTAGGTTGGTGTTGAGCAGAGCGAAACCCAACATCAGCAACACTTTCGATGGGTTACGCTAACGCTAACCCATCCTACGGCAGAATGAGGGTTTCAAGAATTTTGTCAGTCAACCAGCCCAAAACCCAAAATCCAAAACTTCAACTCACTCCTTACTCAAGAGGCATTAACCTGTTTTTCTAGACATCAATTTCCACTTTTAAGGCGTCTAGAAATTTATTGAACCCAATAAAGGTTTCCATCACTCCAAACGCTTCAACCAGTTCGGCGTCAGTAATACCTGCAGCTTTAATCGCCTCTAAAGATGCGTCAGATGCTTGATGGGCATTCTGATTAACTTGCCGAATCCAGTTAATCAGTCTAATTTCTTTGTCGGAGAATCCGACTGTCGCTAGATCGTTGCGACGAATGGCGCTGAGATCATCGTCGCTCAGTCCCATGTCTAGCAAAATTTTTGAGTGGGCACAGATGCAATATTCAGTGTTGTTGTCCTGAGAAACAAGCAGTGCAATTGTCTGTTTAAGTTTAGGCGAGAGACTCCCCATTTCCAGGGTGGCTTTCACTTTTTCCCAGTTAGCCCGCAACAGGGGCGGATAGTGGGCATAGGTTTTGAACAGATTGGGGATGCCCCCAAATCCCTGTTCAATTTCAGCGAAAATGGCTTGGGTTTCGCTAGAAACCTGTTCTGGCTTCAGGGCGGTAAGATGAGGCATATTTCTAGATTTTAAATGCTGTAATTTTGAAGGATGGCATGGCGTCTTCAGATTATCTTCCTGGGACGCCCTGGTTAAAAAGAGCCTCGATGGCGACTAAATCTTCGGACAAATCTCGTAGACTTTGAATGAGATGTTCGAGTATGGGTGGATTTTCTGCCATGACTCTTCGATAGGTATATGTTCATTTTGAATATAAAGTTGAATATAAAGTTGAAGGCTGAATTGACCCTAACCGTTCAATTAAAATCACCTGAGAATCTGGAACTGAACTTGACGGCAGGATCCATTCTTACGGTGTTTCCATGAGTTTTTCCTCGATCGCGTGAGGGATATTGGGCAACTCTATCAATCGACAGGTTTCAGTAAATTCTGTCGATTCGCCAGGATCTAAAGACTTTACAGCTCCGTGGGTTTCGAGTTCTAAATAGGGATATTGAGCCGCGTTAAACACTTCGATGGAGCAGCCGTGTCCGTAAGTTTGTGGTGGAAAAGTCGGGAACGTATGCAGGAGTCCTAAATAGGGCAACTGCTCGGTGAGGAGAACCGCGAGCAACACGCCGCGATCGCCATCTACCCCAAACTTAAACTTGAGGGGGTCGATACAGTCAATCGCCACCGTGTCCCCTAGCTGAGTCAGCACCTGCGATCGCACCGCCACCGAATCCCCTTCGTGGGCAAAGGTTTTGACCCCGTCGAGAAACTCCGAATCAGCACGTTTGGGCAGCAATACGCGAGCCGGACGGCGCACCATAGTGTTGCTCCAGGGAGCCCAAGCTACCGGGCGATCGCCCTGATTTTGCAATCGATGGATGAGGCTCCATCTGGGCTCGGCGTGGTGCAGGGTGAGACTGCGGGTAATCTGGATGCCGGTTTCCCGACAGATGGGGCTTTGCAGATGGATGGTGGTGGGCACTGTATCTTCGACCGTCAACTGATAGGCTCCGCTATCGAGATCCAGAAACGGCAGTCCTGCCGTCCACCGATCTTGCGGGGCGAGCCAGGTTTTGTTGCCGCCCCAGAGCTTAAAGCCCAATTCCTGCTTGGCCGCGACTGGATGAGCGATCGCAGCCACGTCAATGAGGTTATCGGCCAGTTCATCATTCACCCAGTACAGATCGCGATCGCGCCAGCGCACCCCCATAATCCGTCCGCCGACCTGCGGCATCAGAATCAGTGAGAGGTCACCCTGTTCCAGCCACAGGGCATTTTTCCATCTGCCATAGGGGGCTTGTTTGAGAGAATGGGTTGGCATGACTTTGGATTCGTTGAAGGGATTGCGCTTGTTTATTTCTATTGCAAAAGATCAGAGGCGCAGTAATCTGAGAGGAAGCTTAATTTTTGACAATTTTGGCCATTTTGGACGAATTTTTCCAAATACCTCAGAGCGTTTTCATCTCACGCTCAGGATCGCCCCCGAAGGTAGGCAGTGTAGCCGAGATGGAGAACCGCGATGGCATCACTTACAGGACAGACCGCATTGGTAACGGGCGGCAGTTCGGGCATTGGGGCAGCAGTGGCGATCGCCCTGGCTGAGGCCGGAGCCAATGTCGTGGTCAACTATGCCCACAGCGCCCAAGGGGCCGAAGACGTGGTTGTCAAAATTCAGGCCAATGGCGGGAATGCGATCGCCGCCCAAGCCGACGTCAGCCAGGAAGATCAGGTCTCGCGACTCTTTCAGCAGACCCTAGATGCCTATGGCACCGTAGATATTCTAGTCAACAACGCTGGCATTCAAAAAGACCGGGCCTTCACCGAAATGTCTCTGGAGGACTGGAATCAGGTGATCGGCATCAACCTCACTGGGCAGTTTCTCTGCGCCCGCGAAGCCGCCAAAGAATTTATTCGTCGGGGAGTGGTGCCAGAGCGCTCCTGCGCGGCAGGCAAAATCATCTGCATGAGTTCTGTCCACGAAATTATTCCCTGGGCTGGTCACGTCAACTATGCTACCTCCAAGGGGGGCGTCAAACTGATGATGCAGAGCATGGCCCAAGAACTGGCCCCCCACAAAATTCGCGTCAACAGCATTGCCCCCGGAGCCATCAAAACCCCCATCAACCGCGACGCCTGGGACACCTCCGAGGCCGAAGCCAAACTGCTGAAACTGATTCCTTACCAGCGGGTCGGCGACCCAGCGGATATTGGTAAAGCGGCGGTGTGGATGGCCTCCGATGCCGCCGACTACGTCACCGGCACGACCCTGATTGTCGATGGCGGCATGACCCTCTACCCCGGCTTTTCCACCAATGGCTGAGGCCATGATGCGGAGCTGGCGCGAAAACTGGCCCAACTACCTGATCGAAGCGGCGGGGCTGGGAGCCTTTATGGTTGCAGCAGGCATGGCCGTAACGGTGCTGGAATATCCCCAATCCCCCGTGCAGCAGGCCATTCCCAATGCCTTGATCCGGCGCATGTTGGTGGGCATCGCTATGGGTCTGACCGCTATTGCCATCATTTATTCCCCCTGGGGCAAGCGCTCCGGGGCTCACATCAACCCTGCCGTCACCCTCACCTTTTTTCGGCTAAAGAAGATCCGCCCCTGGGATGCCGCCTTTTATGTGCTGGCGCAGTTTTTAGGTGGTCTGGCGGGAGTCGTTCTCGTCGCCCTAAGCATCCGCACTCCCTTTGAAACTCCCCCTGTGAACTATGTCGTCACTGTCCCCGGCGAACCGGGTGTGATAGTCGCCTTCATGGCAGAAATGCTCATGTCCCTAGGGCTAATGTGGGGGATCTTGAACGTCAGCAACAGCGATCGCTTTCCCAAATTCACCGGCCTCCTGGCAGGAATACTGGTCGCCACCTACATCACGGTTGGAGCGCCCCTCTCCGGCATGAGCATCAACCCCGCCCGCAGCTTCGCCTCTGCCCTCCCCGCCCAAATCTGGACTGCCTTCTGGATCTACTACTTTGCCCCGCCCCTGGGCATGCTCCTCGCTGCCGAAATTTATCTGCGTCAACCCCAGCGCCCCAAAGTCCTCTGTGCCAAACTCTGTCCCAATGATGACACCCCCTGTCTCGCCCCCCGCTGCTGCTATGACCCTGACTCAGCTACCTCAGAGGCTACCAACGCAAACCACTACTCCCCCTCAAGCCATGCCCCAATCGAACTACGACATCATCATCATCGGCACCGGAGCCGGGGGCGGCACCCTGGCCCATCGCCTCGCCACTAGCGGCAAACGCATTCTAGTGCTAGAAAGAGGCGGCTTTTTACCCCGCGAAAAAGCTAACTGGGATACGACTGAAGTCTTTCAAAAAGACCGCTACCACACCGATGAAGCCTGGTTAGATTCAGACGGCAATGACATCCATCCCGGTATTGGTTATTGGGTTGGTGGCAACACCAAGGTCTATGGCGGTGCCCTGTTTCGCCTGCGAGAAAAAGACTTTGACACCGTGCAGCATGTGGGCGGCGTCTCACCGGCATGGCCGCTCAAGTATCCAGACTGGGCTCCCTACTACGACCAGGCGGAAGCCCTCTACCAGGTCCACGGCAAGCAGGGACAGGACCCCACTGAACCTCAGCGGAATGATGACTATCAATTTCCTGCCCTCCCCCATGAACCGCGCATTCAGGAAATTCACAATGATCTGGAATCAAAAGGGTTTCAGCCTTTCCATCTACCTCTGGCTATTAAGCGAGATGAGGAGAATCCGGCCTTTAGCGAGTGCATTCGCTGCGATACCTGCGACGGCTTTCCCTGTCTGGTTCATGCCAAGTCCGACGCCGATGTGACCTGTGTACGTCCGGCGGTGGCGGCATCAAAGATTACGCTGCTCACCCATGCCCAGGTGACCCGCCTGCATACGGACGATTCGGGACGGCGGGTGAGTCAGGTGGAAGCCGTCATCAACCAAGAACCGCATTTATTCTCTGCCGATATTGTGGTGGTGGCCTGCGGGGCGATTAACTCGGCGGCACTGCTGTTGCGATCGGCCAATGACCACCATCCCAACGGGTTGGCTAATCGCTCTGATCAGGTAGGGCGCAACTTTATGAAGCACCAGAATGGGGCGATCGTCGGCCTGACCCGCAAGGTGAACCCCTCCATTTTTCAAAAGACCCTGGGCTTTAATGACTTTTACTGGGGAGAACCGGACTTTAACTTTCCCATGGGTCATGTGCAGCTCCTGGGTAAAGTCAACAAAGAAATGATGGCGATGGATGCGCCCCGCTTTGCTCCGGGCATGGCCCTGGAAGAGATGGCCCACCGCTCGGTGGACTGGTGGCTGACGGCGGAGGACTTGCCTGAGGCCCACAATCGGGTCAAGGTGAAGGGTGACAAAATTCAACTGGAATATACCGACAACAACATCGGAGCCTTTGACCGCCTCATGGACCGCTGGGTAGAAACGTTGAAGTCGATCAACTGTGGCGAGGCAATTTTTCCCTGCTCAGTCTATTTCCGCAAGCGCCTGCCCATTCAGGGGGTGGCCCACCAGGTCGGCACCTGTCGCTTTGGCACCGATCCGCAAACTTCGGTGCTGGATATCAACTGCCGGACCCACGATGTTGATAACCTCTACGTGGTAGACGGCAGCTTTTTCCCCTCCAGTGGGGCGGTGAATCCCTCCCTGACGATTATTGCCAATGCCCTGCGGGTGGGCGATCGCCTGGTGGAGCGACTGGGGTGATTCTGGTGAAAAGTTGACGATAAGGGACTTGCAAGAAAATAAAGTAACCGGAAAAGAGCAGCGGGCTGCGCCCGCTGCTCTTTTCTTCCGGTATCTTTTTTAACCGCAGATCCCTAAGGGAAGATTAGGTAGAATGATTCTGCCTAATCTGCTGCCTTGGGATCTTAGGCAGACATAATTCCACCCATGTGCCCCAAATGAGATCTTAGGCTGAAATGTTTCCACCTAAGATCCTCATACAGGATCTTAGGTGGAAACTTTCCCTATAATTGCGAGTTAGGCCGCTGAGTTATTGGTGGGGCGTAACCGAAAGTTGGCCTGTTGGCGTTATTGCCGAGGTTGATGCATGAATCTACAAAGTTTGAGATGGACAAAAAATGT
>CAYXJG010000308.1:0-6705 GCA_964465285.1 uncultured bacterium
CTTGGCAAAGTTCTCAAATTCACAAGGAAGAAACAGGGGTTTGGGGCGCGCGGAGAGCGCCCCAAACCCCTGTTTCTTCGTGAAACTTGCCAAGTCGTGTATGAGAATGAGATTATTTGAACTCAATTTTGGTGAAACGGCATTGCTGCGATACCCAGAGGGCTAGTCCAGGCTTTGAGGCAGACTGAATCGTTACCTTTGCTGCAAGTCCTTAATCGCGGCGCTTCAGCCAGACGGCCCGCATTCCTGCTGCTTTCGCCCCTTCGTAGTCTTCTTTGAAGCTGTCTCCCACATGCCATGCAGCGGCAGGAGGACAGTCATGCTTGTTCAGGGCCACCTCAAAAATTTTGAAGTCGGGTTTGGCTGATCCGGCTTCTGTGGAAATGGTGACCGACGAAAATAGTGGTGCAAAGCCCAGTGCATCGAGCACCCGATGGATTCTGGAGTCAAAATTCGACACAATGGCTAGCTCAACGCCCTGACTCCGCCAGTAGTTAAGAGTGCCAGGGGTTTCGGGATATACACGCCAGGGTTCGGCGGTGGCGAAGTGAGCATACAGGTCGTCAAAGAATGGGTCAAAGTCCCTGAACTGTTCCAGAACGCCTACTGTCTCGAAGGTTTGCAGGGCGATCGCCCGCCACCAGTGAAACTCTTTATTAGGAATTGAGGTGAGGTCTGTCCCTGGAAATGCCAGGGGGGGAGCCTTGCGGAAGCTCTGAAAGAAGGCATGGTTGAGGGCATCGGCATCAGCGTCAACGCCATACTTCTGAGCAATCTGGCCGTAAATTTCGCCCACACTGCCATTGACGCCGAACAGAGTGCCAACCGCATCGAAAAAGATGACCTTAGGGAGAGTGTGATAAGACGGCATGTTGAAGGACTGTCAGGACAGCAAAGAGCATCAACCGAGGATCATTGAGCAAGAGACAGCAAATCCCGAAGGGGTTTAGCCATCCAGTTTACCCCCACTTTGATCTGATGATCGAGGGTGGGCATCCGGTAGAGATACGCTAGGCGGCGAGCAACGTGGGCAAGAGGGCCATCTAAGGTGATGCCTAATCCAGAAAGGGTAGCAGTATCGGTGCCCAGGGTCATCATTTCGCCTAGGTTTTGATACCGGAATGGTAGGGGAGGTCGTCCCGTCGCCGATGCCCAGATGTTCCAGGCGGCATACTGCGCTTGCTGAAAGGCTGCCTGAGCAGTTGGTGGAATGCTCTGTCCCTCTGCATCTTGGCAGTCTGCTACGTCACCTAGGGCAAAGATGTCGGGATGATCGACCACCTGAAGCATGGCATTGACCTGAAGCTTTTGGCGATCGCCCTTCGGCAATGGCAGGGCTTGCACCATCTCAGTCACCTTCGTTCCCACGGTCCACAGCACAATATCCACAGGAATGGTGTCGGTCTGACCTTTGTATTCTAGACTGATGGTACCCTCGCTAATTTCAGTGATAGTAGTATCCAGGTCAATCCAAACCTTCCGGTCGCTCAACGCCCGTGACGCTGCTTTGCGGTTGAATTCCGGGGACGATCGGAGAATCTGGTCGTTCTTTTCCACAATGCGGACTCGACCGCGATCGCCCAACCGTTCTGCTACCTTGCACGCCAGTTCTACCCCGCTGTAGCCCCCGCCCGCAATGGCAACGCGAATCTTGTCTTGATCAGACTCCTCCAGAGACCGGAGCCGCTCCTCCAGGCAATAGGCATCGTCCACCGTGCGGAAGGGAATCGCATAATCGCTCGCCCCCGGCACAAAATCCAGCGGGGTCTCCCCCCCCAGCGCCAGCACCAGATAGTCATAGGGCAGCGGTTGTGACCCATTCTGCAAATAGACGGTTTTTGCCTCTAGGTCGATGCTCTCTGCTGCCGCCTGCTGAAACTGGATGCTGGTGCTCCTCAACAGCTCTGCATACGGCGGCGCAATTTCCCAAGTCTGGAGTTCTCCCGTCACCAGTTCGTACAGTAGCGGAGAAAAGACGAAGCGATCGCGCTGATCCACCAGAGTGATCTGCGGCTTGTGCGGCGTTTCCCAGGAAAACTGGGGCAGGTTCAGGGCGGTGTAAAGGCCACCAAAACCACCCCCAAGAATGCAAATGCGAGGGTTTGTGTGCGAGGATGCCTGTGTCATGGGCGGGAAAACTCAATCAATGCCTTCGCCTATCAGCATAAACGAATTGCCCCAGAGATGGGCACGCTCCGTGTCGCCCATCCGCATTGCTTAGGGTCAAGGATTAAGGAACTTGCAAGAAAATAAAGTACCCGGAGAGGGGCGGCGGGCGCAGCCCGCCGCCCCTCTCCGCCGGTATCTTTCTCGCAGATCCCTAGGGGACTTGCAAGAAAATAAAGTCCCCGGAAAAGAGCAGCGGGCGCAGCCCGCCGCTCTTTTCCGGTGTCTTTTTTAGCCGCAGCTCCCTAAGTACTTACTATTCGCCATCTGCATTATCGGTCGGCATGGCCTCCGATATGTCTCTAGATGGGTCTCCGTAGGCGTATTCGAAGGCGGGGCAATAGCCCTCTGGCGTGACCTTGAGGCCGAAGAGAGAGGACTTGGGGTTGCCGCATCGCTGGCCCCGGTAATAGGCGCAGTGGTCGCAGCATTCTTTGATATCAGCGCTGGCGGTGGTGCGGTCTTGCTCCAGTAGTTCGGTTTGCTGGATGCCGCGAATCACCAGGTCGTTTCCCTGCCAGCGGATATCGAGCAGTCCCGTGTCTGAGAAATCTTGCCAGCGCTCGTCCTCTGTGACGGACTTGGGGAGGGTCACCAGCACGGTGGACTTTAACTCTGTGAGCTCTCCTTCGTAAACCTGTTCCGGGGGGGCAGGCTGAATGAACAGGTCGCCCACGGGTAGTTCCAGGCGCATGTCGGCGCTGGGGAGGTGGAGCTGATAGCGGTTTTGCAGTTCTTCCAGGCTGGTGAGATCGGTGAGATGGGAGGGTGTCCCATGAACGAACACTACATGCTGGGGGCGCAGGTTGTGGATGAACTGGAGAGTGCCTGGCCCGTCGCAGTGATCGCCTAACAGATAGGAGTCAATCACCAGCCGCTCGGCCTGGATGCAGGTTTGCAGAGTCGGCGAAAACTGAATTTGATCGCAAACACCCTTCTCAACGGAACTGGGTTGTCCAAATGTGTGCGGCAGCAGCAGCAGCCATTCGCGGTCGTCGAGGCCGCAAAACTCGGCAAGGGGAGTGACGCTGTCGGCGAGGACGATGCAGGGGGTGGGCTGTTCCGAGGCGGCGAGAATTTGCTCTCGAATGGGGCGATCGCCCTCTTGCTGCGCCGATTCCAACGGCACCCGTTCCAATCGTCTGACGCGAGGCCGAATGCGGTCATCCCAGAAGAGGGGCTGGTGGCGAGCAAAGTTTTGTACTGAACTGGGGAAATTGGGGAGCAGGTCAAGATAGGCGTCACATCCAGCGGCGATGCTGCTGGTCACCCAGATGTCGATGGGCTTGCCCGTGAAATGGTGGTGACTGCGGAGGAGCATCAGCAACTCTTGTCCCAAGCCAAGAATAGGCGTAGGCAACAGGACAGATTTGCCATGGGCGATCGCCCGATAGATTTTCTCAGCAAGCTGATTTTCCTGCTGGCGTCGCTTGGCGTGCCGTGTGGTGCCGTAACTGCCTTCGATGATAAGGACGTCGGGCTTCAGCCCCCGCACATCATCCAAGGGCAACCCGTCCACCAGGCGAGAATTTGCCAGCAAAAAATCCCCGGTGTAGAAAACCGTGCGGGGGTTCTCAGAGTGATGATAGGTGAAGAGAGCCACCGATGCCCCTGGCAAATGACCTGCTGGCCAGAGCTGGAGGGTGAGATTGGGGAAGATTTCGACGGGCGATCGCCACTCCACCGGGGCACAGAAATCGGGAACCTCTTCGTTTAACCAGTTCAGGGGCAGCAGCTTCGCTGTGATCTGGCTCCCGTACACAGGCAAGTCAGGATACAGGCGATGTAATGCTAGCAACCCTCTTGCATGATCCGCATGGGCATGGCTGCAATACACCAAATCGGCAGGCGGGCGGTGCCTTGCTGCAACCCTCTCTTCCTCTTCTTCTTCAGATATCAAAGGGGTGACGTCTCTCAGACCACAGTCCAAGAGCACCTCATAGGGCCCCATTGTTAGCAAAATGCAAACCCCTTCATTGGCATGGCCAACAGCATAGGGAACGCATTCTAAATCAGTCACGGTGTTCTACGATAATGATTCAGCACAGAGTAGAACAGGCATCTTGCCTGTGCAGGCTGCAAGCCTGCCCTTGAACCGAATCCTGGTGGAACTGTGCAGCACCGCCGCACCGCTCTACCAGAATTAAATTCTATTTAACCCTTGATTCTTAATGGGCAGAGCCATTGCCGTGGTAATTGTCAGAATCGTAGAACCCATTGCGTGTACCAAAGAAGAGACATGCCACGATAAAAACAGGGGTCAATGCCAGTAAAATTAGCTTGATATCCATACATTCCTTGCTTATTTACATTATGTTTTCTTGAAAGTTCCCGCTTCACCAGGGACAGATTTTATTGAAGGGTGAGTGGCTACATTATCCACCCTATCACTTTAATTTAATGCCCTTTCCTACAGATGAACATCCCAAATGGTATCAGATCCATTTGTGCTTTTTCTACTCCTCAACTGCGGCTGAAAGGGCTATCAGATAAGTGTTTAGTTTGTATCAATATTTATCAATGGGGACTCTCGCGCTCAAGTATCTCTCTAACAACTCGATGGCATGCCAGTCTGTGCCTAGTCGTTCCCTGGGCCAATCTAGAAACCAGGCTAAAGACCCAGCCACAGATCAGACTGTCCCAGCATCCAATGGTCTGCCTCTCATTGGTGGAGATTGGCTGTCCCGTCCATCGCCTGAGGTTGCGCCAGACTTGCTAGGCTGTTGGCTCGTGCGGCAGGGGGCAGCCGGTGAGATTGTTCGGTCACTCATCGTGGAAACTGAAGCCTATGCCCCTGGCGACCCAGCATGTCATGCCTATCGGCGACGCACTCCCCGCAATGCTGTCATGTTCGGGCCAGCAGGCATGGCATACGTCTACCTCATCTATGGGATGTATCACTGCTTTAACGTCGTGACTGATCTGGGTGGACAGCCCAGTGCGGTGTTGCTGCGGGCAGTCGAACTGGACCGTTTACCGTCCTGGGTTGAAGTTCCTCCGCCAAAATCCGCCACAAAATCCGCCACAAAATCCGTTACAAAATCTCGGACGAAATCATCGTCCCAGGAATCGTCCTCAATGGCCTCTCAAAAATGGCGCGATCGCCTCGGAGCTGGGCCAGGAAAACTCTGCCGTGCCCTCGACATCACTCTCGACCTCACGGCACATCCTCTTCAGCCTTCATCGGGCCTCTGGCTTGAGCATCGCCCCCCCTCGTTCCAAGCCGATTTGGATGCGAATCATCTGACTGTGATCCAAACAACCCGCATTGGATTGTCCCAAGGCACAGAGATTCCCTGGCGGTGGTATGTGCAGAACAGTGCGGCCGTATCGAAGCGATAATCCAGGAGATCGTCAGTCCCGATGGATACCTACCCAATCGGCTTGATTTCCGTCTGCTCTTATGAATTTTTGCAGCTCCCTCATTCCAGTTCTCGGCGTCCTTCTAGCGCTTTTGCCAGGGTGACCTCATCAGCGTATTCCAAATCACCCCCGATGGGTAATCCAAAAGCAATGCGGGTGACTTTAGTAAAGGGCTTGAGGCACTGTCCAACGTACATCGTCGTTGTTTCCCCCTCAACGCTAGGGTTTATCGCAAGAATCACTTCGTTAACACTGTGCTGACTCACTCGCCGCACTAATGGGCTAATGGTGAGCTGCTCTGGCCCGATGCCATCCATTGGAGAAATAACGCCGCCGAGAACGTGGTAAAGCCCTTTGTACTCTCGCGTTTTTTCTAGGGCAATGACATCCCGCGAGTCTGTCACCACACAAATAGTCGTGCGATCGCGGTTTTGAGCACGACAAATTTCGCAGACTGGCTCCGCAGACAGGTGATAGCACTGGGTACAGTAGCCAACCTGCTTCTTCGCCTCCAGCAATGCCTGAGCAAGGGCCTCGATTTCGGCATCGGGACGCTTCAAAATATGCAGTGCTAGGCGTTGGGCAGATTTGGGGCCAATTCCGGGCAAGCGCTGAAACTGTTCAATGAGTCGGGCAAGAGGACGTGTATAAACCTTGAGCCTCCTTAACGTACAAGATTAAGTAGCTTGGCACGATTAAAACCAGATTTAAAACTCTGCGCCGCCTGCATAGCCCGCGGCGCAGAGTTTTACAGGCTTTATGATGAATTATGCTCACCGACTGAGGAACGAGGATTAAATTATAGCGGTGTGCAATTGGTTCAGCACACCCAAATGTGTTGAGTGGCGGCGCAGAGCGCCGCATTACCGCACCGCTGCACTAAGTAACCCAGCATAAGTAACCTCAAAACCTAAAAACCGGGGGAGCGCTCCGGAGGGGCGCTCCCCCGGTTTTGAAGTTGAGTTTATTAATACCGACCTACTTAGTGCTCTGTCATCTCTTGAAAATAGGGTAAATCCTGGGGAGCATCCCACTTTTGTAAATTGATTAATTTTGTTGGGTGGGCGGGCGCAGCCCGCCCACCCAACAAAAATGGGATGTACCCAAATCCTGGAGGGATTTACCCTAATTTTTAATTTTGATGCTGTACTAGAGCTGGATTTCATTTGACTCTCG
>CAYXJG010000309.1:0-6691 GCA_964465285.1 uncultured bacterium
CGACTTGGCAAGGTTCTCAAATTCACAACGCAAAAGCAGGAGTTTGGGGCGCGCTCAGCGCGCCCCAAACTCCTGCTTTTGCGTGAAACCTGCCAAGTCGTCACGACTTGGCAAGTTTCGCGAAAAAATAACAGCAATTCTCATTTTGGGAAACTTCACGCCCTATAGGCGCTCGCCTGTATGGATTTATACCAGTTCTCGATTTTGGATTTTATAGCGGTGTGCTGAATCAAATGGCGTATTCCTTAAGGCGGAACGTTATGGCTGTAATAGAACTCAAGAGTCAGAAGCTAGAATACAAGAAGGGACTGGATTCTGGCTCCTGACTCCTAGCTCCTGACTCCTAGCTCCTGGCTAGTCAGGATTTCTCGGCTTAAATGACACCCCAATCAAATTGCACACTGCTATAAAAACGCTCCTTTATCGGTCAAAGTTTTCTGCCAGCCGGACATTGACGATTTGATTGGGCTGGATCACCACAGCTGTGCTCTCCACGGGGACCGGAACCCATCCTGAAATAGCTTGCAGGGGAATATTGCGGTCATTCAGGGCGATCGCCTGGGTCACAAATCGAATGTACTGGGGCGTGATTTCAAACCGACCAATGACGGGGGTGCCTTCGATCGCAATCACATTGCCATCAGGATCAAGAAGCGTTTGCTCTAGAAGCAAAACATCTTGCCAGGCGATGCCCTTTCGCAGAAGGGTCGGCGTCAGTCGGGGATACCGAAGCCGCAGCACGGTTCCAGATGGAATCATCGCGTCTGGACGAGCCGCTACAACCAGTTGCCGACCGGAAGCTGTTGTCACAGATGGAGAAGCTAGAGCAGGCTGTTGCTGTAGAGACGATGGTGTAGGGAAGGAGCCCGGCTGGGATATCCCAGAGGGCCGCACACCCGTGGCTTGCCCAGGAGATGGGGGGATGGAGGGCTGTCCATCAATGGGTTGCCCAAACTCAATAACATTCACGGGAGCATCATCAGTACGGGCAATAGTCGGTGCCGTAGGGGCGACCGATGGTGACGACTGATGTAGCGAAATTGCTGGATCAGGAGGAACTTGGGCATCCTGTTGCCCGCTGGGGGCTTGCTCAGGTTCAGGGAAAGGACGGGTGCTATCGGGCTGAATGTCCCACTGGCTGGCTTCAGCGGTCGAGTCTGGTTCGTCGGATGCGGTTTCGCCGGAGATGGTGTCCGAGTCCGATGGGTCAGCTATGGTCTCATCATCTGCTTTATCCAGGGACGGCACCGTGACCGTTACGGGCAAGTCTAGCGTTGACTGAGCTGGGGGCAGAGCAGACAGAAAATCGGCTGCTATGGGGCTGACTGCAAAGGATTCCGTATCATCCTCTCCAGGAGATGGAAAGGTGAAAGAATCTTCCGTTGGGAAATTATCTTGATGGGGACTGTCAGTGGAAGCGGCTATATTTGCATCGTCGGGTTGGGCCACCAGGCTGGGATCTGATGTGGATATCTCACTGGAAGGTATCTCACTGGAAGGCATCTCACTGGAAGGCATCTCATTCAGAAGCACATTGTCACTCGCCTGTGGAGGGTCAGGAAGCTGCTGTTCAGGCTGGGGAATGTCAGATAGATCTGGAGCGGGGGGAACTGAAGAAACCGTATCCGCCGCTTCATCTGGGGTAGTCGTTTCGTTCTCACGCTGCTGGCTAGGTGGGGGGTCTCCCTCACGACCAACCACGGTAATGTTGGTTCCCTCCGGTAACGCATCTGCCAGCGCCTGTTCTAAATCATCTGGGGTTCGGATGACGTCCTGGCCTGGGGTAGCCGATTCTCTTTCGTCCTGGAAAGTCGATGCATTGGCTGATGTGTTGTCCTCTTCGGCGATATCCTCATGACTTTCTGCTTCCAGGGTAGCTGGAGCGGGAGGGGCGATCGCCACTGGCAGGGATGCACTTTCCTCATCGTCGGGAGCATCCACAATCATGTCATCAGGTAACACTTCCACATCGGCTTCACCATCAGCCGCGCCAGAGGCAGTCAAGCTCTGGGCAGGCGGCTCCTCTAGCTCTGGCAAGGGCGGAGGAATCTCAACCGGAATTTCAAAAGCCCCCGGTTCCAGGGGTGGAAGCCGGTCATCAGGTTCATCGGCACCAGCGGCATTGGCCATAGCTGTTTCTGCCCGATCATTGCGTGTAGCCAAATCGAACAGGTCAATGCCTTGCGGCATGACCGATTCATCGGCGTCAATATCGCCATCCGTGCCATTAACCACGTCAGTGCCAGGTTCAAAGATGACTCCATCCGTTTCCTCTGGGTCCGTTTCCTCTGGGACCGCATCCAAACCAGCCGGAGCAGGAGTTGGTGGAACTGGCTCAATGGCAGCAACAGGAGCATCGCCTGCAAGCAGGGGGCGCACAATCCACTGTTCACGGGCTGAGGTATCCGGGGGCGCAACCTGGCGGAGTTCCACTTGGGCGGGAGCCAACTCTGCGTCAGGAGATAGCTCAATCACAATGCGGGTGAGGGTCGGTTGAAACTGGCTAACGCGAATAGAGCGGACAACTCCCGAATAGGTTTGCTCTTCGAGGGGATTGCTAACGGTGGTGTTAGGCAAATCAAGGACAATGCGGGCAGGCTGTGCCAGAAGAAAATAGTTGGGGGTCGTGCCGCCCGGTATGCTCAACTCTAATTGACGAGTCGTGGGGTCAAAGCGCCATTCTGCCAGTTCAGCTGCATAGGCAGGGGCGATCGCCCCAGGGGGCATTGCCAGTGCCCATGACAACCCTATACTTCCCAAGGCACTCCACCCCAATCCGCTATGCCGTGACCTCGATACAGGGCGCAACATCTTAAGCCGATAACCAAGCAGTCTGTAGCGTAATATCTTATGAAACATGGGTACTCACTCCCTCAGGAATGTTAGGGAATGCATCGGATGCAACGGGGCTGCTTCTAGTCCGACAGCATACAAGATCATTGCCAGAATCGCCAACGAGGGCTTGCCCTAGGATGGTTTCCATGTTGGCGCTGGAGGTAAGGCCATTACTCCAGCAATTCTCATTGGGGATCTGCAGGGATCTGCGGCTAAAAAAGATACCGGAAAAGAGCAGCGAGCGCAGCCCGCTGCTCTTTTCCGGTATCTTTATTTTTTGCTCCCTAAATTTGTGCAAGTGAGCGCCTGTAGGGCGCGAAGCTTCCTAGAATGAGAATTGCTGCCATTACTCAACACGACTTGGCAAAGTTCTCAAATTCACAACGAAAAAATAGGGGGTTAGGGCGTGCTGAGCGCGCCCTAACCCCCTATTTTTTCGTGAAACTTGCCAAGTCGTGTTAGACAAAACGGATTGAGTATAATCTGGCCAACCCAAGGGAGCCACGACAGAACGCCGGGCGTATCGTCGTGGCTCATACTTATGGCATTGACCCACCCGATTTGCTGTTAAATCAGGCACGCCTCATCAGTGGGACACTGGTTAATCAAGTCGATTTTCACCGGAGTGCTCTTCCAAATATCGGTGCAGTAGTCACGGATTGAGCGATCGGAGGAAAACTTACCCATGCGGGCCGAGTTTAGAATCGACATCTTCACCCACTGGTCGTAGTTACGGTATACCTGGCTCACCTGTTCCTGGGTTTCCACATAGGAGGCATAGTCTGCAAACAGCAAGTAGGTGTCATCGTACATGAGGGAGTCAATAAGTGGCTTGAAGAGTTCCTTATCACCGTTGGAGAAGGCACCTCCGGCGATGCTGTCGATGACTTCCTTCAGCTCAGGGTTCTTGCTGTAATATTCGCTCGGTTTGTAGCCGCTCGCCTTGAGCGCCTGTACCTCAGGAGCCGTCAACCCAAACAGGAAGAAGTTCTCTGCACCCACTTCCTCACGGATTTCCACGTTGGCTCCGTCTAGGGTGCCGATGGTGAGGGAGCCGTTCATGGCAAATTTCATATTGCCTGTACCGGATGCTTCCTTGCCCGCCATCGAGATCTGCTCAGACAGATCCGCCGCCGGATAAATGCGCTGGGCAAACTTCACGTTGTAGTCCTTCAAGAACAGGACTTTGAGGCGATCGCCCACCATCGGGTCATTGTTCACGACATCGGCAATGGAGGTGACTAGCTTAATCATCAGCTTCGCTATGAAGTAACCCGGTGCGGCCTTGCCGCCAAACAGGAAGGTGCGGGGGGTGATGTCCAGATTGGGATTTGCCTTCAGGCGATTGTACAGCGTGACGATGTGAAGGGCATTCAAATGCTGCCGCTTGTATTCGTGAATCCGCTTCGCCTGGATGTCAAACATGGATGCGGGATCAACACTCACGCCATAGTTTTTAGCGATGTAGTTTGACAAATCTTGCTTGATGTCATGCTTGATTTGCCACCACTGGCCCCGGAATCCAGCATCATCTGCATAGGCTTCGACTTTACTTAGCTCATCCAGGCGCTTGATCCAGTTGTCGCCAATCTTTTCAGTGATCAGGTTTGTAAGCCGAGGATTGCTTAGCACCATGAAGCGGCGCGGAGTGACGCCGTTGGTCTTGTTGCTGAACCGCTCCGGGAACATTTCATAGAAGTCCTTGAGTACGCCAGACTTCAGCAGTTTCGTGTGGAGAGCAGCAACGCCGTTGATGGCATAGCTGCCCAGGCACGCTAGGTTTGCCATGCGGATAAACCGCTCGCCCGACTCGTCGATAAGGGACATCCGCTGGAGCCGTTCTTTGTCTCCGGGGAACTTCTTCCGGATGTCTTCCAGGAATCGGAAATTGATCTCGTAGATGATCTCCAGATGGCGAGGCAGGAGGCTTTCAAATAGCGACAGGGGCCACCGCTCCAGGGCCTCGGGCAAGAGGGTGTGGTTAGTGTAGCCAAAGCTGCGCTGGGTCAATGACCATGCCTCATCCCAGGTCATCTTGTGTTCGTCGATGAACAGCCGCATGAGTTCAGCAACGGCGATCGCCGGGTGGGTGTCATTAAGCTGGATGGTGTATTTGTCGGGGAATTCTGTGAGGGGAATGTCTTGCCCCTGGAGAATGCGAATCATATCTTGCAGGGAGCAGGACACGAAGAAAGACTGCTGTGCCAGCCGTAGACGCTTGCCCTGGGAAATATTGTCGTTGGGATAGAGCACCTTCGACAAGTTCTCAGACAACATCTTCCGCTTCACGGCTCCCAGGTAGTCCCCAGAGTTGAAAGCATCAAAGTCGAAGGACTCTGGCGCTTCCGCTGCCCATAGGCGCAGGGTATTGCAGGTATTGGTCTTGTAGCCCAGGATGGGCGTGTCGTGGGGAACGCCTTTCACCACCTGATAGGGAACCCAGCGTACCCGGTAGTTCCCGTCTTCATCGGTGTAGGCTTCTGTGTGTCCCCCCAGTTTTACGTCCACCGACCATTCGGGACGAATAATTTCCCAGGGGTTGCCAAAGCGCAGCCACTTGTCGGTGACTTCTACCTGCCACCCGTCTTTGATGTCCTGGTCGAAGATGCCAAATTCATAGCGGATGCCATAACCGATGCTGGGAATTTCCAGAGTTGCCATCGAATCCAGATAGCACGCCGCGAGACGGCCCAGGCCACCATTGCCCAAACCGGGCTCCTCTTCCTGCTCCAGCAAATCGTCCAGGTTGAGCCCCAGTTCTTCAACGGCCTGCTTCACCTTATCAAAGATGCCCAGGTTGATGAGGTTGTTGCCCAGGTGTGGCCCCATGAGAAATTCTGCGGAGAGATAGGCGACCGTTCTCACCCCCTGGTCAGTGTAGGTAGACGCTGTGTTGATCCAGCGCTGCAGGAGGCGATCGCGCACCGTGAACGCCAATGCCATGTAGTAGTCATTGGTGGTCGCCAGTTTCGGGAACTTTCCCTGGATGTAGTACAGGTTATCCAGAAATGCCCGTTTAATTGTTTCGATGCTTAGACCCGTTCGATCGTCTTCGACCCGCACAGTCTCGCGCTGAAGATTAGGAGCAGTCTGCATAATTTAATTTCCTCGCTCGCGTACAAAAACTATATTTCCCTGGAGTTTTGATATTCCTCTAGAGTTTTGTTGATGCTCTTTTTTGCCAATAATTTTCAAGAGCTAGGCTTTTCAGGAGGCTGGGCATAGATATGGAGTCTGTTCTGAGGGAATCTGCCGGAGAACCCATCTCACATACCACTCGCTCACGCTTTACTGCAAATGACACCTGTTCTACCTTTATTTGCCGACCAAAAGAGATACGGTTGATACATGGTTTGAAATGATTGCCATAACACGTTTCTGCCTTCTCCCAGAACACCCACCACCTTGCCTGGTGACGCTATGGGTCAATACTGGGTCAGCTCTAAGCCGTTGCAATTACACCCCACGGCGTAAACTGTAACTTTTGACACAAAATGGCACGATATTTCTATCGTTCCCCATCTATATAAGCAAAACTTTCAACGAAAAGCAGAAATTCTTACTTTTTCTTCGGTTATGGGGCGATCGCCCACCCGACCTGGCATTCGCAAGCTAAATTTTAGCCATAAATCTGATTATCTAGTCCGGAGCCATTTGTCAGGCAAACATGACTAAAATCACAGAGAGTGTCAGGGATGCATCCCACTTTCGTAAGCCCTCACCCTAAATCCCTCGCCCTCTCTACCGCTTATATAGCAATCCTAAATGAAATGTGAGAGGTGGGGCGGGCGCAGCCCGCCTCACCTCTCACATTTCATTTCACAAATCACTTAGGAACGCTATACATAAGTTCCTA
>CAYXJG010000310.1:0-6689 GCA_964465285.1 uncultured bacterium
GTTGGCAGTAATTCTGCAATAGCCATAGGTAATCTCACAATGCTCGTAGCTTCATACTCTCACATGCACTACAAGCCTGCCCAACCGATGAAACTGCCCCTGCCCTACTTCAGTTTGGCCACCTTTATCTCACCAGCACCGCAGGCGATATTCCCTGGAAACAGTTTCCCGCCGTGTTACAGTCCGCCAGCATAGCCAAAATCCCTGCTGTGGGGTGATGGATTCGATGGTTAAAGGGGCGATCAAGCTCCGCTACAGTTGAGGCAGAAGTTGATTGACAAGCAAAATTTGTACAGTAGAAGTTGGAAAATCTTGAGGATTACGAGTAATAATTGCATCTAACTGACTTTGAATTGCACAGGCAAGTTGAACTGCATCTTCAAAGTCTGCCATGTCCAAATTTAGCGCTGTTTCTAAGCTAACCCGATCAACAGTACAGATGCTCAAAACTGACAACACTTTTGTAATAATTTCTCTTGATTCAGCAACATTTTGGGTCTGCTTTCTACAAATATAAAAAATATCTGTTGCACTAGAAGCAGTAATAAATCCTGAAACTTGTTCAGAAACAATTGCATCAAAGATCGCATTTGCTTCTTGAAAAAAAGGTTCCCGTTCTAGAAAGAAATCAAGAATTATGTTGGTGTCCAGTAAAACTCTCACATCAAATACTTTTCCACCAGTCTTTGCTCTCGCATTGTTGCAATTTCTGCATCAGTTGGAGCATTTTTCCCAGGTTGCTTCAGGCATCCACGTAGCTGATCGACAATTGCCTGCTTTTCGAGCGCTGGCTGCGTTTTCAGTTCTCTCTGTACAGATTCAGCGATCGCACTTAATAGAGTCAATCGATCTTCCACAGAGAGTTTCTCAATGGTTTGTTGGATTTCTTGAAGGTACATTAGGATTTGTCCAGCAAATTTCAAGCGATTCCTTCAATTCTAATGCAGCTGAGCGCGATCGCCCCTACCCTAACAGTGTAAGGCATCACCTTAACAGGGTTAATCTCCGTCCCCAATATCAACCAGCGCAATTTCCGAGCATAACGTTCTCCAAACTTTAAAGTGGAACATAAACAATGCGATCAAAAAAATCACTCAAAGCATCGATCTCAGCAATCAAAACTAGATCATTCAGAATCTCTTTCAAAGATGCCTTCGGTCTCAGCACAAAAATTCCTGGAATATGCTGTCCACGAGCAAGATGTTCAGCCAAGTGACTTGGCATTGAGCGACGATTGTTTGTCACCAAAATAAAATAATGCTGTTCACACCAATCAAGAATCACCGGATCGAGCGTCCCTTTAGGCCGAGTTCCAGGATTGCCGATCTCTCAAACCGTCAGGTCTGACTTACGTCGCAACAACTGCATTTGATAGCTCGGCGGCAAATTTTCATCAATCAAATACCTAGCCATGTGCTGCAACGCTACGTTCCGCCTTAATCTGTTTCAATTGGGCAACAATCGCTGATGGATTTTCGTCCTGTTCTCGCTCTCTTTGAGCACAGTAATCCAACCAATCTGTTAGGTACTGAGTCATCTGAGTTTGATTATGCAAATAGTAGAGAATCGTCGCGTAAATTTGCTCAAGGGTGATCTGGGGATAGATCTGAGCAATCTCCTCCGCCGTGCGCTGTTGATGAATATAGGCATAGAGAATCGTTTCAATGCCCATGCGCGTTCCTTTCAATCGGATGTCATCCGCACCGAAAAAGTCGAAGTAGTGTTCCAGTTCCACAGCAAGATTATGTTTATAGCCTCTATGCCTCAACTTTGGCACAGGATCACCTTATCGACAAAGGAAATTAAGCAAAATATTGTATTGAGATTTCAAGCTCCCTACGTGCAAAAGTATACAAAATTCGGCTTAGCGTAAATTCCATGCTCAAACACACCCTATTCATCTGCAAATTCTGCTACCGTTCCTCGGAAGATCGTCCTAAAGATCAACCGGCTGATGGCGAGCGTTTGCTGGCACAACTCAACATAATATGCGCTGAGCAGTGGCAGGTTAATGATTTTCAAATCCAGCCTGTGGGTTGCCTTTGAACATGCGAAAAACCCTGTGCCGTCGCCTTCTCTGCCCCCACCAAACCCACCGTTCGGCTGAGCTCACGTCGAAATGGCTGAGTTGGGCCTGGTGCTGCAATCCATCGGAACTCGGCAGGCCATTCTCCAGACCGTATCGGGGGAGGCGATCTCGGAGGCGGCGATCGCGACGCTGGAAAATAATGGAGCGATCGCAACGGTACAGCCCGTGATGGCAGCTCCAGCGGGCTGGGGATCTAGCTCGACGGGAGCGGAGAAGACCTTACTCTTTACCGACGGCCTCATCGTGTTGGTCGATAAATCTCTTTCAGCAGCCTCTCGACAAGTGCTTTGGCAGCGCATCGGCATTGATGATATGGAGCCGTTTCGTTTTGCCGAAAACCTCTATCTCATCAAAGATCCGGAGTTAGTAGGATCAGAGATAATGGAGACTGAGCAGCAGCTCGAAGCTCTCAGTGGAGTCATCAACGCTGGCCCCAACTTTGTGCAGGCCACAGCGCTGAGTGCCGCCCCGCTGACGGCAGTTGCGATCGTTCCGGAAACTGCTCCGGCATCCCGGTTCCAGTCGGCAAATCTGACGCGAGTTGCCTGACATCTCGATAGCACGCCCCTGCGCGGTACCCTCCAACCCCGCACAGATATTCGCGCGATCGCGGCCCAGGCCATCAGCAACCAGAGAGCCGAGGTGACGGTGGCCGTGATTGACACTACCCTGGGGAGAACCCAGCGCTGAGCAGGAAGGCGGTGTTCCAAATTTTGCGGGAGACCGCCAGCCATGAAGCGTTGTCGCTGACGGCAGCGGATGAGATGCACTACCGCCTGCAAAAGTCACTGGGCTTTAGTACGGTGCTGGACTTTCCCTTTGTGCGCAACTCGAGTATTTATGAACAGCCGGAACCGATTAGTGCGGAGCAGTATTACCTTGGGGCGGGACTGGTGAATGCGGTAGAAGCGGTGGAGGCTGCACAGCAACAGTAAAGCCACTCCATGAATCGAGTCGGGGATGCTGAAATGTTCGGCATCCCTTTCGTTGATCTAGCCTCAGACTAAAATGAAATCAACAGCGACCTGACACAAATGCGAGGATGCCCATGGTTCAGCTCAAACAGCGGTTTCAGAGTTTTGAAGAGTATCTGGCCTATGATGACGGCACCGATAATCTCTATGAGCTGTTCAACGGAGAGCTGATTCCCGTGCCGCCAGAGTCAGGATTTAATATCGAAATTGCTAATCTGCTGTTCGCCCTGCTGCTGCCTATCGTCGGCCATCGTCGCATTCGTGGGCATGGCCTGGAGCTGGAGGTGCGGGGAGAACCCCGAAATCGCTTCCCAGATTTGACGGTGATACGGGAAGAGCATGTGGCTCAGCTCAAGTCGCGCAATACGATTCGCCTATCGATGGCACCACCGCTGCTGGTCGTAGAGATTGTGAGTCCGGGGGAGGTGCAGCGGAACCGGGACTATGTGGCGAAGCGGATGCAGTATGAGGATTTGGGCGTTCCAGAGTATTGGATCATTGACCCGCAAGCGGCCACGATTTTGGTGTTGGGGCTACAGGATGGCCGCTACGAGGAAGCAGTAGCTATGGAAGGAACAGATAAGGTGGCGTCTATGCAGCTAGGAGATTTAGGTACTATCGTTTCAGAACTGTTTGCTATTGAAGAAAGTTAGCTTATATCTTGTACCAGAACAGGTGGACTACTTCCCTTCAGACCCACTAAATAAGAAAAAGGGCGTGATGATGATGTTAAAGAAGTCTAGCAAGAACAGTGGAAACCATTCTTGTACACGCCCAAGGGCTAGTTTACCTGCTATTGGACTTGATGCCCAGTCCCTACCAACGCGATAGTCTGCAAACCCGATTGGGACTGTTTCTAGAAGCGAACGGTCGCCCGTTACCCACGACCAGTCGGATCAAATCCGCCAGTGCGTTGAGTCGGTTTTTGAATCACTAATGGTTGGCTGACTCGCCAAGTCATCAGAGCGGTGCGCCGATGGCTGTTGAACGACTCCTGAGCTATCGAGTCCGAGGCCGGCGACCCGACTTGCAACTCATTGTTGACCTCACGACCTTGGAGAAATGCGGCAAGTTTAAGTCCTTCGCTAACCTCATCCATGTGTTTCACGGTAAACGGGGACTGCATTTGGTCGTGCTGTATTTGGTGATGGGACACTTCCGAGTCCCCTGGGGCTTTCGGGTGTGGCGCGGCAAAGGCACGCCCAGTGCAGCGCAGTTGGCCATCCGACTGATTGACACGGTGCCCAACTCTCTCACCCCAGCGTTTCGGGTGAGAGTGCTGGCCGATGCGGCCTTCGGCAGTATCACGTTTCTCACGGCGATGAAACGGCGTCGCTATCCGCTCATTGTTGGAATTAGCTGTAGCCGCACACTCACCGATGGTCGCCAGGTGCGGAGTCTCGTGAAGAAGGGACCGCAGGTGAGACTGGAAGGGGTTCCATTTCCGGTGACCATCTCATGGCTCTACTTGAAGCGAGACGGCAAACTGGAGCAACGCTTCGTACTCTCTACTCAACCGCTAAAAGGCAGCACCATTACCGGGTGGGGACGTCGCCGATGGAGCATTGAAGGCTTTTTCAAGACGAGCAAGCATCGCTTCGGTTTACACCGATTTGGTCAGCAGTCGCTTCAGGGGGTTTATCGATGGCTAATTTTATCGTTTATTAGCTTCATCCTCGCCCATTGGGCCTACTTATCTACTGCACCGTTAGATAGACCGGATTGGGGGAAATCGGCATCACTGGCGTTGACATCCTTTTTCCCGTCTGTCGTCATCGGTAATCTGTGGACGGAGATTGAACGAACGCGTCCCCTCCTGCAATCGCTCGGTTTCGACTTCCAGTTAATTGCATTAGAGACATGAGGTCAGATGTATTGGTGCAAGATATGAGTATATGGCACCCCACGCAATCCCGGCAGAATTTGATCTTTCAGAAAGTCTGCTGCAAGCCACTTTAGAAGCGGGCGTAAGGGCGATCGCCGATCAGCAGTGGGCGATCGCCACCTATCCAACCCTGAACCGCGCCTTTTTCGTTGCCCAAGACCGTCACCGAACTACTCAACCGAGTCCCGACATCGAAGTGGCGGAGGGGAATTGCTATGTGCTGACGCGAGATCATTCTGCCCAAGTTTTCACCGTCATCGCAAAGATTGATGATCGAGAAATCGCTCGATATGATGGGCAAGGCCGTGTTGTGAATGCGAGTCCATCGCTTCAGGATCGGCTCCAGTGGAGGGCGATCGCCCAACGGGTGTAAGCTTCAGGGCTAGGGGGTAAATGGTTGCAGCAACGGTGTGATACCGCAATGGAACGTGAGGGGCGGTCGCATCCAACCGATCTAAGCCATTATCATCACAGATAAAATCATCAGACGAACGGATTCCTGTAAATCGTCATTCGATGCGTCGAATAGCTTCCTCAATTTCCAGGAATAATTCCAACACCATTGACCGATCACGCATACATTGCCTCACGATCAATTCTGGCTTTTAGGAATTTGTTCATGCCATACCAATAGCGGATCACATCCACATCCCGCCCGAAGCGTTCTTCTAACTCCTCCTTTAAATGGAATCGCTTAAACATATTGGGTTCCATGTGAACCACAATGTCAATATCACTGGTTCCTGTAGCTTCGTTGCGGGCAACAGAACCAAAAATTCCGATTTTACTCACTTCATATCGTTCTGCGAGTTCTGGCAATAAAGCTCGAAGTTGAGATAGGATTTCTTCTCGGTCAACAGGATGAACCGAACTGATCGTCATTGCAAGAGATCCTTCTGACTGTGCTTTTTAAAAATATTAGCATTGGGCGATGAACCCTTCGTTCATCTGTCGGTTTTGACGCGATGTTGGTACCCCATTGCTGGCTGAGCGATCGCCCTACCGATATGCAGCGATCGCCCCTCACATCCCATCAGATTGGAAGGGGCGATACGAGTTGGGTTCAAGGTCTACAGACTCTGCATCATGAATTGTCTTGGATGGGAAGACTAGATATGTTGAGCACTCCATTAAATAGCCCTCAATATGTCATCAGGGAATCTAAAGGATTGAACCATGCCTCACTTAAATAAAACAGATTTCCATCTTCCTTATAATCCTCTACTGGTGGATAGGGCAAAGGAAATGCGACGGTATCCTACTCTCGCAGAGAAAAAGCTTTGGCAGAATTACTTGAAAGTGTTTCCCTATCGAGTATTGCGACAGCGTCCTATCGAACACTTTATTGTAGATTTTTATTGTGCTGCTCTCAAGTTAGTGATTGAGGTCGATGGTGATAGTCACTTCTCTGATGAAGCGATGGAATACGATACAGAACGCACTCCAGTTCTTGAAGGTTATGGATTGAAAGTATTGCACTTTACCAACGAAGAGGTAATGAGGCAATTTGATGCGGTGTGTCAGAAGATCCAGGATGAGATCCCCCTAAATCCCCCTTAAAAAGGGGGACTTGGAGCTTACTCGCTTTTTTCAGGGGGTATCCGAACTTCCCCCCTTTTCAAGGGGGGCTAGGGGGGATCAAGACAGAAGATAGAGAAACTTACTTAACCAAACATATTTCAGACCGATCCCCCTAAATCCCCCTTAAAAAGGGGGACTTGGAGCTTACTCGCTTTTTTCA
>CAYXJG010000311.1:0-6686 GCA_964465285.1 uncultured bacterium
TTGATATAGCAACGAAAGAGTTCGTGAAACCAAAACCATTTTAGGGAACCCGCGCTCCGCGCGGGTTCCCTAAAATGGTTTTGTCCTAAGGGACTTGCAAGAAAATAAAGTACCCGGAAAAGAGCAGCGGGCTGCGCCCGCTGCTCTTTTCCGGGTACTTTTTTAGCCGCAGATCCCTAACCAACCCTTTGGTTGCTGTAGAAGGTAGTAGATTCCTCTTCTTGTGATGGTAGTCTACTACCGTAGAGCTTTTCAGACACCCCTGGCTATGGAGAATAACGAAGGACATCAACCCAATGGCACCATCTTGCACTCTCTCAAAATGTAGGTGCTTATGCCCTTTTTCAATTCAGATGATATGTTGCAGCAAGCGGGCGATCGCCTTCTGTCGGCCCTGTGGGAAGAATTCCCTGGCCTTGCACCCAATCAAATTGCCTTGACCTGGCTGGTATATGACGACTTCAGCCCAGTTAATACTGGAGGAGCGATTAGTGCTGATGCCTTTTGGCAATACCCTGTCCGAGGTTTTTCCCACCGGGGAGTAGAGCGTATTTACCCGGCTAGTATCGTCAAGCTGTTTTATCTGGTAGCAGTGCATGAGTGGCTAGAGCAGGGCATGATTGCACCGTCAGCAGAGTTGGATCGAGCCGTCTACGACATGATTGTCGAGTCGAGTAATGATGCGACTAGCTTGGTTGTCGATGTGTTGAGTGGTACCACCAGCGGCCCCGAATTACCAGACGCCCCCTTCAAAACATGGCAGTACCAGCGCGACATTGTAAACCGCTATTACCAATCGCTGAACTGGCCTGAACTCAAAACCATCAACGTGAATCAAAAAACTTGGGGAGATGGTCCCTATGGGCGAGAGCGCTTGTTCTTAGGTAAGCTGCTGGAAAATCGAAATGCTTTGACGACTGATGCAGTAGCTTGGCTGCTTCACAGCATCATTGGCGGTGTCGCAGTTTCGCGGAAGCGATCGCAGTCTATGATGGCGCTGTTGAAGCGTCCCCTTGACCGGACGGTGCTGAAGCGAGATCCTGAAAACCAGGTCATTGGATTTCTCGGGGAAAGCCTACCCCAACATGCCTCACTCTGGTCTAAGGCCGGATGGACGAGTAAAGTGCGCCATGATGCAGCGTATATTGAAATCCCCGATAAATCGCCCTGCATACTCGTTGCTTTCACTGAAGGCCATAGTGAGAACACCGCTATCATTCCGTTTATTTCAAAGATAGCTATCGAACAGTTAGGATCAAAGACCAAATAAAATCCAGTATGAAGCTACGCCAAACAAGAAGCTTCAGCCTCTTGTTGCTCAACGGTTTATTACAGGTTCAAGAGTGTATTCCTCGCGCAGCGAGGGATACACTCTCCTCCAATGTCCTAATCTGAGTGCGTATTGCTTAGGTCCTGCTCACATTGAATCGGCACAAGTACTTTAATCTGAGGTCGGGTTAAGCGGTTTTGAGCTTATCCCGAATTGACGTTATTTTAGTCGAGGGTCAACCGTTCAATAGTTACAACTTCACTATCTTCATTCAGCCGCCAAATGTTGAATACACCGGGAATTTCTCCTAGACGACTCATTTCAAGGGAGCCACTTGCCCCTTCCAAGTTGATTTCTTCTTGATTCCGCAATAAATCCAGTCCCTGACAAACATCCGTTACGACCGTACCAGGAGATTGCGCCAAGGATTGTAGGTCAGACCAGAGGACGGAGCGACTATTTCGTCCAGCCGCTTGAGCCGCCAGAGCCAGCAGGGCAACGGCATCCCAAGTTGTAGTGGCATCTCGAGTCGGCGCTTCTTCCAATCGATCATCCCAGTCGGCAGCAAAGTTCTGAAACCCCTCCCCAATCGATGTAGGCGCTGCCCCCATAATGCCTGCGATAGCTCTTAGCATATCTGGAGATGGAGGATTGTCAAAAGGTGGCTCATCTAAAATATGGGTCAGGGCATCTTGCTCGTACCAGAAAATAGGCAGTAAGTCATCGTTTACACCCATCTCCGCTAAGGTGATGAGAAAGTCGTAGCTGTCTGATAAATCCAGGGCGACGGCGATCGCCCCCACATCAGTATTTCCTACGGCATCTTCCTCCCCGTTGCGTAGGCTTTGGAGCCTCATAACCTGCTCGTTTACGTCAAGCTCTGCTAAGAGCACATCTTCACCATTGTCGAATGCTTCTGGATCTAAAGCTGTCCAAAGCATAGGATTTTCTCTATTTACAACTGTTCCCCCTGCTGATTCATACAGGGGGATAAACCTGTCCTGCCAAGCATCGAATGCTTGAGAATCTGACCGGATCAAAAAGATAGACGAATGGCCCTGGTTGATAATTGCCCGAGCAAAAGCCTGAAGCTTTTGGTTAACCGATGGAGTGGTGTAGCCCCAGAGCTTGCTTCTAGAGGTTAGCCTGGTAGCGGAATCGATATCGTTCAAGTGCGAAATAAGGAGAGGCGTTTCGGTTTGCTTGGCGATCGCAATTGCAGCGTCAGGATTTTGGCTGGCAAACTGAGCAACAACGCCGTGAACATGATGATCTTCGACGAGTTCTCTCATGGCATCCGCTTCTGATTCTGCAGTTCCGCCTGCTTCTCGAAGGAGAAGGGAAATAGGAGCTTGGTTGATGCCCCCGCAGGCATTGATGCGATCGCGCAGCAGATAGGCCGCATCAACCCCTTGGTGAGGACGACGGCTACTCACAACGTCATCACCAGCGATGAGAATCCCTAGCCGCAAACTCTCTCCTATCGACAGTGGCCCCTCCACACTGGGTGGTGGCGGCTGAGAAGGATTGCAGGCTGTCACCAGCATCCCCATTAGCCCAGCCATCAGCCCAAAGAACCGGATAAGGCGTTGGTTCCAAATCATTGTGAACGCCTAGAGCTGCATGTTCTTCAAATGGCTGCGAGGATGGAAGGTACGTTGTGCTTTAATTTTTTCGTAATGCTCCCGCTCAGCGGCACTGAGCTCTTTCGGCGGAGTAATCACAATACGTACAAACTGATCTCCCCGCCCTCCTTTGGGCTTAGGCCATCCTTTGCCTCGCAGCCGTAGGGCTTGGCCCGAGCGAATACCCGCTGGAATATTCATCGATACGGAACCGTCTGGAGTCGGCACGTCAATGGCACCCCCTAAGACAGCTTCATCGGGCGTGATAGGAATTTCGCAGTACAGCGCATCATTTTCAAAGGTGAAGAATGAGTGAGGCATTAATTCAACCACAAGGTATAAGTCACCCCGCTGACCGCTGTAGGGATTCATTTGACCCTTGCCGCGCACTCGAACACGGCTACCTGGTTTTGCTCCTGGTGGGATGCGAACATCAATAATTTCACTGCCCAAGCTTAGGCGTTGTTGAACGCCATGAAACGCTTCTGAAAATGTGAGTTGAATGGGTGACTCAATATCTTGACCGCCTGATGTCGAAGGAGCGCCGAATCCACCAAAATCTTCAAAGCCGACTCCTCCAGCACTGGGCGATCGCCCAGCGCGGCTCGTACGGTATCCTGATGTTCGCCCAAATCCTCCCGGGGCACCACCTCCGAAGCGTCCTAGCAGTTCGTTAATAAATTCATCAAAACTGCCGTAGCGCCCAAATTCAACGCTGTCAAAATCAACATTGGTGCCACTCGGCCACCCAGCACCAACGCCATCGGCCTGCTTCCAATACTGACCAAACTGGTCATATTTTTGCCGCTTTTCAGGATCGGAGAGCACTTCGTATGCTTCATTGACTTCCTTAAACCGGGCTTCAGCCGCTGTATCCCCTGGATTCATGTCAGGATGATACTGCCGCGCCAGCTTGCGGTATGCACGCTTGATCTCATCGGCACTCGCAGCCTTCGTCACGTTGAGTACAGCATAGTAGTCTTTGAAGTCAGTAGGAGCCATAAGCCCTGTTCTCCGCGATGAATAACGTATAAGTCATCAATTTAAAGCCTATCAGTAGATTTTCCCTGTCTGGGGTTCGGTTCTTACGGAGGGGCGATCGCAATTTCCACACTTCTTCCACCATAGCGTTTCCACCATAGCGTAGAAGAGTTCCAACATCGCCGCTATCATCAGGAGACCTAGTATCGGAAGGTAGAAGTCAGAAGGATAAAGGCAGAATGGGGATTCTTTATGTGCCAGGAGTTCTGCCTATCAAAAACAGGGGGGTTTCTACGCCGTCGAGTACTAGTCAATAGGGGGTCACAATTTAGGTAGTCACGATTAAATATAAAACCCATAAGCCCTGCGCTGCCCGCGCAGCGGGCAGCGCAGGGTCTTGTCGTTGGTTTGTTTTTATTGTGCCGAGGTACTTAACAACAAGAGGTCGATAAGCCAGGCTCACCCCCCTCCCTTTGCCAATCTGAGTACTGACGTAAGCCCCGTATCCTAGCATCAGTTCGGCAGAGACAAAAAATCGTTCCTTACGTGGCGCGCAGGGAACGATTTCTATTTTTCAGCCGCGCAATGCGCGATTCAAACCACGCTGTCAATTTCACGCTATGTTTGTCGAATTTTCTTAGATGATGATGGTCACAGACCACCACCAGCCAACATTACACATGTCCTGGATTGTCCAAGACACACAGCTATCGAAGTTCAGTCGCCTCGATACCAAACACTGATGGAGAATCAAGGTGAGGCAAATTCATGTGAATGGGGTTTTCAGCAATCGTAACTAAAGCATTTCGAGCTTCCGCCACTACCGTTTCTGTCTTCGCAGTGTAAGTCTGTGTTGCCAACTTAGGATAAATACCGATACCAATAATTGGCACAATCAAGCAAACCGCTATGAAAGCTTCACGAGGCTTAATATCAGCAAGATCAACCGACAAATTCTGCTCGGGCGGTTCTTCACCGTAGAAAACCTGACGCAGCATCGATAACAAGTAAATCGGAGCCAGGATAACGCCGACTGCTGATAGTAAAACAACTACCGCCTTAAACGATGTAGTGTAAGCATCACTGCTCGTGAAGCCAAGGAAAACCGTTAGTTCACCCACAAACCCACTCATGCCGGGTAGAGCTAATGAGGCAAGAGAACCCGCCGTAAAGAAAGCAAACACCCTGGGCATCTTCTGTCCGATGCCCGTCATCTGATCCATCGCTAACGTGTGAGTACGCTCATAAGTAACTCCTGACAGGAAGAAGAGTACAGAAGCGATAAGTCCATGAGAAACCATTTGCAAAACGGCACCGCTAACACCAAGATCAGTAAACGATGCGATCCCGATTAACACAAAACCCATGTGAGCAATAGAAGAATACGCCATCCGCCGCTTCAGGTTGTTCTGGGCAAAGGCAGTTAGGGAGGCATAAATGATGCTGACAACTCCCAAAATTGCTAGCACAGGAGCAAAATAGGCGTGGGCATTAGGCAGCATCTCCATGTTCATGCGGATAAGGCCATATCCTGCCATCTTAAGCAATACCCCTGCCAGAATCATCGAAACAGGAGCGGGAGCCTCACTGTGGGCGTCAGGCAGCCAGGTATGCAAAGGGAAAACAGGGAGCTTTACGCCGAAGGCAATCAGCAATGCCGAGTAGACAGCAATTTCAAGGGGGAGCGGATAACTTTTCAGGCTCAACTCATGGAGGTTGAACGTAAATGAATCCCCATAAAATGCCATCGCAAACGCAGCAAGCAGAATGAAGATCGAGCCAATCGCCGTGTAGAGGATAAACTTCGTTGCTGCGTACAAGCGGCGTGAACTACCCCAAATGGAGATTAAAAGGTAAACCGGAACCAACTCCAGTTCCCACATTAGAAAGAATAATAAGAAGTCCTGGGCTACAAAAACGCCGATTTGCGCGCTGTACATCACTAGCAGCAGGAAGAAAAACAAGCGAGGCTTAACCTTAATGTTCCAGGCGGCTAGAACCGCAAGGGTGGTGATTAAAGCTGACAGCAGCACAAGCGGCATGGATAATCCATCAACGGCAACTGACCAGCTTAAGCCAATTTGAGGCAGCCAACTATACTGCTCAACGAGTTGGAAAGACGACTCACTAACGTCGTAAAACCGCCAAAACACACAGGTAATAAAGGAAAGCTCAGCTAGGGCAGCAGAGAGCGTGTACCAGCGAATCGTCTTACCTTCTTTATCAGGCAAGAGAGGAATTGGCAAAGCTGCCAACAAAGGAAACAGAATGATAGCGGTGAGCCACGGGAAGTGTGTACTAATCATTAAAGCCTACTCAATTTGTCTAGAAGTGGCATCAAAAGGCGTTAACGAATCAGCAGCAGTAGAAGCCATAATCATTCTTGACAGAAACATCTCTGAAAAGCAAAGGCAAGAAAGCATTAGGCTCTTGCTTTGCTCTCTGGATGAATCTAGAACATATAGCGTCCAAGATCTGCATCTGGAGACTTTATCGTTACCCCTAAGCCCTTGCACTAATCTCTTCATGACACACAAGGAAAAGCACGAACAACAAGTAACAGAATTACCCGCTATCGCTCTAGGACTCATAGGCACGATAGATTCGTCACCTTTAAAATCTTCACTACGCATTGCAAGTCCGAAACAACTCGTAGTGAGAATTTGTACTTACTAACGTAATGATACCCTCAAATATTAAGTTAAGTAAACTTTTAATGCATTAATTTGACAAATTTTCGATAAATCTTGTGAATGCGCAGCATTGCTGATCCCTACACAGCAATTCTCATTTTGGGAAACTTCGCGCCC
>CAYXJG010000312.1:0-6624 GCA_964465285.1 uncultured bacterium
GCAAAAATAGGGGTTTGGGGCGCGCGGAGCGCGCCCCAAACCCCTATTTTTGCATTGTGAATTTGAGAACTTTGCCAAGTCGTGTTTTGAGTTCTTAGTGATGAGTTTTGAACTCCCGGATAGATCAACTTATTCAAAACTCATCACGTCTCCTGCGGAGGCGATTTCGCCAACAAAACTCGGGGTGTAATTTAAGCCGGGAAATCCTGACTAGGCCAGGAGCTAGGAGTCAGGAGCCAGAATCCAGTCCCTTCTTTTATTCTAGCTTCTGACTCCTGAATTCTATTACAGGCATAACGCTCCGCCTTAAGGAATACGCCCAAAACTCATCACTTTCTCTCTTGGCTCTATCGAGGTTCTGCAATGACGTTATCTCCATCCCCAACGGTGATTGTCGGTGGTGGCTTTGTTGGTTTATTTGCCGCCATGCACCTCTGCCAGCAAAAACATCCCCATCCGATCGTGCTGATCGACAAGTCAGATCGGTTTGTGTTCAAGCCGCTGCTGTATGAACTCCTCAGCGGTGAACTGAGTGAGCAGCAGGTGTGGCCCAAATACATGCACCTGCTGAACTGTGATGAAATCACCTTCATTCACGACACCGTTACCCAGATTGATCTGAAGCAACGGCAAGTGAGACTGGCTTCTGGACTGAGCTATGACTACGGCCATCTGGTGCTGGGGTTGGGAAGTACTGTTCATGACTTTGGCATCCAGGGAGTGCAAGACCATGCCTTTCCCTTTCGCTCTGGAAAAGATGCCGAGATTTTGGGGCAGCATTTACGGCATTGCTTGCAGCAGGCTAGTCAGGTGAGCGATCCTGACCAGCGACAAGCCCTGCTGACGGTGGCGATCATCGGTGCGGGGCCAGCGGGTATCGAAATGGCCGCGACCCTGGGGGATCTACTGCCCCAGTGGGCCGAAAAATTTGGTTCACTAGTAAACGATTTGCAAATTGTGGTGGTAAACCGCAGCCACGAAATCCTTAAGGGCGATATCAACAACGGGCTGCGGGAAACCGCCAAGGAAGCTCTGCGTCACCGCCTGGTGCCCATCGACCTGCTGACGGGGGCCGCCGCCCAGGTACAGCCCAATCGCCTGATTTACAAAAAGGCCGATCACGTCCATGAGCTGCCCACCCACACCGTTATTTGGACCACTGGGAACAAAGTCAATCCCGTGATTCGAAACCTGGACATGCCCCCCGAACACCAAGACAAATCCGGTCGCTTGCGGGTCCTGCCAACCCTGCAACTGCCTGGCCATCCCGAAGTCTTTGCTGCTGGCGATTGCACCGTGCTCAGCGACCCCCAACCGGCAACAGCCCAAGTGGCCTATCAGCAGGGGGCGGCGATCGCCACTAACCTCAACGCGATCGCCCACAACCACCCCCCCCAAATTGCCGAAGTCAACCTACGTGGCACCCTGATGAAACTGGGCTTAGCAGATGGAGCCGCCAATCTGTTCGACCGCTTGATGGTGACCGGACGCAGCGGCCACCTCCTGCGCCAGGCCACCTACCTAGAACTGCTGCCTAACCCCGTCCACAACTTTAAGTCCACCCTCGGCTGGCTCACCGACGAAATCCTGCAACGCCATACCATTCCGCCCCCGATCCCTGAACCCAGCTCCCACCGCTGGGTGCCCCAATGGGCTGCCAATACCGCCGTCAGCCTCGCCGTCGTCGCCAGCGGCCTATTGATGTGGCGAGCCGTTGTCCCTACGAATTTTGAAACTACTTGGAAACCAACCGGGATTCCGGCGTTGCTTGATCAGCTTCAGACGACAGAGGAGTAAAGGGGTGATAGGGTAATGGGGTGGCTCCCTAACACCGTTACTCCCCCACTCCCCTTCAACGCAAACCACTCCCCTACTAAACCCCAAGCCCACGGAGACACTTATGCTACTCGAAACCGAACGTCAAGAACTCAATAGTCTTAAGGCAGAACGCAATCTGGTGCGTACTTCAATTGCCACCATGCGAATTTTGCTCGGCATCTTTTTTATCCTGGGAGCGATCTCTAACTTTATCTACCTGAGAGAACCGGGCGGTTTACTCGAAACAGTGACTACTTTCAGGCTCCGGCTGTGGGGCTTTGGCTTTGAGGGAATTGGTCCCCTGCCTGCAATTTTTGCTTATCCCTATGCTTTTCTGCTGCCGCCTGTAGAGTTAGTTGTTGGGGTACTGTTTGTGGTTAATCGGCAGGTGCGCTGGGCGGGTATTTTAATGATGCTGATGCTGCTTAGTTTTATTCTGGCTTTTGGCCTGGTTGGACCAGATGGGTTAATTCCTAATAACCAGGCGAGTTGGGATAAGAATGTGTTCCTGCTGGTGGGAGCCTGGATTTGTACTGCTTACGATCACTACCGGGTGCGCCGCCAGTCAAAGCTCAATCAGCTTTAACTGCAATAAATCATTAAGGACATGCCGATGATAGGGTTGATTGTCGCGATCGCACTCGCGCTCGTCCATGCATTTATCTCAACCTTCAAGATCGATACCTATATCCCCCAATATCGCTGGCTTTCATTTGCGGGGGGCGTGTCAGTTAGCTATGTATTTCTAGATATTTTTCCGGAACTCAGCCATGCCCAGGAAGAAGTCGCCCATGCTCGTTTTCCTCTCTTAAATTACCTGGAAAACCATGTCTATTTGCTGGCTCTTCTGGGGCTGACCCTGTTTTACGGGTTGGATCGCTTAGCGCTGACCTCCCGGCGGTGGGAAGTAGCTCATAATAAACGCGATCGCGCGGGCTCTAGAGTTTTTGCCATCCACATCGCGGCTTATGCCCTGGTCAATGCCATTTTTGGCTATTTGCTGCAGGAATTATCAGACCACAATCTATGGCAATACATCTTGCTGTTCTTTGCCGCTGCCCTCCATTTTTTCATCATGGACTATGCTCTCCGGGAGCACCACACCATCCTCTACGATCACTGGGGACGCTGGATCTTGACCGGGGCCATTTTGGTGGGGGCGATCGCCGGGACTTCTCTACGCCTGAATGCAGCCTTTGTCGCCATGGTTTGGGCCTTTTTGGCCGGTAGTATCCTACTCAACATTCTCAAAAAAGAACTCCCGGAAGCAGAAAGAACCTGCTTTTGGTCGTTCCTGGGTGGCGCTGCCCTCTATGCTGTCCTGATCCTGCTGGTTTGATCACGCTGGGAATTCTCCTGGTCACCCTCGCCAGTTGTGGGACTCAAGCGCCCACCGAGGAGCGATCCCAACCGCCTTCGCAGGCTGAAAGTTCCGCCCCTAGCGATGACGGTAATCCCGTAGCTGTGGTCACGGCTGTTGAAGTGCCCAGCGGAGAACCCGGAGGCTACACCTTTGCCGTCACGGTCGAAAGCCCGGATACTGGCTGCAAGCAATACGCCAACTGGTGGGAAGTCATCACTCCAGAAGGTGACCTCATCTACCGCCGAATTCTGGCCCACAGCCATGTTGACGAACAACCCTTCGAGCGATCCGGTGGTCCAGTGGCGGTGCAGCCTGACCAGACCGTCATTGTCAGGGCTCATATGGAGCCTTCTGGCTATGGCTCCCAAGCCCTGCAAGGTACCGCAGAGAGCGGCTTTGAAGCGGTTACGCTGTCTCTAAATTTTGCGGCTGACCTGGCGATCGCTGAGCCCCAACCGCAGAGTTGTACCTTTTGAGAAAAGAAACCAAAAACGAGCGATCGCTGACTCGTTGCCAACGATCGCTAGGCTTGTAAACCTGGTCATGGCCATTATTCGAAGTTTGAACCAGGCTCCCCAAGGCGCGTAGCAGCGCTTTCGCGAGCCCCCAGGGCAATCGCGCCGTGTCCCATCGCCATAATGACGAGAGCGCCGCCAATAATTAGTAAGTCACGCTCCAGGCCGGGGGTCGGACTACCGGCAGCAAACGAGGCTGGCAGGTGAATCCCCGTAATTGCAGCGGCAATGATGACCACAAAAGCCAAACTCGACCAGCGAGGATAGAGTCCTAAAACAAACAAGATGCCAGCAATCACTTCGGCAATGCCCGTGATGGGGCCTAAAAAGCCAGGAAAGCCCAGGCTGGAAAACATTTGGGTCGCCATGCCCCAGTTAAACGCCTTTTCAACTCCGTGGTAGAGAAAAACAAAGGCGATCGTTAAGCGTAAGGCCAACAGCGAGTAGTCGCTAAATTGGATTCGAGACGTATTCATCGGAAATTCCTCCTTTCAAATGGAATGTAATCAAACTTGGCAAACTAAGCCGTCTACCGATTTTGATTGAGCAAATAAGTACCTCGGCACAATTAAAACCCAGCTACAAAACTTTGCGCTGCCCGCGCAGCGGGCAGCGCAAGGTTTATGGGTTTTATATTAATTGTGACCACCTACTTATTTGCCTTGATGAGAACCAATGGGTTCAACCTGCATCACTAACGCAGGATGATGTTGGGGCAACGCTACCCGGAACCAGATAAACGGCATCAGCGGACTGGGCAACACATACATCCAGGCAATTAAGTCCTCTTGTGAGCCGTTTTTGAGTTTCAGATTCAACCAGATGTAGAAGAACTTGTAGATACAAAAACCCGGAACGAAACTCGGTCGAAAACCCAGGGTTTTAAGGTATCGACGGCGGATGTAATAGTTACCTTCAAAGGGAAAGAAACCCCACCCTTTCGCCCCTTGAGCAAGCACTTCGCCCGTTAGCCGATGGGTGATGGTAATTTGTGTCTGCATAATGAATGAGCTTGAGACCTTTAGTTGCTGGCAGCACAGGGGTCAGCCCCAGCACATGGATCTACTGCTGCACAAGGGTTAGCGCCCGCACAAGGGTCTGCCGCTGCACAGGGGTCTGCCGCTGCACAGGGATTCGCGCCCGCACAAGGATCAGCGCCCGCACAAGGGTCTGCCGCTGCACAAGGGTCTGCCGCTGCACAGGGATTCGCGCCCGCACAAGGATCAGCCGCTGCACAGGGATTTCCCCCGGCACAGGGATCAACCACCCCCGCACAAGGGTCGCCTCCTGCACAAGGATTAGCTCCTTTCGGGGCGTTGAATGAGGCGACGGTTCCGGCCCCTAAAGCACCCACCGTCAGTAAGAGAGCAATGTATTTGAACTGCATTTTGATGTCTCCGTGTCGGCAATTCCCGTAAGGATTTTGCTGTGATCAGTGATTGAATGGATATCTTGATTCAACCCGTTGTGTCTGAAGCTCCCTTGATGATCAGTTGAGTTTTTCCTGAGAACCTGTCTTTTGGGTCAGAGAATTGGCCCAGTTCACGACTTGGCAGGTTTCACGTAAAAATAGGGGTTTGGCGCGCGCGGAGCGCGCGCCAAACCCCTATTTTTGTGTTGTGAATTTGAGAACTTTGCCAAGTCGTGCCAGTCAAAAGCAAGCAATTCTCATTTTAGGAAGCTTCGCGCCCGTAGGGCGCTCACTGGTACAAATCTAGGGAGCAAAAAGGTCGCCTCAGGCGACCTTTTTGCTCCTTAGATTTCCATAATGAGAATTGCTGGTCAAAAGCATGAAACCGCCGCTCAAACCATCTAGAGTAGGCGTTTCTTGGGGCTCAACAATCATCGCCACTGACCCGTTCGTTCAATTTGTTCCCGGTTACACCCAGCGATGCAGTAAGGTGGCAGCGGTCTCTCGGTTACGCAGAATAATTTCTCCCAGCACGATCGCCCCCACAAGGATGAACAAAACGCCCATACTGCGCTCCAGCAATTTTTGGGGCAGACGGTTCGCGACGATGGAGCCCAATTGGGCACCCATCAATACTCCGGGTGCTGTGAAGATCACCAAATTAAGTACAGTCGCCAGCGTGTCTCCCCCCACTCGGGCAAACTGGATTACATGACCGATGGAGGCCGTCAACGCCGTAATCGCCACGATAAATACGCTTGTTGCCACTGCCACCTTACTGGGCACTCGACACCGCTGGATCAGAAAATACCCGTTCATTTCACCCAGTCCGGTCGAGACCATGCCTAAAAACAGGGCACCAATCCCCGACAACAATCGTCCTTCAGTGCGATTTGCCACGGTATAGCAATAGGTTTCTCCCGTAGTGGCGGTAATACAGGTCTGGGGCTCTTTGTCCTGATGTGCCTTAATATCATGATCTATCACCGTCAAGGCTTCAGGTTCCGGCGATTGGAGAAAACTAGCCGCGATCGCAAACAACCCAACTCCCAAAATCCCCTTCAGCACATCACCGGGAATCCCCTTTGCTGCCCAAGTACCCACCAATGCCACAGGGATGGTAATCAGCAGCAGCATCCGCCCCAGCTTGTAGTCAATTAGCCCCTTACGCATATAGGCATAGAGCCCACTGGAAAAACCAAAGACCTCGGTAATGAGTCCTGTGCCCACTGCCACTTCCGTTGGCAGGCCCAACCCAATAATGAAAAGTGGGGTAAAAAACGTGGCACCCTCGACGCCTGATGCCATTGCGATCGTGGCAATCAGCACGGCAATGGGAAACGTAAACCAATATTCCAAACTCATAGGTTAACTCTGTAAATCAGTAAACTTTTGTCTGTCCCAACGATACCCAAAAGCGATCGCCCTCATTCTGCAATCGGTTCACTAAAATACGCTGGATACACGACTTGGCAAAGTTCTCAAATTCACAAGGCAAGAATAAGGGTTTGGGGCGC
>CAYXJG010000313.1:0-6617 GCA_964465285.1 uncultured bacterium
GATGGGCAAAGATTTGGATGGGCAAAGATTTGGATGGGCAAAGATTTGGAACCGTAACGTGTCACACTCTACAGCGGCATCGCCCCAGGGCGTACTTTATGTGGTCGGAACTCCCATTGGCAACTTGGAAGACATGACCTTCCGGGCAATTGCTACTCTCAAAAATGTTAATGTGATCGCTGCCGAAGACACGCGCCATACAGGAAAGCTACTGGCCCATTTCCAGATTTCCACCCCCCAGATTAGCTACCACGATCATAATCGCATCAGCCGTATCCCGGAACTAATGAAGCGGCTTGAGCAGGGGCAGGCGATCGCCCTGGTGACTGATGCGGGAATGCCGGGGGTATCTGATCCAGGGTATGAACTGGTGAAGTCCTGCCGAGACGCAGAGATAGCTGTGATCCCCATTCCTGGCCCCAGTGCGGCTGTAACGGCCCTCAGTGCATCTGGACTGCCCACTGACCGTTTTGTGTTTGAGGGGTTCCTTCCCACCAAAGCAAAAGAACGGAGCGATCGCCTGGACATCCTCAAGGTTGACCCCCGTACCCTCTTGCTCTACGAAGCCCCCCATCGTCTGATACAGACCCTCCAGGATATAGCCGATGCGTTTGGGGGCGATCGCCCAATCGTTTTGGCACGGGAAATTACCAAACGCTATGAAGAATTTTGGCAAGGTACAGTAGCAGGGGCGATCGCCCACTACGACACACAAAACCCGATGGGCGAATATACCCTGGTAATAGCAGGTGCGCCCTCTCAACGAATTGCTCTCACCGATGATGCCTTGAGGGCTGAGTTGTCCACGCTCTTGAAGCAAGGGATGTCTCGCTCCCATGCGAGCCGCGAATTGGCAAAGCAGACCGATCTGCCCCGTCGCCGCCTCTACCAACTAGCCTTGACCATTGCTGACGATCAAGTCTAGTGCAGCGTCAAAATAAAAAATTAGGGTAAATCCCGGAGGGGATTTACCCTAATTTCAAGAGATGACAAAGCACTAGTACTCGACGGCGTAAATAGCCCCACTGTTTTTGATAGGCAGAACTCCTGGCACATAAAGAATCCCCATTCTGCCTTCATCCTTCTGACTTCTGCCTTCCGATACTAGTATCAGTTGCCTGCGACTCGACTGCCTGTGAAGTGACCATGACTCGCCCCATGAACCGTTGGCTGATCTGCTGCCTGAATAGTGCGCTCATTATTCTGGGTGGCTGTGGCACCGCCACCAACCTGCCTGAACCCGAACCCCTGCGGCAGGACACGTCTGCTGAAGATGCCGAACCGACGCCTGAAGCCGATCCCCTGGAGGATCGGGCAGTCGAGGGAAGCATCTCTGACAAATCTGTCGATCCAGCATTTCTCATTTCTGAGGATGGCATTGGACCAGCAAACCTGGGGATGACGCTTGGCGACCTCAAAGCAGTGCTGCCCCCCGACACGGAATATGTTGTTGAGTCGCCATTTATTGTCGATTTTGATGCGATCGCTGTCAACCAAGGAGACGACACCCAGTTCTACCTCCTGTATCTCGCTGGGGAATCCTTCACTGATGACGACGTTATCCAGGGTGTGTTGACGACTAATCCAGCTTATAAAACCGCTGCAGGGGTCGGCGTCGGCACTCCAATCCAGGACGCCGAAATCCTCTATGGTAAGGCCACCCTGTCTTACAACCTGGCAAATGAGTCTCGCGAGTATGTGCGCTTCGACAATCATCCAGCAGGAAACCTGGCCTTCGGGCTGCGGGGTGGTGGCTCCGCCTCCACTGCCTACCAGGGCATTTATCCTGACTCTACGGCAGAGTACAACGAGACACAGGAATATGTTGACGGGGCAACGATTCAGACCGTGCTAGCCGTCTGTGTGTCTCAAGCCTGCACTCTATGATGTCTGGCTGCTTACGCTTTCGACTCTCCTGTCCATCAACGCATCCAGAGCATGATGAAATCCCTCTCAATCGTACTGATTGCCTTATTGGTCGCCGGATGGAGTGTGGCGATCGCCATCCTCTCTGTTCAGAATGCTTTTATCACCAATGACGATGGGGAAGCCCAACTTGTGACTCTTAAATTTCTGGGACTCCAATCCATCCAGATGCCCTTTGGTGTAGCCCTGGCCCTCGCCTTTGCAATCGGCGTTATCGCGGCAGCCCTACTCACAGCATGGCTTGGGCGATCGCCCAAACGCCGCCTTCGATGAGAACTGAACCAACGTGGTGTAAATGTTTGCAAAGCATTGCATTTCAAGAATTTGCCGTTGTTTTCTTGCTAGCCTGGGAATCTTAGGAGTAGTGGACGCACGAGGCGTTTTAAGCATGAGTGTACAATTAACGATTCCCGATTCCGTACTGCATCAACTCCATTTTCCCGCCCAGCAAGTTCAGTCTGAGCTACAAAAACAGTTGGCAGCCGCCCTATACTCTAAGGCAATGATTTCCTTTGAAGTAGGCTGTGAATTATCTGGTCTGGACTGCTGGGAATTTGGTGAACTTGTCAATGAAAAAAACCTATCCCATCGGTGTGGACGATTTGATTCCAGTGGCGAAGTGCTCTACCGATGCAGCGAATAGGCGATCGCAGGCGTTGGCGATCGCTCCAGAACCGTTCCGCCTCCCTCTTCATCATTCACCCATTAGGTCTGTCCGGAAATTAAGGTAGAGCGCTTGCGCAGCGAGCGCTTTACCTTAATTTCCAGAAAAGTCTATCTAACTTCAGCACATTTTAGGTCTCTAGCGATCAAAGAGCAGTGGCTCCACGGGGTAGGCTATGGCGTATGATCTCTCCCATCTGCTCGTCATCGGTATCTCATCACGGGCATTATTTGACCTTGAAAAAGAAGCCCACATCTACGAACATCAAGGGCTAGAATCCTATATCCAATACCAGCTTGAGCATGAAGATGAAATTTTACCCCCTGGCACGGCGTTTCCTTTGGTAAAAGGGTTGCTTGCGCTGAATCAACGGAAGGATAAACGCCTAGTCGAAGTCATTGTCATGTCTCGCAACAGCCCTGACACAGGCTTACGTATCTTCAACTCCATCAAGCACTACGATCTCGACATCACTCGTGCTGCATTTAGCGGCGGCGAAGCCTTAGCTCCCTACCTTGATGCATTCAACGTAGACCTGTTTTTATCTAAGTCCCGATCAGATGTACAAGCCGCTATCGACGCTGGCATTGCCGCCGCATTTCTCTACAATCCTCCAGATACCAAGCCTGCCCAAAATGATAAAGTCCGCATCGCCTTTGATGCGGATGCTGTTCTCTTTTCCGACGAATCAGAAGCGATTTACCGCAGCCAAGGTCTTGAAGCATTTTACGAAAATGAACGGCAAAACGCCGACACGCTTCTGCCCGAAGGCCCGTTCGCCAAACTGCTGAAAATCCTTAGCGTTATGCAAGAAGGATTCAGTCCTAATGATGCCCCTGTCCGTGTCGCGATCGTCACAGCGCGATCGAGCCCTGGTCATGAGCGTGTGATCAAAACTCTCCGGGCATGGGGGGTTCGGGTAGATGCCACCTTCTTTCTAGGAGGTATCCCCAAAGACAAAATTTTAAAGGCATTTGGCGCACAAATCTTCTTTGACGATCAAGAAGTCCATCTAGGGCTAGCCTCGACGGTTGTTCCCTCCGGTCTCGTCCCCTACCGCACAGACTCAGTGCTACACCGCCCTGATGCACCCTGATGAGCCTCTGGGTGCCTTTATACGACCATGCCAGGTCGTGTTTCATCGATAAACCGCCATTCCTGTCCACAGGTGCGCGCTCCTCAGCCTGCTATGAACAACCATTAAATCATCATGAACAAAGCGTTGCCTGGTGAAAGCGTTGCCTAGGGAACAAACGCTCAGCACGATCTATGTGAATATTTCAATAGTAGGGAAAACCAAACCCCTTGAAGTTCATTCAGTTGAGTACAATAGGAAGGCAAGAAACTTAAGTGCAGCCGTGTTCCTGCAAGCAGAAATTTAGCTCTCAATCAGGAACATCCTGCTTTCTGAATGGTTCATATATTATCGTTATCAATTTCAACGCCTGTATGGATTCTGGTAGTCATCCTGACAAACCTCCCCAAGAACGACGTCAAATTTTTGCCAACATTCTTGGTACAGCGATCGCCGTACTCACTCTGGTTACTCCACTGGTCGCCGTAGCATTTTTTTCATCTCAAAACAGTGATGCCCTGCGATCGCCTCCCTACACTATCACTGCACCAAGCCAGTCAAGCCAATAATGGATGAGTGCGCCGCGTTCTTTCTGGCCTTGAAAGCGAGGCAGACGTGATTAAAACCAATTGAGTGTTGGATCAAGACACGGTAGGAAACCTGGGATTGTTTTGCGATTACTAAACAAATCGTGACTGTCTTCCTCTACAATCTAGGGCGAAGCATTACAATATGATGCGGCTTGATTTTTAGTCGATTGGAGAAAACTAGTGGATTTATCACGTATTCCGCCACAGCCAAAGCCCGGATTGCTAAATATCTTAATTGAGATCCCGGCAGGTAGCAAAAACAAGTACGAATATGACAAAGACCTCCAGGCCTTTGCCTTAGACCGGGTTCTATACGCCTCAGTTCAGTACCCTTTCGACTATGGGTTTGTGCCTAATACGCTAGCCGATGATGGTGATCCTCTCGACGGTATGGTCATCATGGATGAGCCAACATTTCCTGGCTGTGTTATTGCAGCGCGGCCCATCGGTATGTTGGAAATGATTGATGGGGGCGATCGCGACGAAAAAATTCTGTGCGTCCCTGACAAAGATCCTCGTTACAGCGACGTCAACTCACTCAAGGATATCGCTCCACATCGGCTTGATGAAATTGCCGAATTCTTCAGAACCTATAAAAATCTAGAGAAGAAAGTCACTGAAATCTTAGGCTGGAAAGATGTAGCTCAGGTCACACCTCTGGTTGAAACCTGTGTTAAAGCGGGTCAAAGCTAGAAACAGTAGGGTGCATACCATTTTTGTTGGGTGGGCGGGCTGCCCTCGCCCACCCAACAAAACAAAATTAATCAATTTGCAAAAGTGGGATGCTCCCGAAACAATAAAACACAGTCTAAATACTTCGAGATAGTTCAGGATATTATGTCTAAAAACCAGAATCGCTCAGACTCCTACATATGAGCATTAAATGCAGAACTTCTATTTAATTTCGGGCAACATTGCCTAATCGATGTGGCACGCGCCACATCAATTAGATCGCTAGGCAACGTTTGCTCAATAAACTACTAGCTTGTCTACTACTGTAAATTGCAAAATTTCTTTAAAGAAATGAGACTAAAGCACTGATTCTAGAATCTAAATATGGGAAACATAAAGGATATATGATTACGAATAAACGGTCAGGGTGCTAAGTTGAGTATCTATCTCCTACTTGACGTAGAGAAAAATTCTCTGAAGAATACGGACTAAACAATTTGAACCCAATAGGGGTGGGGTGATGCGGCGATGCCGCATCACCCCACCCGAGATTCAGATCTTGTTCTAATCCTTGTTCTTAAGCTTAAACGTATGTCCAAACGAATGAGCACTAAGGTTAGAGTAGGAACATAACTCCTTTAATACCTTAAATCAATCAAGATTGCGTTCTCTGCTCCGCTATAGCACATTACGCAAGAACTATAGAATGCCAGGTTCTAATCCAGCGATCCCAACTGCTAACCAGATGCTCTCTGAGAAAGACCTTGACACCCATCAAGGACGTTTTACTGTGAAATTTTGGGGAGTTCGAGGTAGTATTCCTTCGCCAGGCAATCATACGATTCACTATGGTGGAAACACTGCCTGCGTTGAAGTTCTTGTTAACAATACCCGAATCATCTTTGATGGAGGGACAGGTCTTCGAGTTCTAGGTAAGCAATTACTGAATTCCGAGCCCATTGAGGGACATCTTTTTTTTACCCACACTCATTGGGACCGCATCCAAGGGTTTCCTTTCTTTATTCCAGCATTTCATCCACGAAACCGCTTTCACATCTACGGTGCAATTGGCTTAAACGGTGCGTCGATTAAGCAGCGATTGACTGACCAGATGCTCCGGCCTAATTTTCCGGTACCGCTTCAAATGATGAAATCAGAGCTTACGTTCCACGATATTGCTCCAGGCACGGTCATTCCCATTAACGATGTCATCATCGAAACTATTTCCTTAAACCGCCCGAATGGAGCCTTGGGCTACCGCGTCACGTGGGCTGGCTACTCAATAGTTTATGCAACAGATACTGATCATTCATCAGAAGTACCTGATGAGGGAATGCTTTACTTAGCCCAGCAATCAGATGTCCTTATCTTTGACGCTGCCTATTCAGACCATACATACTATGATGTGGATGTTGCAGAAAGTTCGCGTAGCCTTCATATGTGGCGTCAAAGCATTGAAGCAGCACTAGAAACTCAGGCAAAAAGGATTGTTATATTTCATCATGATCCGAGCCATGACGATAGCTTCTTAGAAATGGTTGAAAGCGAAATGCAGGTAGACTATCCCAATGTCTGCATAGCTCGCGAAGGTATGGTTATTACTATATGTTAGTTCTTTGTTGTACTTTAAAAACCCAACCCCCCTTCCTTGCACTTGCAAGGAAGGGGGGTGAGAGAGTATAGACCTGGC
>CAYXJG010000314.1:0-6579 GCA_964465285.1 uncultured bacterium
ACGCAGCAGACTGCCAGCCTGACTAATACTATAGCGGTGTGCAATTGGTTCAACATACTGTACTTAATGCGCTTGCACAGCGCTATAAGTAGGCGCACGACTTGGCAAAGTTCTCAAATTCACAACGCAAAATAGGGGTTGGGGGCGCGCTCCGCGCGCCCCCAACCCCTATTTTGCGTGAAACTTGCCAAGTCGTGTAGGCGGTCACAATTAAGTATAAAACCCATAAACCTTGCGCTGCCCGCTGCGCGGGCAGCGCAAGGTTTATGGGTTTTAATTGTGCCGAGGTACTTAGAAGATGCCGTTCCCAGCTATGCTTGCTAAGAGGTTAAGGAATGACGTTGTATTTACGGTTTGCCGTCCCAATCGGGACAATCCAAGCCGTCCCAGCCATAGGGATGCATGCCGCACACCAGAAGATGGTCGTTGTAAATGCGCCCGTGATAGTGACGACAGCCAACACATGAGGCTTGATTTCCCTGGCCTGGCTCGACTACTTCTACCCAGGGCTCCAAGCCATCGGGCTGCCACTCCATATCAAACCGCACGGTGAAGTGAACAGGGGGCTGAAACCAGTCCGCCACCTCATCAAGAAATTGGTCAACCTCCGTGGCGATCGCCTCTTCCACCTGCTCAGCAATAGCCATCGGCACCTGCATCATGATATCTGCCGTTTCTGTCATAACATCAGCGGTCTCTTTCATAAACTGTTCAAAGTCATGGGCAGCAGATTCAATGATTGTGAGCCAGTCTTGTGGTTGCTCAGGCATGGCGGATTAAAAAAATAGCAGTAAACTTAGCAAGGCAAATCAACAGCAAAAATCTAACCGTAAATTCACACTAGCAAGGAAGTTATGAGAAAGGGAGACAGGCATCGCAGCAGATTCTTCCCAGATTTGCTGCTGCTGCATTTTCTTACTCTAGTTCTTGAGGTTACGCAGTTCTTCTTGCAAAGAAGCAACTTCTCGGCGGAGAGTATCTACTTCCGCTGTCGAAGCTGCCTGGTCATCTTCGTCGGAAATCTCGATGGGACGAGGTTCTCGGGACGTGTCCTGAGCGTCAACATCAATGACGGTTGCCCCTGACTTTTGAGCGCGGTTGACCATCTCATCAACCATGCGACGGGCATCCTCAGCGGTCATCTCGCCCCGCTCTACCATCTCATCAGCGATTTTTTGGGCTTGCGATCGCAGTTCTCCGAATGTTTTCCCTGCTTTTTCTCCGGCATAGGATGCCATACCGACACCCAGATAAAACGCTTTTTGAACCAGATCTCCCAGTCCCGGCATAGCCTTGATCTCCTGTGATGATGGATGAGTAGGTCGCTCAGGCGCAATGTCACTCCTACAGAGAGGAACTACACCCTCCGAGAGTACACGATAATTAGACTTATACAAGTTCTGCGTCGTTTTCTAGACCAGCAAAGGAGTAGACACAACCTACAGCCCTTTACCCTTTACCAACGTGGATAAGTCCTACGATGAATTATACGTGATGGAACGGAACAGGGACTACCTTGCATCGGCGGCGAATATTATGACCCAGAATACTGTGACCCAGAATATTGTGACCCAGAATATTGGGACCCAGAAAATAGATTGGCTTCCAGCATAGACAATTGAAGGGAACTCATGCTGGAGTGTCGTAGCTGCGCTTAAGCCTATGGAGCAAAGAAATGTATCAATCATGCGTCAACAAGGAGACCCGGAGTTCACGCCTGTTACAAGCATCCCGTATTGCTGCTACCTTCCGGTCCTGACAAGATTTGGGCGTTGCAACTGCGTGAGTCCAGGTCAAGCCTAGTATAACACTACAAGTCTAAAGATGGATGCGACTAGCCGAGAGCAATATCAAGCACCATCATGACTGCAAACCCGATCATGACCCCAACAGTGCCCTCCTGAGCAATGCCTTTTGCCTGTGTTTCTGGAATAATTTCGTCAGCAATCACAAACAACATTGCTCCCGCTGCGAATGCCATACCCCAAGGCAGGAGAGACTGCGCAATGCTGACTACGCTAACGCCAATCAAGCCACCCACAGGTTCTACCAACCCAGTCAAAAGAGACACCCCAAACGCATAGGCAATGGAATAGTGAAGCGTCCGCAAAGCCACGGCAACCACTAATCCTTCAGGAATATTTTGCAGTCCGATGCCGAGGGCCAGAGCGATGCCGTTGGCCATGTCGCCCGATCCAAACCCCACGCCCACGGCTAATCCTTCGGGGAAATTGTGCAGGGTGATAGCGATGATGAAGAGCCAGATTCGCTGGAACTTTTGTCGGGTGGGGCCTTCTCTGCCTTTGAAGATATGCTCATGAGGAAAGTTGTTATGGGCAAGCCAAAGAAATCCGCCGCCAAACAGAAGACCCACCGCTATAGCGATCGCCGCTTCTCCATTAGAAAACCCCTGGCTAACAGCAGACTCAATCCCCGGTACGATCAGTGAAAAAGAAGTGGCTGCTAACATCACCCCGCCACCAAATCCCAAGAAAATACCCTGGAGGCGATCGCCCAGGGTTCTAGTAAAGAGAATGGGTAACGCTCCTACCCCGGTTCCCAACCCTGCCAACAAGCTTGCGAGCAGTCCAATCCAAATGATGTTCACGATATTCCCCAGAAATCTTTGCAGAACATAGCCTGCGATAGCATAACCTGATTTCTAAGTAGGTGGTCACAATTAAACATAAAACCCATAAACCATGCACTGCCCGCACAGCGGGCAGTGCATGGTTTTATAGATTGGTTTTAAATTGTGCCGAGGTACTGACAGATAGCCCAATTCAATTGTGTTGGGACAGCACGGCATCGCCGCCCTGTCCTGACTAAATCTGGTGAGATTATTTGATTGCTCTTCCCAATGTCGATAAACGCCAGTGCGCGTCAAGACCGATTTGAAAGGTCTGCCATCCTCAAATACCTCTTGAAAATGTTCAAGCGGCAGATATCGTATCCTCCGGGAACTTTCGATGAAGTTTCGATGTCTTTCCAGATAAAGGTGCATACCAAACCTTCATTAAGCAACCAAAACCTTCATAAGTAGTTGAGCAAAATTATTTACACATTTTCCTAGGGGCACACCCCGACGGGGTGTGCCCCTAGGAAACTTGTTTGTAATTAATTCTGCGTAGGTACTTAAGTAACCATGCAGAATTAATTACAAACTTATTCCTGTCCTCCTTTAGCAGTGGATTCTCAGGAAAAAGTGTCAATAATTTTGCGTAACTACTTGTAGACGATGAGTTTAAGCCCCTCCATCGAGCAAAACCTTGGAATGGTAAATCCAGCTAGTCGGTGCATTCTAAATCAAAGTATGAAAAAGTAGAGTGGAGAAGAGACAGGACATCTATCTACTAGCATCTATCCTTTCATCTAACTTTTATAGACAGCACAAAGCCAGAACTAAAGGTTTTATGGTTCAGCCCCACTCCATCCAACAAAAATGGGATGCTCCTAATTCATTCTTATTCTGAGGGAGCGAAATCTATCCAACCCTGATGATAAATCAGCGTTCACCTGTATCGTATGGCAGAAGTGCTTCTTGAGGCAGCACTGTGTACAACTTCCCGATATAAGGTGGGGGTAGGCATTGACGTGGAGTGGTTCCGCGCTAAGCTAGATAACCTCAGAGCCTTCGAGCTTTGTGAGTCCTGTTTCGTATCCAATTCAGACATCTACTTCAGGATATTTTACTTTGACGTTATGTTGAAATACATGATGTCGAAGGATAGACATACCCTCCATCTGATGACTGTCTGAAAACAGAATGCACCCAAAGCATGCAGGCCAGGAGTATCCTACCTTTGCAAATTAACTGATTTTGTTTCGTAAATTGGCTAGGCTTCGCCCGCCTGAATCACGAAACCAGGATGCTCCCTGCGCATCTTTAAATTTGCTGTTCCCGAATTCACCTTAGCCAACACATATCCCAGAGGAATACGCATGAATGACTTCACCGGAAATATAGACAATTTAGTACCTTCGTCGTTTGAGAAAACAGCTATTTTATCTCCGACTCATGATGGATATGATGAGTTGTCAAATCATGGTTCTGATGCTGCCCTAATGCTACAGCAGCAAGACATGACTGATATAGATTATCAGGGACTCATGGCTCGGTCTACTCAAATGGATGATAGCCCGTGGCAATTTATCAAAGGTATTAACCTGGGTGGAGAAGCGGTTGTAGTTGATAATCGACAATGGTTGTCTCAGTCAGAAGCAACCAGCGATGGATTGTTTGTTAGCCCGTCAGCCGAAATATATCAAGAGTTTGGCAATTCGGATGAGGGAGTGGATGCCGCAACTGACACGATGCTGAATTCATTCCTGAAGGATAAGAAAAATATTAGTATCAGTCAGACGTTAGAGAATGGAACGTACCAAGTCGATTTGTGGATGAAGGAACCCACTCGTACTCGAACATTTGATGTTCAACTTGAGGGAGTTACAGTTGCCCAGGTTAAGTCTAATCAAAAGGGCGACATTCAAACCCACTCATTTACAACAACGGTTGATGATGGCAGCTTAGATATCGTACTTCAGCGTGTTCGCAAAGCACCGATCATTTCAGGCATAGAGTTCTCCGCCATGACGACGGATACCCCCTCAGATGCTGAGATAGGGGTAGGAGCCGACTCAGGCATCACTGAATCTGTGAATGCTTCTGATTCAGGCTCTTCCACTGATTCTACGGATAATTCTGCTGATGTTGAAGATTCTCCTGATTTAACGGACTCTTCTGATGTCGCTGATGAGTCAGTCAATAATCCAGTTGATGAGTCGGTTTCAGATTCCCCAGTTCAGTCTTCTAGCTTGAATGATGAGCCAGTAGATGTGTTGCGAGGTGGGGACGATGATGATGTGATTGTAGGTAATGAGAACAATAATATTTTGATTGGAGGTGAAGGGAGCGATCGCCTCAGCGGAGGCAACGGTCAGGACATTTTCCTGTATAACGGCCCCTGGTATGATGAGCGAACTGATGTCATTACTGACTTTGAAAGTGGTGTGGACAAAATCGATTTTAGTGCCCTATTGCCATCATCGACTCATCAGAGTAATACACCCTTCACAGACTACATTCGAATCCTTCAAGGAGAAAATGAAACGACTATCCAAATCAATCCAAAGGGAGATAAGAAATCTGGATTCTTCCGCCCCATGGTTATTCTAGAAAACGAGACAGATATCGATGAGGCAGATTTTATTCTCATAGAGTCAGAGAGCCTTATGAACTCTGATACCCTTAACCAGGGTAGTACCGATAATTCCTCTCCTGCTGTAGACGATTCGGATGACGAGAGTAATACCGACAATCCCCCCCCGGTTGTAGATGATTCGGATGACGAAAGCAATGCCGACGATGAATCCTCTGCTATAGATGATTCGGGTGACGAAAGCAATGCCGACGATGAGTCCTCTACTGTAGATGATTCGAGTGACATAGATGAGGACGATCATCTCATGCCAGGGCATGACATGGAGGACAAAAATCATATGTCGGATCATAGCCAGATGATAATGCCCCAGAATGGCCCAAGTCTCGATGAGCTTTCGTCATTTCCTCAGAGTGCGAATTCTGGTTTTCGTGTGCGACCAAATAACGAGAGCTTAAATATGGGGGGCAAAGGACTCTTTAGAAATTGGAGCGACCTGTCACACTTTAATTACTCTGACCCGCTCGTTAATTTTGATAAGCCAGTGGCCGACACCCATCTGCATATGTTCTGGGGAAACAACTTTACAGACGAGACTTTCATTTCAGACGCGCCTACTTTCAATGAGCGAGCACTTGAAGTACGAGATCTCCTGCGTTCTCAACCTTCTTCCAGTGCCAATGGAGGTACCGCAAACCTCAGCTCATATTGGATACCGGCAATTCTTGATGGTGATGGCGAGATTCAGGTTCCTGATCATTTTCATACCTACTACAAGGATGGTTCCTTTAGAAATAAGATTGGGCCGGGAGAAAGTATCAATGACCTAGACACACTAAGCCGCAGCCAAATTAATATGATGCCAAATGGCCTTCGGATGCTTGCTGGTAATCCAAAAGCGACAACAGCTTCCGAGCAGAATCAGCATGTTTCAATTAGCTATAGCGGTTCCCCCTCTGCATCGAACTTTAAAGATGCAGCAGTGTACGCTGACAAGGGAGATACCCTGCAGGTGACGGTTGTATTCCCGCAGTGCTGGGATGGAAAGAATCTTGATTCGGCTGACCACAAAAGTCATATGGCTTATCCACTAGGACGAAATAAATGTCCCGACAGTCATCCTTACCCACTTCCTCGCCTAAGCTACCAGCTCCGATTTACCGATATTCCTTATGATGGATTTGGTTCAGATTTTCGTCTTTCTTCTGACGGGTATAACCATCAAGAAGAAGGAGGCGGTTTCTCACTCCACGGTGATTTTCTTGAAGCATGGGATGAGGACATTAAGCGCGAATGGACTGTTGAGATTCTCCGAAAAGGGCGTAATGGTCTGAGCGATAACGTTAGTGGGAATAAAGAGCTTTACTAAGAAAGGTTAGGAACGAAAATGATACGACTTGGTAGAGTTCTCAAATCCATA
>CAYXJG010000315.1:0-6545 GCA_964465285.1 uncultured bacterium
GTTTCAGTTGCTTTAAGTTTCAGTTGCTTTAAGTTTCAGTTGCTTTGAGAGGATGGGCGATCGCCAGAGAAATTGTTGTGAATAAAGAATTGTGATATCGCTACGAGACGTTAATAATTGTAGTGAGAATAAAGACAGTAATTTTACGGAATAGCAGTTCCTGCTACCGTAGATACTCTCTGTCTGACATTTCATTTCGACATCAGCTATCGCCATAAAACTCCGGACAGCAGAGCCTCTCACTTCTGTTGAGCGGTCGCAGCCCGCCTTGCAAAGCGACATGTATCATCGAGCAAACGTGAGATGCTTTCCCGGACAGGCCCCCTCTTAGTGTCCATCCGAAAAACTCCCTAGAGGCTTTGGATTCCAAAGTCTCTCAAGGGGGGCGGATAGGTTCCTTTGACCTGATTTGTTGTTGCTAATCCTCGAACCATAGGGAAAGTTCATGGCAAACAAACCGCATCTAACAGTAATCATTCGTGATTTTGCCCATCAGGCTGAAACAGGCAGAAATTCTGGCATTAAGCCCCATCTAGACTTTGAATATGTTGCACTCCGTAACGGAGAAAAAGGCATCATCAAACCAACATTAGTCGGCGGTAAGCCGGCGTTTGCAGGAGGCCGGAAAAGAACCGTCAACAGTCAAGCATCATTCAGTTCTTGGTATGTCGATGATCCAGAGTTCAATGTCGTTAAAACGGACGTCCAAATTCCCCTGGAGGAGGATCCAAACCGACCCGGCTTCTTTCGCACAACCTATGGCAATCCCGAAGAAATCAACCGTCAAAACTTCGATGACATTGATGCCAGTAAAATGTATTTCCCCATTGATAATCAACTGTTGGGAAATGAAGGCTTAGCTCACAATTATCACTTCACCACTGAGCTGAAACCACACAAGTTTAGATATCGAGGCGACGAGGTTTTTACCTTTATTGGAGATGATGATCTTTGGGTGTTCATTGACAACAAGTTGGTAATTGATTTGGGTGGTACCCATGTCTTTCAAAAAGCAACCCTTGATCTGACCCTTGATGGGAAGCCTTTTTTTGAAAAGGAATTCTTCGGACAAACCCTGAAATTGATTCCGGGACAAGAGTACTCCTTTGTCTTGTTCCATGCGGAACGACACACAAAGCGCTCTTTCTTCTACTTTGAAACAACCTTTGAGCTGATTCCGCCCCCAACGGTCAGGTTGGAAACTCCTGATTCTGAAGCCGCAGAAAAGCCTCTGGACGAAGGGAAGTTTCGTTTTGTGCTCGCTGAAGAGGCTCCTCTGGATCAGGATTTAACGGTTTCATTCCTGGTTGAAGGGAAGGCAAAGGAAGGGCAGGATTATAAAAGCTTTAGTCGGCCTGTTGTGATTCCCGCTGGCCAGAAGTTTGTCGATGTCCCAGTCATTCCGCTCTTTGATGAGGAAATTGAAGGTGATGAAGACGTTGTTGTGACCCTCCTCGACAGCGAAGACTACCAGCGGGGCATGCCCTATCAGGGAACCGTCACCATCAAGGATTATGTGCCCTGCCCTAATGTCAGTGTCATTGCATCGATCCCAGAAGCCCTGGAACCTGGGTTTGGGCAGGCAAAGGTTAATGGTGAATTTACGATTACCCTAGCAGAGCCTGCGTTTCGGGATTTGGCGATCGCCTACACTATCTCTGGATCGGCTACCCCTGGCACCGACTACAAAGCCCTATCGGGTACCATCACCATTCCCAAAGGCAAGACCGCGGCAAAAATCTCCATTGAACCGATCAAAGATGACCTGAAGGAAGGGGACGAAACCGCTACCATTACTTTGAAAGAGACAGCAGATAAAGTTGATAACTGTTACACGATTAACGGTGAAGGGGGCAGTAATTCAGCGACGGTTACGATTGTGGATGCCCCATGCCCCATTGTCTGCGTCTTTGCCAGCGATCCCCAGGCCATCGAACCCGGTGTCAACAGCGGCGGCGATAATGGCGAATTCACTGTTCAGCTCGATCGCCCCGCCTGGAAGACTCTGACCATCAATGCCGCAGTGGGTGGTAGTGCGACTCCGAGCAGCGATTATCAGCCCATTCAAGTGCCTATCACTATCGAAAAAGGTGAGGTCGAAGTCAAAATTCCCGTCATTCCCGTCGAAGATCAGCAGCAAGAAGGAGACGAAACCGTCATTCTGACCCTGCAAGAGGGCGACGGCTATGAGCTGTGCCCTGATCCCAGTGACTACAAAGCAGGGGTGACCATCATTGATGATGTCCTTCCGCCCTGCGTTGGTGTCACCGCTCCCCGCCCCAATGCCGCAGAACCCGGCAATGGACAGGTGAGAGTTGATGGGTTGTTTACCATCTATCTCAATCGGGCTGCCCATAAGGACATTACCGTTCACTACACAGTCGTCGGCACTGCCACTCCAAATCAAGACTACAATGCCTTACCTGGTCAGGTCGTGGTTCCCAGAGGGCAAACCTCTGTGAATATCCCTGTTATTCCCCGTGGAGATGCCCTGCGAGAGCCAACAGAAACGGTCATCCTCACCCTCAAGCCCAGCCCCACCCAGGACTATGAACTAAAACCCAGCCAGTTACCGACGCGAGCCATCGTGAACATTCGGGATACACCGCCGCTGCCCTGCGTTTCGATTGTGGCAAGCAAGCCTCATGCCCAGGAACCTGGCTTTAAGCAACCTGGTAGGAATGGCGAATTTACTATTCAGCTAGACCATCCCTGGCATCACCCCCTCAACATTCAGTATCGGGTCGGAGGCTCAGCTCGTCAGAATAAAGACTACAAAAATCTCAATAACGCCGTGATACCAGCAGGCCAAACGATTGTGCGGCTGCCTGTGGTTCCCCTTGAAGATCAGGAGCGGGAAGGGGATGAAACCGTTGAAGTCACTCTGGTAAACAGGCCGGAGTACAAGCTCGACCCCAACCCCAACCGTCAGTCTGCGGTCGTCAAAATCTCCGACACCCCACCCATTGAGGTCGAAATTAAGGCCATTAAAGATAAGGCGTGTGAACCCAGAGAAGCAGGAGATGAAGCACCTCGTGGTGATCAGGGCCGCTTCCTCGTCGAGCTGAGTCAGCCTGCCCCTCAAAAGATGAAAATCTTCTACGGTATCTCTGGATCTGCGGACCCGAAGGGAGGGGATAAGGATTATCTGCTGAAAGATGACCGAGGCCGGAACCTGGGTGAAAAGCCTCGGAATAATCAAATTATCTTCAAGGCTGGAGAGAAGAAGGCCGTGATCCATGTTGTACCGTTGGGCGATCGCGACTACCGTGAACGCAATGAAACTGTGGTCGCGAAGCTCGAAGATGGCAAGGGCTACATTGTCGGGCGTAAAGACAAGGATACTGTGATTATCAAACCCTACAAAACTGATCCGGGACGCCGGAGAGGAGGCAACTAGCCCGATTAACATCCGGGAGTTTTCCTGGCAGGAAAACTCCCGTCCCTTAAACCATTCGAATCGACAAAGCCGATCTAAGTAGGTGGTCACAATTAAATATAAAACCCATAGACCCTGCGCTGCCCGCTGCGCGGGCAGCGCAGGGTTTTGAAATTGGTTTTTAATCGTGCCGAGGTACTTATGCCGAGGTACTTATAACGACTCATTTAAGTCTAATTTTTTGTTATTCAGGTGTGAGGTTTTTTAGATGACAGTTCATAGCTTAAAGTGTCGATTATTGACAGGGTCTACCCTGATGGGGGCGATCGCCCTCCTATTCCCTCTGCCCGCCCAAGCGCTTGACCCAACTAATGTATCCACCATCCCCTCAGTATCGTCCCTTAGCGAAGCAAGATTGACCCCCAATCGCGTTGCTATCGACCCCGAACCCATGGCACAGGTTACGTCGGTGTCGCAGCTTTCTGACGTGCAGCCCACTGATTGGGCATTTCAGGCGCTCCAGTCTTTGGTCGAGCGATATGGGTGTATCGCAGGCTATCCCGATGGCACCTTTCGCGGCAACCGTGCCCTCAGCCGTTACGAATTTGCTGCCGGGGTAAACGCCTGCCTTGACCGGGTTAACGAATTACTGGCAGCGGGCCTTGAAGACCTGGTGTCCTACGATGACCTCCAGGTGTTGCAGTCCCTCCAGGAACTATTTGCAGCAGAACTCGCCACCCTGCGAGGACGGGTCGATTCCCTGGAAGCCCGCACTGCCGAACTGGAGGCAAACCAGTTCTCTACAACAACGAAGCTGCATGGAGAAGTCATCTTTGATATCAGCGACAGCTTTGAAGATGAAGATTTTGGTGGAAATGACATCAACAACCAAACGGTCTTTCGCTATCGGGTGCGGCTCGACTTCGTGACCAGCTTCACGGGAGAAGACGCCCTCCACACTCGCTTCGCCGCTGGGGAAGAAAATCAGTTTTTCGGGCCATCCATTTATCCCATTGCGGATGATTTGGGCATCCCGTTTGATCCCGCCTCGGCGGAGGGCAGCTTGGCTCAAACAGTGGGCGGGGATACGGGCGGTGATTTCGTGTTGGACTGGTTGGGCTACTATTTCCCCATTGGCGATCGCCTTGACGCCTACATCGCCGCCACCGGAGGCCGTCACCAGCAGTATGTTGCCAGCACCGTTAATCCCTACTTCTCAGACTTTGATGGAGGCCAGGGCGGTATTTCCACCTTCAGCCAGGAAAGCCCCATCTACCGCATTGGCGGCGGTGCTGGAGGCGGACTCAGCTTTTCCTTTGATGAAGATGACACCTTTGTGCTCACGGCAGGTTATCTCGCTGATGAAGCATCCTCCCCCGAAGAAGGGGAAGGTCTGTTCAACGGTGACTATGCGGCCCTCGGACAGTTGACCATTTCTCCCGGCGACAAGTTTCAGGTGGGCCTCACCTATGTCCACGGGTACCATACGGACGATAACCTGATTTTCGACAACGGCTTTGGCAATGAGTTCTTTGTGGGTACGGTGCCTGCCAACGGCACCCATGTGGAGCTAGATACAGCGGCAGTGACCAACTCCTACGGCATCCAGGTATCCTATGAATTCAGCCCCCATTTTGCTCTCAATGCCTTTGGGGGATACACAGATCTGATTTTGGTCGAGGAGGACGACAGCGAAATCTGGTATTACGGCTTGGGGCTAGCGTTCCCCGACCTCTTTAAGATGGGGAATCTGGGCGGCATTATGGTCGGTGTGGAACCCTACCTGGGGGACGCTGAGGTGAGCGATATCGTCATCACCAACGATACCTCCCTTCATGTGGAAGCCTTTTACCGCTACCAAATTACCGATAATATTTCGCTGACCCCAGGCGTTATCTGGATCACCGCTCCCAACCAAAATCAGGGCAATGACGATTCTGTTATCGCTACTCTGAGAACTACCTTCCGGTTCTAGTGCTCTGTCATTTCTTGAAACTAGGATAAGTCCCTCCGGGATTTATCCTAATTTTTAATTTTGACGCTGCACTAGTCCTTGTTTTACACGACTTGGCAAGTTTCACGCAAAAATAGGGTTTTGGCGCGCGCTCCGCGCACGCCAAAACCCTATTTTTGCGTTGTGAATTTGAGAACTTTGCCAAGTCGTGCAGAACAAGATGAATTGATCTTGGAGCGTTGAAGGCTCTGCCGACCCACGACCATCAGCTCTCCAGACTTAAATCCTAACCTGCCTATCAGCAGCGCTTATCAACAATAGCTGTCAACAGTGTCTGTCACCCTGGGGGCCACTTCATGAAGCGGCCTCCTAAAATATGCAGGTGTAGGTGATACACCGTTTGTCCTCCATCGTCCCCCGTGTTGACTACCACCCGGTAGCCTTTTTCGAGGCCGAGCTGGTTTGCTACCTTCTTTGCCGTCAGCAGCAGATGACCCAGCAGGGCTTGATCATCGTCCGTGGCATCCGCCAGCTTGGGGATAGGCTTTTTCGGAATCACCAATACATGCACGGGAGCCTGGGGACTCACGTCTCGGAACGCTAGCGCCTGGTCATCTTCGTAGACAATATCGGCAGGAATTTCGCGGCGGATAATTTTGCCAAATATCGTGTCATCACTCATGGGTGTTCCCCCTAACCACTTCACTCGATCCCGTTTGGGCTGATTGTTGGCGTCTAATCGTTGGTGCCCGTCCGCAGGAAGAGCGCCAGCGATTAGCCTGGCGGTGCTTGATTACAGTTTATCAATCCCCAGTTATCAATCCCCAGTTATCAATCCCCAGCTATTCTACAGCGTTGGGCAAGTGTGCGGCGAAACCCATGCTCGGCTCAGCACCGCTTACGAAAGAATGAGGGTTTGGGCATGCGGTACTCGACCAAACTCTTCATCTTCTTGCTATGACTTTGAGACCGCTGTCAACATGACTTGGCAAGTTTCACGAAAAACTAGGGGGGTGGGGCGCGCTGAGCGCGCCCCACCCCCCTAGTTTTTCGTTGTGAATTTGAGAACTTTGCCAAGTCGTATGTCAAGTCATATGGCGCTTTGCACGCGCATTAAGTACAGCACAGGAGAGGGACAGCGCGCCGCTCCTCTCCTGTGCTCAGCAATTCTCATTTTAGAAAACTTCGCGCCCTATAGGCGCTCACTTGTAT
>CAYXJG010000316.1:0-6540 GCA_964465285.1 uncultured bacterium
GCGCCTGGATGGCGATTCAAGACCAACCCCACGAGAAGTTTGTATTCCCTGAGGAGGTTCTGCCCCGTGGTAACGCTCTCTAATAGCTCTATGATGATGGGTGGCCGAGACCAAGAGTCTACCGGCTTTGCATGGTGGGCGGGTAATGCTCGTCTCATCAACCTTTCCGGTAAGCTGCTTGGTGCTCACGTTGCCCATGCTGGTTTGATTGTTTTTTGGGCCGGTGCAATGACTCTATTTGAGGTCGCGCACTTCACCCCCGAAGAGCCCATGTACGAACAGGGCTTAATCTTGATGCCTCACCTGGCTACGCTGGGTTGGGGTGTTGGCCCTGGTGGCGAGGTAATCAATACCTTTCCCTATTTTGTAGTAGGTGTTCTGCACCTAATTTCTTCTGCCGTTCTAGGTCTTGGTGGTATCTATCACGCTGTTCGTGGCCCTGAAACCTTGGAAGAATATTCTTCCTTCTTTGGCTACGATTGGAAAGACAAGAACAAGATGACTACGATCATCGGCATTCACTTGATTCTTTTGGGATGTGGTGCATTTCTGTTAGTGCTGAAAGCCATGTTCTTTGGTGGTGTCTATGATACCTGGGCTCCCGGCGGTGGCGATGTCCGTGTCATTACGAACCCCACCTTAAACCCAGCAACCATCTTTGGTTATCTGGTTGCCTCTCCTTTCGGTGGTGAGGGCTGGATTGTTGGTGTCGATAACATGGAAGACATCATTGGTGGTCACATCTGGGTTGGACTCATTTGTATCGCAGGTGGTGTTTGGCACATTTTGACAAAGCCCTTTGCTTGGGCGCGTCGTGCTTTTGTATGGTCAGGCGAAGCATACCTGTCCTATAGCTTGGGTGCGCTGTCTCTTATGGGCTTAATCGCATCCTGCATGGTTTGGTTCAATAACACGGCATACCCCAGCGAGTTCTACGGCCCGACCAACGCTGAAGCGTCTCAGGCTCAAGCATTCACCTTCCTGGTACGCGACCAGCGCCTGGGTGCAAACGTGGGTTCTGCCCAAGGGCCTACGGGTCTGGGTAAGTATCTGATGCGCTCTCCTACGGGTGAAATCATCTTCGGTGGTGAAACCATGCGCTTTTGGGACTTCCAGGGTCCTTGGCTGGAGCCTCTCCGTGGTCCCAATGGGCTTGACCTGGATAAGATCAAGAATGACATTCAGCCTTGGCAAATCCGCCGTGCTGCTGAGTACATGGTTCACGCGCCTAACGCATCTATTAATTCAGTAGGCGGCGTTATTACCGAGCCGAACTCAGTAAACTACGTGAATTTGCGCCAGTGGTTGGCTGCCTCTCACTTTATCCTGGGCTTCTTTTTCTTGATTGGTCACCTATGGCACGCAGGTCGTGCCCGTGCTGCTGTTGCAGGATTCGAGAAGGGTATCAATCGTGAGACTGAGCCTGTGTTGTCGATGCCTGACATTGACTAAGGAATTAGAACTAAATAGAGCCTAACTTTGTCAGGGCAGCGCGGCATCGCCACGCTGCCCTGACCAAATCTGACTCACGTTATTTAATTCTCACTCCTAAGAGGAGAGGATCAGGGCATACCTGAGTTTTGCTTGGGCAATGCGGTAACATCTGCTGCCACAGCAAAGTTTAGTCGAAATGGCTTTATTCTATTAATCCATCTAGGTAACAGGTTAGAATCTCTAAGAGAGGAAGCAGGAGTTATCCTGCCTCCTCTCTTACTGTTTTACGCTCTTTTTCATCTCATCTCTCCAGAGTATACAACTTGGCAAAGTTCTCAAATTCACAACGAAAAACTAGGGGGTTGGGGCGCGCTGAGCGCGCCCCAACCCCCTAGTTTTTCGTGAAACTTGCCAAGTCGTGCAGAGTAGGCAAAGTGAAGTAGCCCAATACAAACATTCATGGCTTATGTTTTTTGCATAGGGGTGGGTGCTGCCTGCCACTACTCGAAAAGCTCTGAAAAAGATAAAAGACCAATAATCCATCAAAGCAGCAGTGCCGAGCTAGTATTGTGAGACTTGCGTCAACCAACCCGGCAACTCAGCGCTGCTCGAGAAGCGATCGTTCGCGTCAGTCTTGATGCTTTTCTATGGCGGTGTGTAAGCTCGTTAGGCACATCCGGAACTTCCCGTGGGGCGGCATGGAGCGCTGTTCCACAAAAAATTTATTTAACGCGCTTACACAGCGCTATATGTTCAATAGTTTTTGTGAGGCATTATGCAAACCCGCGATATTTCAACGGAGGCTATCGACACCCAGCAGCTTAATCCTTCTTCTGAAAATGCAGCTTCTGGCATATGTATCCCCAACCGGATTGCCTCTGTGAGTCGAGTCACTAAGGAAACCGACGTACAGGTGAGGGTCAACTTAGACGGAAAGGGAACCTGCATTGCTAAAACGGGCATTCCATTTCTTGACCACATGCTGCATCAGATTGCATCCCACGGGCTGCTTGATATAGATATTCAAGCAAAGGGGGATTTAGAAATCGATGATCATCATACTAACGAGGATGTAGGAATCTCTCTGGGGAAGGCAATTCAGAAGGCTTTGGGCGATCGCAAAGGCATCGTACGCTTTGGGCATTTCATTGCTCCTTTGGATGAAGCTCTTGTACAGGTGACGCTGGACTTTTCCGGGCGTCCTCATCTCAGCTACGGGCTGGAGATTCCTACCCAGCGCGTCGGCAGCTATGACACACAATTAGTACGAGAGTTTTTTGTTGCAGTTGTTAACCACACTCAGATGACTCTTCATATTCGCCAGCTTGATGGCATCAACTCACACCATATTATTGAAGCTACGTTCAAAGCTTTTGCCCGTGCTATGCGGATGGCGATCGCCATAGATCCACGCCGCGCTCACGAAATTCCCAGCTCTAAAGGAGTGTTGTAAAAAGCACGAGAAATCATCTGCTATTTTAGCTGCTCTCTCTATAGAAGTAAGTGAACAGCAGTAAGTGAAACGATCCTACTCGATGCGTAGGATGGTTTTGCACGTTTGAAGAACGAGTCAGGCAGCAATATGCACTTAGGTTAGGACATTGGAGGAGAGTGTATCCCCCGCTGTCCAGGGGATACACTCTTGAGCCTAAGCCCATAGGGTCATACAACGTTAAGCGAAGCAAACGCTTGACACCTGAATAACACGACTTGGCAACGTTCTCAAATTCACAACACAAAGATAGGGGTTTGGCGCGCGCTCCGCGCGCGCCAAACCCCTATCTTTGTGTGAAACTTGCCAAGTCGTGTAAATAACGTCAATTCCGGATAAGCTCAAACCCATATTCTGTCGTCCGCGACGCAGGCGACAGAATATGGGTTTTGGGGCGGATGCGGTGCGTCCACCCCCAAAAACCGCTTAACCCAAACTCAGGTTAGCTACTTCATTCTCATTCGCAGTTCTAAGGAGCAAAGATTGAATAAAATCCAACTTTGGTGAAGCAGTGCGGCATCGCCGCACCGCTTCACCAAAATTTGGTTCAAATTATTTAATTCTCGCTCCTAAGCAGCTAAGAGTTGACGCAACACGTAGTGAAGAATGCCACCGTTTCGGTAGTACTCTACTTCATCTACGGTATCGATACGGCAGATTACAGGAATCTCCTGGGTAGAGCCATTAGCGCGATGGATGGTCAGCGTCACAGTCATTCCAGGCTGGATGCCGTTATTTAACCCACTCAAGTCAAAGGTTTCCGTTCCCTCTAGAGTCAAAGCTTGGCGAGTTGTACCTGCTTGAAACTGGAGAGGAAGCACACCCATACCGATCAAATTGGAGCGATGAATACGCTCAAAGCTCTCCGCGATAACGGCTTTAACTCCCAATAGTCGGGTACCCTTGGCAGCCCAGTCCCTAGATGAGCCAGTGCCATACTCCTTTCCAGCAATCACAATGAGAGGCGTTTTTTCTGCGACATATCTCATGGCCGCGTCGTAAATCGACATTTCCTCACCCGACGGCATATGACGAGTGACTCCCCCGGAAGAGCCGGGCACCATTTCGTTGCTCAAGCGAATATTTGCGAAGGTGCCCCGCATCATTACCTCATGGTTGCCCCGCCGAGAGCCATAGGAATTAAAATTTGCGGGTACTACGTTATTCTCGACTAAATAGCTGCCCGCAGGACTATCCTTTTTAATGGCTCCGGCAGGAGAAATATGGTCGGTGGTAATGCTATCCCCTAAGATTGCTAGGGGTCGCGCGCCTTTAATGTTTTCGCAGGACTGTCCATTTACGCTGGCGTCCATCCCTGTGAAGAAAGGAGGATTTTGGACGTAGGTACTGGAAGCATTCCACTCGTAGGTTTTGCTTTCAACCGTTTCAATTTGCTGCCATACGGTATTTCCCGTGAAAACGTTGCTATATCGGCTGCGGAACATCTCTGGCGTGAGAGCCGCATTCATCACGGCACGGATTTCCTCTGTAGATGGCCAGATGTCTTTTAGATAGACGGGGACACCGTTAGAGTCGGTACCCACAGGTTCAGTTTTAAGATCAATGGCAAGATTTCCGGCGATCGCATAGGCCACAACCAGGGGGGGCGATGCCAGATAGTTACCCTTAGTATGGGGACTGACTCGACCCTCAAAATTGCGGTTCCCTGACAGCACCGCACAGGCAACGAGATCACTCTCATCAATAGCGTTGGCAATCGGCTCCGCCAGAGGACCAGAATTTCCAATGCAGGTCGTGCAGCCATAGCCCACCAGGTTAAACCCCAGAGCATCTAAGTCATCCTGTAAACCTGCCCTTTGTAGGTAGTCTGACACCACTTGGCTTCCAGGGGCTAAGGAGGTTTTGACCCAGGGCTTAACCGTTAGTCCTTTTTCTCGGGCTTTGCGTGCGACAAGTCCTGCACCAATCATCACCGACGGATTGGACGTATTGGTACAGCTGGTGATGGCAGCAATGACCACAGCACCATCTTTAAGCTGATAAGACGTGCCCTGGACAGAAACGGAGTGTTCTGGGTTAAATGGAGTGCCGCTAAAGCTAGGAAAATCTGCTTCCTTGAATTGATGAGCGGCCTGGGAAAGCAACACGCGATCTTGGGGACGCTTCGGCCCTGCGAGGGATGGTTCTACCGTTGCTAAATCTAAAGCGAGAGAATCCGTAAAAATAGGGTCAGGAGCATCAGCGTAGCGCCACAGACCCTGTTCCTTAGCATACGCTTCGACCAGTGCAAGGCGATCGGTATCTCGTCCTGTAAAGCGCAAGTAGTCAACCGTGACTTCATCGATTGGGAAAAAGCCACAGGTCGCCCCATACTCTGGAGCCATATTACTGATGGTCGCTCGGTCTGCCAGGGTCAAGTGAGCCAGACCCTCGCCATAGAACTCAACAAATTTGCCAACAACACCTTTTTGTCGCAGCGTTTGTGTCACTGTGAGCACCAAGTCTGTCGCTGTCGCACCTTCTGGAAGGCGTCCGGTCAATTTGAAACCCACTACTTCGGGGATCAGCATGGAAATAGGCTGCCCTAGCATGGCAGCCTCAGCCTCAATACCACCTACACCCCACCCCAAGACAGACAGGCCGTTAATCATTGTTGTGTGGCTGTCAGTGCCCACGAGAGTATCAGGATAAGCAACCGTATCCCCGTTTTCATCCTTTGTCCACACCACCTGGGCAAGATACTCCAAGTTGACCTGATGACAGATGCCTGTACCAGGGGGGACAACGCGAAAATTATCGAAAGCCTGTTGACCCCAGCGAAGGAAAGCGTAGCGTTCGCCGTTGCGCTGAAACTCATGCTGGACATTTTGCTCAAATGCAGATGAATCGCCGAATGCATCGACCATCACCGAGTGATCAATCACCAAATCCACTGGAGATAGAGGATTAATGGCTTCGGGATGTCCGCCTAAATTCACTATTGCATCCCGCATGGCAGCGAGATCGACGACAGCAGGAACTCCCGTGAAATCTTGCATAAGTACCCGAGCGGGGCGATATGCAATTTCTCGCGTTGAGGACTGGCTTTGCAACCACTGGGCGATCGCCTCAATGTCCTGAACCGACACCGTTCGACCATCCTCGTAGCGCAGGAGGTTTTCGAGGAGAACTTTTAGGCAATAGGGCAGTCGACTAATATCGCCTAGTTTCTCTGAGGCATTTTTCAGACTAAATATTTTGTAGGATTTGCCATCAACGGTCAGTGTTTTCTGGGCATTAAAGCTGTTCAAAGTCACGGTGGTGTCTATATCCTGCTGCATCAAAGACGGCTCTAACTACCTATAGCGCTGTGCAAGCGCATTAAGTACAGCGTGTTGAATGGCGGCGCAGAGCGCCGCCATTCAACACGTTTGGGTGTGCTGAACCAGTTGCACACCGCTGTATATTCCACAGGCTACAACTTTAACTTTTGGGTTAGAGAAATCCCTGCACTGCCTGCTGTGCGGACGGCGCAGGGTTTCATAACAAGTTGTACTCGTCTAAGTAACCCAGCATAAGTAACCTCAAAACCTAAAAACCAGGGGAGCGCCCCTCCGGAGCGCTCCCCCGGTTTTTAAGTTGAGTTTATTAGTACCGACCTACTTACTTAAGTT
>CAYXJG010000317.1:0-6515 GCA_964465285.1 uncultured bacterium
CCAAACCCTTATTCTTGCGCTGTGAATTTGAGAACTTTGCCAAGTCATGTGTAGTTCTACTTTCAAGAATTGGCATCACTCGTCAAGTTTACCCAAGGTGAACTCAATTTCACGGTATTCCCTGGCTGCTCGCATATTTCTGAGTCTCACAAAATTACTACGAGACTCAAAAAAATTTTTATAGACTTAAAATGAGACTAAGTAGGTAAGTGAATGAAACGATCGCCCAACAACGCTGAATTTGATCTAATCCTTGTTCCTAACGGTGTTGATGAGTAGCCGCTGTGTGTTCTGCCTCCAGTTGATCTGTTGAGGGCGATCGCCGTGACCAGAGTGCCCCCAGCAGATATCCAGCAGTGCAGATGGCGAGTCCCACGACATTCACGCCCAGGTCTTCCGCGTAGCGCCCCGCCCCCATCTGAATCCAGGTCGGAAAAATGCTGACACTGAGGGCATTTTCAGCCACACGCAACACGCCAAACATCAACCCCGGCCAAAACGCTAGATGAAAGCTGAGCGACCGTGCAGTCGGAATAAACGACAGCAAAAAAATTGGGGCTAAGCCCATCACCATCGTTCCGCTGATGGTCGTCGCCAGAATAATGGCAGGGCCCATGCGATCGCCCAGGTACAGGCTCAGCAAGGGAAGGTTGCCCACAAGGGCGACAATCAACATAGCCCACCGTCCAACGAATGCTTGCTTTTCCGTAGGCTGATCTGCCTGGTTTTTCCAGTCTCGGGCAGTCAGCTTCGCCACACTAGAGAAGGTAGAGTCAAGGGTAGAGCCAGCACTCGTTAGCATGATGGCGTTGAATACGAGCATCATCGGCAGGCCAATCAGGGCAGGCACCGCTGAGGTCGGCGGCCCCTCCACCCCAGCGGCGCGCGCATACAGCCCCACAAAGCTAAACAGAAAGATGAATCCGCCGCTAACCAATCCCGCCAGGACAAACCCCTTTGCCATAGTTTTGGGTGACGTAATGAAAGCCCGGTCGGTCATCACAGGATCATGGAAGGGATAGCTAAAGATTTGCACGAAGGCAAGACCACAGAAGGTTAAGCCCGCCAGTCGAGTGTCTGGTTCTACCACTGGAAATCCATTAGTGACCAGCCCAGGACCCAGGGTTCCCAGAATCAGCACAAGTAGCACAGCCGCCAGGAACATCTGAGCACCATCGGTCAGTAAGCTGCTTCGCAAACCACCCAGCAGGCTGTAATACACCGTGAATCCAGTGACGATAACCACCGCGAACCAATAACCCGCACTGCCTTCTGGCCCAAAATAGAGGGAAAACACCTTAGTGTTTGACCAGACTTCGTTTAATAATCGGATGGCGATCGCCACCAAAAACAATCGAGCGCACCCTATTCCATACTTACTGACGAGAAAATCAGGCAATGACCGATAGCCACCTCTAACTCGGATGAAATAGATGGCGATCGCCGCTGTGACAAAGCTGAGGTAGTAGATGGCGTAGCCGATGCCTCCCGTTACTCCAAACGCATTAGCAAGACTAGCGGCGTTGTCGATGGATTTAGCAAAAATCCAGGTAATGGCAGCACTCGCGACCAACAGCCAGAGGCTCGGCTCCCTGCCCTGAAAGGACTCCCCTTTGAAAAATTCTGCCGCAGAGACCCGTCCGGGGGTAGTTTGCTGAACAATGCGGTAAATGAAATAGCCATACCCAACCAGCAATGTCCAGGTTAAAGCTGGAACAATCATGGATTCCTTCCTCGTAAATCAACATGAGCACTAAAGACTAAATAAAGACCGATTTTGGTAGAACGGCACGGTGATGCCGCACTGCACCACCAATCGTAGGTTCAAATGAGTCAATTCCTGCTCGTAGGAATTCGCCAAGCGAACCGTGAATGGTGGCCTGGTGAATGGGGCGCGCGAAGCGCGTCCTACTACATCAGGCAAAATCTATTGGGTCAACGACCAGGCTTTCTATTAGCCCATTACCATACCGGTCATCACTGAATTTAGGCTGAGAATCGAGTCCTCTGCCAAGCGAATTTGGAGAGGAATTTAAGGCGAGGGCCAGTCCAGGTTTTGAGGCAGACAGAGTCGTTACAATAGAGCGACTATAGTGTTCCTAAGTGATTTGTGAAATGAAATATGAGAGAGGGGGCGGGTACAGCCCGCCCCCTCTCTCATATTTCATTCAAGATTGCTATGTACTGCCACAGGCTACAGTTTTAATTTTTGAATTGGAGACACGACTTGGCAAGGTATATGTCCCCTAATAGAGTCCCCCTTATGACTGATGCGATCGCCCCTTCCAACCGCTGGCAGTTTTGGATTGACCGAGGCGGCACCTTTACCGACATCGTTGCCCAGCGTCCCGAGGGTGGCCTGGTGATTCACAAGCTGCTGTCAGAAAATCCCGACCATTACACCGACGCTCCCCTCCAGGGCATTCGCGACGTGCTAGGCATCTCTGCTGATACACCCATCCCCGCTGACGCGATCGCCACAGTCAAAATGGGCACCACGGTCGCCACCAATGCGCTGTTAGAAAGAAAAGGCGATCGCACCTTGCTACTCATCACTAAAGGCTTTCGAGACGCCCTCCGCATTGCCTACCAAAACCGGCCTGACATTTTCGCCCGCCAGATTGTGCTGCCCGAGATGCTCTACGAGCAAGTCCTCGAAGTCGAAGAACGCTACAGCGCCCAGGGCGAAGAACTCCAGCCCCTCACCCTCACCCGCCCATTGCTCACAAAGCTTCAAGATGCCTATAACTCCGGCATTCGTTCAGTGGCGATCGCCTTCCTCCATAGCTACCGCTATCCCCACCACGAACACCAGCTTGCCGACGCAGTTCGCGCCATCGGCTTCCCCCAAATCTCCGTTTCCCATGAGGTCAGTCCCCTGATAAAGCTCATCAGCCGGGGGGATACCACCGTCGTAGACGCCTACCTCTCCCCCATCCTCCGCCGCTACATCGATCGCATCGCCGCCCACCTCACCCCCTCCCAAAATCCAAAATCCAAAATCCAAAATCCAAAATCCCCTCCCCCCCGCCTCATGTTTATGCAATCCAACGGCGGCCTCACCGACGCCCAGCGATTCCAAGGAAAAGACAGCATTCTCTCTGGCCCTGCCGGGGGCATCGTGGGCGCTGTGCAGACCAGCACCCGAGCAGGGTTTCACAACGTCATCGGCTTTGATATGGGCGGCACCTCCACAGACGTGTCCCACTATGCCGGGAAGTATGAGCGCACCCTGGAGAGTGAAGTGGCAGGAGTGCGGATTCGTGCACCCATGATGTCCATCCACACCGTCGCCGCTGGAGGTGGCTCCATCCTGATGTTTGACGGGTCACGCTATCGGGTAGGCCCAGAATCCGCAGGTGCCTATCCTGGGCCAGCCTGCTACCGCAATGGGGGACCACTAGCCGTGACAGACTGCAACGTCATGGTCGGCAAACTTCAGCCAGATTTCTTTCCCCACGTCTTCGGTAAAACTGGGGATTTGCCCTTGGATTCGGTGGTTGTACAGCAAAAATTTGCAGCCCTTGCCGACCGGATTCACCGAGAAACAGGGGACCTGCGATCGCCCGAGCAGGTGGCGTCAGGGTTCCTGGCAATCGCCGTTGACAACATGGCAACCGCCATCAAGAAAATTTCCGTACAGCGGGGCTACGACCTATCGGAATACACCCTCTGCTGCTTTGGTGGAGCCGGGGGGCAACATGCCTGCCTCATTGCCGACGCCCTGGGCATGAAGCAAATCTTTCTGCACCCCTACGCAGGAGTTCTGTCTGCCTATGGCATGGGGTTGGCAGACATCCGCGCCCTGCGGGAAAAAACCATCGAACGGCGGCTCAGCGATGAGATGATGTCCGATCTAAACCATCAAATCGATGAGTTATCCAAAGCCAGCCAAAGCGAAGTAGCAGCCCAGGGAGTGGAGGGCGATCGCATTGACCTGCTGAAAAAACTTCATCTCCGCTATGAAGGCACCGACTCCTCCCTCATTGTCGATTTAGACAGCCCTGACGCAATGAAGCGTGCCTTCGAAGACGCCTATCGCCAGCGCTATGGCTTCACCATGACCGACAAGTCCCTCATCGTCAGCACGGCCTCCGTCGAAGCCATTGGTTCCATGCCCCTTCCCCAAGAACCCACCATCCAGTCCTCCGCAGAACCACCGACGGCGATCGCCACCGCCCAAGTCTATACAGCCAACGCCTGGCACACCACTCCCGTCTATTCTCGCGACCATCTCTCCCCCGGCTTTCCCATCTCTGGCCCTGCCATCATCATCGAAACCACCGGAACCAATATAGTCGAACCCGGTTGGCAAGCAGAGGTGACGGAAACACGAGGTCTTGTTATGACGAGCACAGGCGACCAGAAAGGGGATGAGATGACGAGTACCGCCTCATTCCCCGATCCCGCTGTCCCCGATCCCGTGATGCTCGAAATCTTTAATAACCTATTCATGGCGATCGCCGAGCAGATGGGCTTCACCCTTCAGAACACCAGCTATTCCGTCAATATTAAGGAACGGCTGGACTTCTCCTGCGCCGTTTTTGACGACCAGGGACACCTTGTCGCCAACGCTCCCCACATCCCTGTTCACCTTGGCTCCATGAGCGAAAGTATCCAGTCCTTGATTCACGAGAAAGGCAACACCCTCAAACCCGGCGATGTCTATGTTCTCAACAACCCTTACAATGGCGGCACTCACCTTCCCGACGTCACCGTGATCACCCCCGTCTTCCTCCCCACCGCTGCCGAACAAATAGGGGCAAGGCATCCCGCCCCCCTACCTGAATCGCATCCAGCCTCACGCCCAGCCTCACGCCCAGCTTCACGCCCAGCTTCACGCCCAGACAAACCTCTCTTCTACGTTGCCTCTCGCGGACATCATGCCGACATCGGCGGCATCACCCCCGGCTCAATGCCCCCCAACAGCACCTCCATAAATGAAGAGGGGATCTTACTCAACCACGTGCAGTTAGTGAACCAGGGAAAATTTTGCCAGCAGGAGATTACGAAACGACTGACGCTGGGGCCATATCCCGTGCGGAATCTGACGCAAAACCTCGCTGACCTCCGCGCTCAAATTGCTGCCAACGAAAAGGGTGTGCAGGAACTCCACAGAATGCTAGGCCACTATGGCTCCAAAACTGTTAGAGCCTATATGCAGCACGTCCAGGATAATGCCGAAGAATCAGTGCGGCGGGCGATCGCCACCCTCACCAACGGCAGCTTCACCTACCCAATGGACAACGGTAGCCAGATTCAGGTAACTATCACCACCCATCCTAAAACTCGCCGTGCCCGCATTGATTTCACAGGCACCTCTCCTCAACAACCCAACAACTTTAATGCACCCATTGCAGTGTGCAAAGCAGCCGTGCTATATGTCTTCCGCACCCTGGTAGATGATGCCATTCCCCTCAATGACGGGTGCCTCAAGCCCCTAGAGATGATTATTCCCGAAGGCTGTATGCTCAATCCTACCTACCCAGCAGCCGTGGTCGCAGGAAATGTAGAGACCTCCCAGGCGATCGCCAACTGTCTTTATCTGGCTCTGGGGGTCATGGCGGCATCCCAGGGCACCATGAACAACATCACCTTCGGCAACGAGCGATACCAGTATTATGAAACCATCTGCGGCGGGTCAGGAGCCGGAGCAGGCTTTGACGGCACTGATGCTGTCCACACCCACATGACCAACTCCCGCCTCACTGACCCCGAAGTATTGGAATGGCGCTTTCCTGTTCTGCTTGAACATTTTGGCATTCGCCCCCACAGCGGCGGCAGCGGTGCCCATTCAGGCGGCAACGGTGTCATTCGCCGCATTAAATTTCGAGAACCGATGACCGCTGCCATCCTCTCTAGCCATCGCCAAGTGCCCACCTTCGGCGCACAAGGTGGAGCAGGGGGTGCCCCAGGTCGCAATCGAGTTGAGCGGGGCGGGGAGTCCCCCGAAATCCTCCCCAGTACCGCCTGTGTCGAGATGGATTTAGACGATGTGCTCATCATCGAAACGCCCGGTGGTGGTGGATACGGGAAGAATAGACAACCATAAAGTCGCGCTGTCGAACTGATGTAATTTTGGTGGAACAGCGCGGCATCAAGTCTCAATTCTAAAATGAGCAACCCCGTTAATGTATTGCCACTGATGCTGAAAATAGACCAGGTTGCGAACCAAACCAACCCTCCAGAAACCAGAATCAAGGCAACCCCCTTAGCCCATGCCTGAGCATAGCACTGACCTAACCCAGGCCAGAGCACCGAAAGGTTGACCGCAATCCAGGGATCACGTTGCTGAGTAGAGGAGAATGCCATAGGCGATCGCAAAAACCATCTTCAGTTTAGGGTCAGAGATTAAACAAAATCTCATGTAACCACTCAAGCCCTCATCCCCTAGCCCCTGCTTCGCACGCCCTCCGGTCTACTCCCAAATTGAGAGCAGGGGAACCGAACCTATTCAAAGTCCCTCTCCCAAGCTGGGCTACTAAGTACACATAAGTTATCTGGCCTAGCTAATG